>NZ_CP196560.1:922965-1230620 GCF_051801355.1 Haloarchaeobius ordinarius | reverse complement strand
TCGCGCGCGAGTTTGTCCATCTGGTAGCGGATGCGCTCGGCCGTCTCGCCGACCGCGCGGGTCACCGCCACGACCTCCTCGGGGTCCATCCCGACCGTCGCACAGAACGCACAGAGCGTGAACCACGACGGCGGCGCGAGTTCCTCCTCGTCGTCTTGCGCCCGTTCGAACAGGTGGTCGATGCAGGGCGGGAACGACTGGGGGTCGACCCTGTCGAACGAGGTCGGCAGTGCGGGGTCCGAGAGGACGTCCTCGATGCGCTCGACCTCGTCGTCGAGGTGCTCGGCGATGACATCCGGGACCGAGAACGGGAGTCCCAGCAGGACGCGTTCCTCGATGGCTCCGCGCAACAGCGTGAGGAGTTCGTCGCGACCGACCGGGACCGACCCGTCCGCGAGGCTGCGGCGCGGGAGCCGCCAGGAGTCGGACTCGAGGTCGCCGGTCAGCCGCAGGTACGCGCCGACGGCGACCCGGTAACCGGTGTCCGCCTCGTCGACTGCGCCGGCGAGGTCGAACTCCCGGAGCAACCGCTCGACGGTGAGGTCGCTGCCGCTCGCAGACTTCAGCTGTGTGGTCGTATCGAGGTCCGAGAGAACGCGCTCGTGTGCCGTGGCGGCCTCCGCTTTCGCGTAGGTCTGGGTCACCACGGGGTCGTCGACGAGCGAGACGAGGACCCGTGCCACCGGATAGGAGAGGAGTTCGGTCCGGGCATCGCGTCGCATCTCGCCGGTCGTGTGTTCCGTCAGGGCGGTCGTGACCCGCTCGATAGCGCGATCGACCGCGGGGTCGTCCTCGCGAGCCACCAACTCGCCGAGGTCGACCTCCGCGTCGTCGACCGCCTCGCGGGCCGCCGCGAAGAACGGATACCGGGCGTGAAGACGCTCCATCGACGGTCAGTTCCGGGTGCGTCCGGATAAACGCGACGGTCGCCGGTGCCCGTGCCCGTGTGGCCGTCTCAGTCCGCGCCCGCTTCGGCTTCCGAGCCGACACCGGGGTCGTTCGACTCGTGGGGGACCGAGAGGACGACCGCTTCGCCCGCGAGCACCGTCGTCTCTGCGACCTCGACCGTCGTATGGACGCGAAGCCGGTCACCGCCGACGTTCTCGACGACCTCGGCCTGTGCTTCGACCGTGTCACCGGGCTGGACCGGTGCCTGGAACTGGAGGTCCTGCGAGAGGTAGATTACGTCACCCGGAAGGTCGGCGAGTGCGGCGCTGACGACGCCAGCCGAGAGCATCCCGTGTGCGATGCGCCCGTCGAACATCGTCTCTTCAGCGTAGGCTTCGTCGATGTGAATCGGGTTCTCGTCCCCGACGAGTGCCGCGTACGCTTCGATATCTTCGAGGGTTACTGTCATCGTCGCAGTTGCCAGATCACCCACCGTAGCTACTGCCATATCGGCACCCTTACCCCGGAGGGGTATAAGTTATGCGTTAACATATCAACCTGTGCGAACTCCGGCGGCGCGAAACCTGAACCTGACGGCCCCGAGTCCTTCGACAGTGAAGCCGTGCCTGCCGTGGCATTCAGTGGCACGCCGCAGGCGAGAGACGACCAGAGCGCGTGACGGGTTAACATATGAAACGGGGTCTTTTCTATCGTCTCGGTCGTTGCCAGCGCCATGGAACGCGTGAAAAAGGACGACGACGGGGTCCACATCGCCTACGAGGTCGACGGGCCGGCAGAGGCCCCGGTCATCGCCTTCTGTGAGGGGCTCGGGTACGGGCGCTGGATGTGGCGGTTCCAGCGACGACGGCTCTCTGACTACCGGACCATCGTCTTCGACAACCGCGGGACCGGGGATTCCGACGTCCCGGAACCGCCGGGGCCGGACGAGGGGCAGGAAACGTCTCCCTACAGCATCGAGGCGTTCGCCAGCGACCTGGAGGCCGTCCTCGACGCCGAGGGCGTGGAATCAGCACACGTCGTCGGGGCGAGCATGGGGGGGATGACGGCCCAGCGGTACGCCTACGACTACGACCGTGCCCAGACACTCACCCTGCTCTGTACGTCCCACGGCGGCGAGGAAGCCGTGCCGACGCCGGAAGCGACCCAGCGACGGATGTTCGACGTCCCCGAGGAGTACGACGAGCGCGAAGCCATCCGGTACAAGATGCAGCCCGCGATGTCCGACGACTTCTGGGAAGACAACGACGACCTGGTCGAGGAGATACTCGACTGGCGACTCACCTCCGATGCCCCGCCCGAGGCGCGGCTCGCTCAGGCGGGTGCCGTCGCCGCCTTCGACAGCACGCAGTGGCTCGACGAACTCACCCTTCCCACACTGGTACTACACGGGACCGCCGACCGCGTCCTCCCGGTCGAGAACGGAGTACAACTCCACGAACGCCTGCCCGAGAGCAGTCTCGACCTGTACGAGCACGGCTCGCACCTGTTCTTCATCGAGTCGCCGGACGCCGTGACGGCCGATATCCGCGAGCACGTCGAGGCCGATGCAGCATAGCCCCACACCCTACGAGTGGGTCGGCGCGTGGTCAGCGCGCCGCGCCAGTCTCTCGCCGGACGCGGTCGGCCTGCGCGATGCGACCACCGGTGAAGCGTACACCTACGCCGAACTCGACCGACGGGCGAACCGGACTGCGAGACTCCTCCGCGAGCACGGTGTGGCCAGCGGCCCGGAGGCGACGGGCGAAGCCGGTGGTCGCGTCGTCACCATCTCGCGCAACCGGCCCGAACTCGTGGACCTGTTCTTCGCGACGGGCAAGACCGGCGGTGTGCTCGCACCGCTCTCGCACCGGCTCGCGGCCCAGGAAGTGGCCGAACTGGTCACCGACGTCGGACCCGACCTCGTCGTGGTCGAAGCCCCCTTCGACGACCTGCTGACAGACGCGCTGGCCCACGACGCCTGTGACTACGATGGGCCCGTCCTCGGCCTCGGTGACTCCTCGTTCCCGGGATTCCTGGCCGCGCTCCCCGACGACGACTCGCCGGTCGAGACCGCCGACCTGTCGATGGACGACCCGCACCTGTTCTTGCACACCGGCGGGTCGACCGGCACCCCGAAGGAGACCGTCGTCACCCACGGGAGCATCGTCTGGAACTCGTTCAACACCATCACCGCATGGGGACTCCGCCCCGAGGACGTGACACCGATGGTGTTCCCGATGTTCCACACCGGCGGCTGGAACGTCCTCACCGTCCCCCTGTTCCACCTCGGCGCGGAGGTCGTCATCGCCCGGGAGTTCGATTCTGACGAAGTGCTCCGAATCGTCGACGAGCGCGACGCGACCGTCCTCGTCGCGGTCCCCGCCGTCTTGCGGATGATGACCCAGGCCGACGGCTGGGAGACTGCCGACCTCTCGACGCTCCGGTTCGCGAAATCGGGCGGCGGCCCCTGCCGCGAGGCCGTCATGGAGGCGTGGTGGTCCCGCGGCGTCGACCTCTCGCAGGGCTACGGCCTCACCGAGTGCGGTCCGAACAACTTCACCATGCCAGAGGGCTGGCCCCACGAGAAGGCCGACAGCGTCGGCGTCCCAGCCATGCACGTGGACGTGCGCATCGTGGATAGCGAGGGCGAGCCGGTTCCAGAAGGCGATATCGGCGAACTCGAAATCGCCAGCCCGCACGCCGCCCGCGGGTACTGGCGTGCGCCCGAAGAGACCGAGGCCACCTTCGCGTCCGGGTGGGTCAGCACCGGCGACCTCGCCCGGCGCGACAGCGAGGGCTACGTCTACATCGAGGGTCGCAAGAAGAACATGTACGTCTCCGGCGGCGAGAACGTCTACCCCGCCGAGGTCGAAGACGTCGTCGCGAAACACCCAAAGGTCGACGAAGTGGTCGTGATTCCCGTCTCCGACGAGCAGTGGGGGCAGGTCGGGAAGGCCGTAGTCGAGGGCGACGAGAGCCTCACCCTGGAGGAGTTGACGGGCTTCCTGGAGGGGAAACTCGCGCGCTTCAAACGTCCACGCCAGCTGGCGTTCGTCGACGAGATGCCGACCTCCGGGCCGTCGAAGATAGACCGGGAGGCGGTGAAAGCGCGGTTCGGCGAGGAGTGAGTCAGTTCGGGGTCGCGTACACCATCTCCATCCTGTGGTTCTCCCTGTCTATCGTCGGCTCCTCCGGCAGCGTCCGGTAGCCGTCTTCGTGGCCGATTTTCGCCGTCAGCGCCAGGACGAACGCGTCGAGCACGTCGTCGTTCGAGAGTTCGGGGGCGGGGTCGTCCCACTCCGCGACCGACTGTCCGGCCGCGACGAGGTCGTCGATGAAGTCGGCGTCGATACGCTCCAGAACCGTGACCCGCTCCCAGAACGCGGCCGCGGGCTGGCCGGTCTTCGAGAACTGCATGGCTGATTCCTCGTTGAAGGCCCAGAAGCAGACCTCTGGGTGGGACTCACGGAGCACGTCCTGTGTCGCGTCCGACTCGTCGTCCAGCAACAGCTGGTCTACCTCCCGAATCAGGGGCGTAATGTTGTGGGTCTGTTGCATGAGCCCCTTGCCGATTCGCTCCTTCTGCTTCCGATTGGCCTCGTGGTAATCCGCCTCGTCCAGCACCGACCGAATCGGGACGTTGAACACGCTACTCGTCCGCTCTTCGAGCACGTCCCGCGCCGCCTGCTCCGGCTCCCGCGCGGCCGCATCCTCGGCGACCCCGATGGGTACGTCCACCAGAATCGTCTCCGCGTCCGCGTTGTCGTCCCAGAGGTTCCTGATATCCTCGTATCGCGCCACACTCACGAACCCGTCCGAACCGTACCGCACCGCGACCCAGCCGTCGGGCGTCCCGTCGACGCCGACGAATCGTGCTGTCGAACGCATACCAGTCCTTGTGCGTGGGTCGACAAAAGCACCGCCAACCATGGTACTGCAAGCAGCCGTGACACTCACCCACACTGAGAAGACAACGTTTATGAACTATCAGTTCGATGTTTGTGTACTAGTCACACACCATCATGATAGACATCTCGATGGACATGGAGCAGTACGACTGCCCGTTCATCGACACCACTGCGGATCACGACGTCGCCTTCGCGGCCGCCCACTGGGAGTTCCACCCGGTCGCGGAGGAGCTGGAGTGTCGGATGGTCGTCGAAGGGGCGGACAGGGGAGCGCTCGACAACGGCCTGCACGCGCTGCAGGACCACGACCAGATGCACGATATCGACCTGCTCGCGAAACGGGAGAACGTCGCGCACCTGAAGACGCTGATGGGCCAGACGGACGCGATGCAGACCATCCGCCGCAACGACGGCTACATCACCGGCCCGTTCTACATCGAGGACGGGAGCGAGATGTGGCACGTCGGCTTCGACGACGAGGGGCGGGCGAACGGCACGCTCTCCGAACTGGAGAAACACAACGAGTTCACCGTCCTCGACCGGGACGCGACCACGCTCCCGTCGATGAACGACATCGTGCGGAACGCGGGCGCGGCCATCTCGCTCATCGACGGCTGTCGCGACCTCTCGGACGTGGAACGAAAGACCCTGGAGACCGCCGCCAGTCAGGGGTACTTCGAGAGCCCGCGCGAGACCACCCTCGGCGACCTCGCCGACGAGTTCGGCGTCTCGAAACCGGCCGTCTCGAAGAACCTCCGGCGCGGCCAGCAGAAGATGGTCGAACGCGTCGTCGAGGCGCTGTCGGAACTCGACGAGTGACGGTCGCGATTTCGGTCGCACACCGGTAGCGGGTGGGAGCGGCCGCCTGCACCTGCTTCTCGACGGAGGTTGATATGTTAACCTCGCAATTCTTGCCAGATATGTCCCGATACATCTTACCATGTCGCGCGTGGACATCTCACGAAGACGAATGCTGGGAACGTTGGGTGCACTCGGGGTCGGCGGCCTCGCCGGGTGTACGAGCGGTGGACAGGGAACGGACACGACCGAATCGACCCCGACCGAGGGCACCGATGGCGGTGGTGGTGGCGGTGGCAACGGCGGGACCAAGACGACGAGTCAGTCGGACATGTCGGCGTCGGGGACAGTCAAGGTCGGAATCATGCAGCCGATGTCGGGGGACCTCCAGTACTACGGGATGCAGTCCATCTGGGGCTTCCTCTCGGGGCTGGCGTATCGGACCGACACAGACCCGCTGACGAACGTGAAGACCGGGACGCGGACCGTCGAGGACGGCGACGTCACCTGGGAGTTGCACTTCAAGGACACCGGCTTCTCGGCCGACCAGGCACAGACCATCGCGACCGACCTCGTCCAGAACGAGGAGGTCGACCTGCTCTTTGGCTGCTCCTCGTCCTCGTCGGCCATCCGGGTCATCGAGACGGTCGTGAAGACCCCGGCAGTCGACATCCCGTTCATCGCGGGCCCGGCCGCCTCGGCCGACATCACCTCGAACGAGAACACCTGCTCGAACCAGGTGTTCCGCGCGAACGAGAACACGGCGATGGACGCCCGCTCCGGCGGCACCTACGTCGCCAACGAGACCGACATCGAGAAGGTGTTCCTGATGGGCGCGGACTACTCCTTCGGGAAGGCCGTCGTCGGCAACTACCGGACCGTCCTCGAGGAGAACGGCATCACCATCACCGGCGAGAAGTTCGTCCCGCAGGGCTACTCCGAGTTCGACGGCCTGTTCCAGACCGCCGTCGACTCCGGGGCGGACGCCGTCGTCGGCGGGTTCACCGTCGCCACGCTGCCGAACTTCATGACCACGGCGGCGAACTACGACGTGCGCGTCTTCGGCGGGTTCGCGACCGAGATAACGAACTCCGTCGTGGGGTCGGTGCTCCAGAACATCCTCGGGACGCCGCTGTCGGCCCAGATGATACGGGACGCCGAGGTCGGGCCCTTCACGACTCGCTACCACTGGAACCAGTACGACAACGACATCAACAGCGCCTTCGTCGACATGTACACGAACGCGTACGGGAAGGTCCCCGACCTGTTCACTTCGGGGACGTTCACTGCGGCCTCTTCCGTCCACCAGGCGGTCCAGGCGTCCGGGTCGACCGAGGGCGTGGACATCGCGGAGGCGCTCCGGGGTATGACCGTCGCGGACACCCCGAAGGGCCCCGACGGGTACACCTATCAGGAGTACAACGGGCAGGCCCGCTCCGAGATGACGGTCGCGTACCCGGTCCCGACCAGCGACGAGTGGAAGTCCAACTGGGGCGCGGCCATCATGCCGGGCGACCCGGTCGCCCGCGTCGGTGCCGACAAGGTCACCATCCCGAAAGACTCCGACCAGATGGGGTGCTCGCTGTAGGCCGATGGCCGCACAGCTGCTCAGGACGAGCGGCCTGACGAAACGGTTCGGTGGTGTGACGGCAGTCGACGACGTGGACTTCGGCCTGGCGGACGACGAGTGCTGTGCGCTCATCGGCCCGAACGGGGCCGGCAAGACGACGTTCTTCAACCTGCTCACGGGGGCGCTTTCCCCCACCGAGGGGCGCGTCGAGTTCCGCGTCGATGGCGACTGGCGAGACATCACGGACTACGGGCCCGACCAGACCGCGTCGGTCGGGCTCCACCGCTCGTACCAGATAACGAACGTCTTCCCGACCGCGACGGTCCTGGAGAACGTCCGCGTGGCCGCCCAGGCCCACAGCGACGCGACGGTGCGCTTCTGGCGCAACGTCGACGCCTTCCCCGAGTTCGTCGCCGAGGCCGAGGCCATCCTCGACCGCGTCGGGCTGGGCGGGAAGACACAGACGGTCGCACAGAACCTCAGCCACGGCGAGAAGCGCCAGCTCGAACTCGGTATCGCCCTCGCGGGCGACCCCGACGTGCTGTTGCTGGACGAACCGGCCGCGGGCGTCTCCTCCGAGAGCGTCGGCGACATCGTCGACCTCATCCGGGACGTCTCGGCCGACCATTCGGTGTTGCTCGTCGAGCACAACATGGACGTGGTGATGGACCTCGCCGACCGCATCGCCGTGTTGCACCGCGGCAGCCTCATCGCCGACGGCGACCCCGAGGCCGTCCGCGAGGACGAGGACGTACAGGAGGCGTACCTCGGCGGGTACGACGCCGACGCCGAGCACGTCGCGAGTTCGGAGACGGGTTCCGCAGGCGAGAGCGAAGGTGGTGCCGCATGAGTCGAGACGGCTCCGCGGCCCACCTGCTCGAACTCTCTGACGTCCACACCTACTACGGTGAGAGCCACATCCTCGAAGGGGTCTCACTGCACGTCGACCCCGGCGAGACGGTCGCCCTCGTGGGGCGAAACGGCGTCGGGAAGACGACGACGCTCCGGACCGCCCTGCAACTCACGCCGCCCCGGGAGGGCACGGTCAGCCTCCGCGGCGAGGACGTGACCGGCTCGGCGACCCACGAGGTCGCCCGCGCCGGCATGGGCTGGATTCCCGAGGACCGCCGGATGTTCTCGCAACTGTCCGTCGAGGAGAACATCCGTGTCGCGGTCAAAGACGGAGAGAACGTCGACTCACACCTTGAGACCGCGTTCTCGGCGTTCCCTGACCTCACCGAGTTCCGCGAGAAGAAGGCCGGCAATCTGTCCGGAGGACAGCAACAGATGGTCGCCATCGCCCGCGGCCTCGTGGGCGAGAACGACCTCTTACTGGTGGACGAACCGAGTGAGGGGCTGGCCCCGCAGATCGTCGAGAACGTCGCACAGGCGCTCCGGTCGGTCTCGGAGGACGCCTCGCTCTTGCTCGTCGAGCAGAACTTCCCGCTGGCGATGGACCTCGCCGACCGGTTCTACCTGATGGACAACGGCCGGGTCGTCCACACCGATACCACGGAGGGAGTCAGTGCGGACGACGAAGAGATACGGAGGTACCTGACGTGAGTCCTGCAACCGCCGCCGAGGCGATTCCGCTCGTCTCGCTCGTCGACGCCGTCCTGCACTTCGCCGACCTCGGCGTTCTCGTCGGCATCGCCCTCGACGGCCTCGCGAAGGCGTCACTCTACATCATGATCGCCGCCGGGCTGACGCTCATCTTCGGCCTGATGGGCGTGCTCAACTTCGCCCATGGCTCGTTGACGACCATCGGGGCGTACCTCGGCGGCCTGCTGATGGTGACGCTCGTCTCGCAGGCGAGCGGCGACCTCGCCCGCCTCGCGATGTTCTTCGTCGCGGTCGTCGTGGTGTTCGCGCTCCTGACCGGCTTCGGGAGCCTGCTCGAAGTGAGGCTCATCCGGCCGCTGTACGACCGGCCGCCGCTGTACCAGATACTGCTCACCTTCGGCGTGACGCTGGTGCTCGAAGAGGTCCTCCGGATGGTGCTCCAGTTCTACGACATGCAGCCGACCACGGACTGGCAGGAGGCTCTCGGCACGAAACCCGCGCTGTTGTCCCCGGAGAACAGCTTCCTCCTGCTCGGGGCACGCGTGGACGGCCTCGAACTGTTCGAGATAGTGTTCGGGGCGCTCGTCGTCGCCGGCCTCTGGGCGTTCCTCACCCGGACCCGGTACGGGCTGTACATCCGCGCCGGGAGCGAGGACGCCGAGATGGCCGAGGCGCTCGGCATCAACATCCGACAGGCGTTCACCGTCGTCTTCGGCATCGGCGTCGGCGTCACCGGTATCGCCGGCACACTGCTGATGTGGGACGTGGCGTGGGCCGCCAGCATCGGCCTCGGGGCCGAGGTGCTGTTGCCCGCGTTCGTCGTCGTCATCGTCGGCGGGCTGGGGACGTTCCGGGGGACCGTCGTCGCCGGAATCCTCGTCGGGTTCGTCGACGCCCTCACCACGGAACTGTTCACCAGCGACATCGTGAGCTTCTCCGCCCTGCCGGAGCTGATGATATTCCTCATCCTCGTGGTGATGCTGGTCGTGAAACCGCAGGGCCTGTACGGCGTCGAGGAGGTGGGCGGCCATTAGCGACGCGACCGCGGAGTCCTCGACAGGGGAGTCCACACGGTCCGGCGCGGCCACGCAAACCGCCGACTCCACCGACGAGCACTACCTGCTCCAGTACGCCCGCGAGCAGTCTGTCCACCTCGCGGTCATCCTTGCTCTCGGGCTGTACCCGTTCGTCTACACCTTCCTGCTCGAATCCCCGGTCGGTGCGGAGATGGCGATGTTCCTCCCCCGCGTGGACACCATGGTCACGGTGTTCTACTTCGGCCTGTTCGCCATGTCGTTCGATTTCATCAGCGGCTACACCGGCTACCTCTCGTTCGGCCACGCCGCGTTCTACGGCCTCGGCGCGTACTTCGTCATCCTCGTCGCCAACGGGAAGGTCCCGGTTCTTGGTGCGAACACGCCGTTCATGGTGAGCCTCGTCGTCGCCGGCCTGCTGGCGGCCTCGCTCGCCCTGGTCCTCGGGGCGGTGTCGTTCCGTCTCTCGGGCGTGTACTTCGCGATGATAACCCTCGGGTTCTCCCAGATTCTCTACGTCCTGTTCTCGAACTGGGACTACGTCTCCGAGAGCCCGCAAGACGGCGTCTCCGCCGCTATCCAGGAGGGCTTCGCCATCGGCGTCCCGTACGTCGACGCCCTGAACATGCGCATCGGCCGCCTGCTCGGCGACCAGTTCGTCTGGGGGATGGACTTCGTCCAGTTGACTGGCCTCGGGTTCCTGAAGCCCATCAGCCACACCATCGCGCTCGACCCGACCGAGGTGTCGTACTACATGGTCGGCCTCGTCGTCGTGGTGTGTTACTTCGCGATGCAGCGCATCCTCCACTCGCCCTTCGGCCGCGCGATGGTCGCCATCCGCGAGAACGAGGAACGCGCCCGCGCCGTCGGGTACGACACCTTCCGGGTGAAGATGGGCGCGTTCGCCATCTCCGGGTTCTTCGGAGCCATCGGCGGCGGCCTGCTCGCCGGGTTCAAGGGCTCGGTCGCGCCCGAGAACTCCTTTTACTTCCTCGCGGCGGGTGACGCCCTTCTCGCGTCGATCATCGGCGGGTTCGGCACCCTCGCCGGCCCGCTGTTCGGTCGCCTGTTCCACGAGGGCCTGCACGAGTTCCTCTCGAAGGAGGGCGGCGGCCTGCTCCCGTACCTCCGTCAGAGCCTCGGTCAGGGCACCCTCGACACGGTGCTCTGGAACGGGTTCACCGTCGGTGAGGGCATCGAGGTGTTCCTGAACGGGCGAGCAGGGCTCTACATCGGCCTGCTGTTCGTCGTGTTCGTCCTCTACGTCCCCCACGGCCTGCTCGGCACCCTCCGGGCACGCCTCGGCGGGACGGTCGCGAAGCGACTGCCGGCGCACGTCCAGAGGTACCTGCAGTGACCCCGGGGATGGCCCGGGACGCGTCTTTCGAGACGGTCGCCCTCACCGGCTTCGGGACGTTCGTCCCCGACGAGACCGTCTCGGGCGAGGAGATCGCCGCCCGGAGCGGGATTCCCGAAGACGTGGTCACGGAGAAGATGGGTCTTCGGCGCAAACACGTCTGTCCGCCCGATTCGGACCACTGTAGCGACATGAGCGTCGCGGCGGGGCGCGAGGCACTCGCGGACGCCGACGTAGCTCCCGAAGACGTGGACCTCGTACTGTACCACGGCAGCGAGTACAAGGACTACATCGTCTGGTCGGCGGCGGCCGACATCGCAGAGCGTCTCGGGTGTTCGGCGGCGTTCGCGACCGAGAGCTACTCGCTCTGTGCCGGTGCGCCCATCGCCATCCGGCAGGTGAAGGCACAACTGCTCGCCGACCACGTCGACACCGTCTTGCTCGTGACGGCCAGCCGTGAGGAAGACCTCATCGACTACGACAACGAGCGGTCGTCGTTCATGTTCAACTTCGGCTCCGGCGCGAGTGCGATGGTGCTGGAGTCGGCTGCCGAGTCGGACCGGGTTCGCGCCCACGTCCACGAGAGCGCCGCACTCACCGACGGGTCGTTCTCCCGCGACGTGGTGATGCCCGCCGGGGGCTCGGAACGGCCCGCCAGCGGCGAGACGGTCCGGCAGGGGCTGCACACCCTCGACGTACCGGACCAGCAGTCGATGAAGGAGCGACTCGCCGAGGTCAGCCTCCCGAACTTCCTGGACGTGGCCGAGACGGCGATGGCCCGCTCGGGTGTCGAGGACGTGGACTTCGTCGCGCTGACGCACATGAAGCGGTCGTTTCACGAACTGGTGTGTGCCGAACTCGGCTGTGACCCCGACTCGGAGAGTTACTACCTCGACGACTACGGCCACGTCCAGTCCGCCGACCAGATTCTGGCGCTGTCGGAGGGGCTGGACAGAGGGCTGGTGGAGTCCGGTGACTCGGTGCTGTTTCTCGCCGCCGGGACCGGATACACCTGGGCGGCGACCTGTCTGACCTGGCAGTCGTGAGTTCAGCGGGGTGAGCGTTTGTTTTTCGAGTCGGCCGATTCAGACCTTCGGTGGCCACCAGGTACCGTGAGTGAATTCGACGAGCAGCGTGCTCGCGCCGATGCCGGTGGAAACCGCCCCGCACAGCACCGCACCTCGCCCTCCCCAGCCGACTGTGCTCCTCGGCCACAGGCCTGCGGTGCTCGTCCCTCGCACGACATCGCCCAGAAGCCTCGCTCACGCTCGGCATGCTGGCAGCGCGCGCCCACCGGTTGTTCACCCGGCTGTCGGCGCGCGATTCGGAGCCGGTTCCCGAGCGGCGGCGAGGGGTTCGGCGGAGCGCGCGAGGGATGAGCGGAACGCAGTGGAGCGAATCGGCTGGGGAGGCTGTGGTGCGGTCATAGCCACCAGTGCGAGTGAACTGCGAGTCTCGGAAACCAACCGATTCGAACCCATCCAAGAACCAGCGACCAGCCGAAAACAGCAACCCAACACCTAACCCGCCACCCTGCGACGCCCTACCAAATGGCGGCGACTCACGCCCAGGAAGCAGTTCCGACCCCGAGCGAGATACCCCGAAAGCGCTCGATGGCGGTCGTCGTCCTCGTCGTCTTCCTCGACCTCGTGGGATTCGGCATCGTCATCCCCATCCTGCCCTTCTACGTCCGGTCGTTCGCAGTCAGCGACTTCTACATCGGGCTGCTCGCGGCCTCGTACTCCATCATGCAGTTCCTGGCCGCGCCGTGGCTCGGGCGCATCTCTGACCAGCGCGGCCGCCGACCGGTGCTCGTGCTCTCTCTGCTCGGGAGCGTCGTGGCGTGGACCGTCTTCGGCCTCGCGGGGGCGCTCTGGATGCTGTTTCTGGCGCGGATGCTCGCCGGAGCGATGGGCGGGAACATCGCGACCGCCCAGGCCTACGTCGCGGACGTGACGCCACCGGCGGAACGAGCGAAGGCGCTGGGCATCCTCGGGGCGGCGTTCGCACTCGGGTTCATCTTCGGGCCCGCGCTGGGCGGGTTCTTCGCCAGCGACCCGGTCGTCTCGACGGCGCGGGACGTGCTCCCGGCGGCCATCCCCGCGACCCAGTTCTCCATCCCCAGTTTCGCCGCGGCCGGGATGTCCCTGCTCGGCGTGGGCGTCGCGCTGGCGTTCCTCCCCGAACCGGACCGGTTGCGCCCGACGGGCGAGCGCCAGACCATGGTCGGGCAGTTCCGGACCGCGCTGGCCGACCCGGCCCTTCGGGGGCTGGTGCTCTCTTTCTTCCTCGTCTCGGTCGCGTTCTCGGGGGTCACCATCGCGTTCATCCCGTGGCTCGCGGACACCTTCGGGTACCAGTCCGAGCAGGCCGCGCTGTTCATGACCTACGTGGGCGTGCTCGGCGTCATCGTGCAGGCGGGACTGGTCGGGAAGGTCTCGGCGAGCATCGGCGACGAACGCATGGCCGTGCTGGGTGGGGGAGCACTGGCGCTCGCAGTGACGGCCATCCCGTTCGCGCCGACGCTCGGCGCGTTGCTCCCCTCGGTCGGACCGCTCCCCGCGGGCGCGCTGGCGGTCGTGCTGGTCCTGCCGCTGCTCTCGTTCGGCAACGGCCTGCTGAACGCGGCGCTCGGCGCGCTGGTGTCGAAATCGGCGAGTGCCGAGTCACAGGGCAGCGCCTTCGGGGTGACACAGGGCGCGGGGAGCCTGGGCCGAACCGTCGGCCCACCCGCGATGGCTGGACTGTACGCGTTCGCGTTCCACTGGGTCCCGTTCGTCGTCGGTGGGCTGTTGCTCGTCCCGGTGCTCGGGCTGTTGGTCGCGTTCGTCCGGGAGTAGCCGGCGACGAATCACGCTCCGACGACGACGCTGTTCGGCTCACTGGCGACCGAGACAGCGGCGAGGAACAGCGCGAGCGCCCCGACCACGAGCGCTCCGGCCGGACCGAAGGCGTCCGCGGGTGACCCGGTCACTGCGGCCAGGAACGGGTTCACGAACATGGCGGTGCCGGCGCTGACCAGCGCGAGGAACAGGAGTCGTGCGGGGTCGAACCGCCGCGACTCGACGCCGATGAGCGCCAGTGAGACCGCCGCGACGACGAAGAGTGCGACCGGGATACCGACCGCCGGATGGGCGCTCAGGTCGCGCCCGACCGCGAGCGTCAGCCAGACGGGTGCCAGAAACAGGGTACTCCCGAGCGGGAGGAACACACGTCGGCGCATACGTTCGGAACACCGGTAGGAAGCATAAGCAACATGTGAGTTATGTTGACACGTTTCGACTGGGTGACCAGTCTATCGGCGGAACTCACCCGCCGAAGTCGAACTCGAAGGCACCGGTGTCGGTCCCGATAGCGTACGCGAAGTAGCCGAAACAGATGGCCATCAGCAGGGAGAACAGGGCGAACGGTTCCGGGAGGGTCAGGCCGCCGGAGACGAGGGTGTCGGCCACGTTCGCGAGTGTCGCCAGCGCGACCAGAAGGTACGACCCCGCCAGTTGCCACCGTCGGTCGAGTGGCCCACGGTCGGACCCGGCGAGGACGAACCCGACGCCAGCCAGCAGGGTACAGCCGATCCAGACCGCAGTCGAGACGCCCCAGAGCGACTCCAACCCGAACACCGCGAGGAAGCCAGTCGGGACCAGCAACAGGAGGACACCGAGGTAGCGGAAGTGACGGACGTGCATCTATTCTAGCTGTCATCTCTCGGGAGGAAATAAACCCATCGACGAACCAGTAGGCTCTTTGTTTCCCCTCCCACTCTCTCGACCAGTGGCGCGTCACTTCGAGTATCCCTGTCCGGACTGTCGGAGCACGAACGACCTGCACGACCCGGACTGCGAGTTCGCCGGCGTCGAGTGGCACGACGTCGAGAAGGCCTACGCGGACCTTCTGGCCGTCCTCTCGGGCGGCGTCACCGGCGAGGACGAACTCCGCGACGCCGTCGACGAGTTCGCGCAGTGGGACCGACTCCACCACGGGGCCCTGCGGTACCTGCGCAACGTCCAGCGCGTCGAGGAGCGCCGGGAGCGTCTGGAACTGCTGGACCCGGACGAGTACCGCGAGCGGCTCACCAGACCGCAGTACGAGCCCCTCCAGACCATCTACGAGAAAGGCTCGGTGCCGGGCTGTCACGACAACAGCGTGTTCGCGATGGTCGCCTACTACGAGATGGTGGGCCTGACCTGGGAGGAGACACGCGAGCAGGTGCTGGAGTGGCTCGACGAATCCGGCACCTGGCGACGCGGCGGCTTCGCCGAGGAGACGCCCGAAGACCTCGTCGACTCGAAACGGCACGTCTTCGAGGCGGGCTACGGCTGGAAGCAGGCAGCGCGGGAGGCGAAAGCGGTCATCGACCGGAGTCTCTGAACCACCCGACAGCGAACGTTTTTTACAGCCGTTTCCCAACCGACACGTATGACAGCGACCGAGTCCTCAACCGACCGGTACGCCCCCGTCCTCGCGAACGTCCGCCGCTACGGCTGGCCGGTCGTCGTGAGCGTCCTCCCCATCCTCGCCTACTTCGCGCTCGTCGGTGACTGGCCCGTCGTGCTCGCACTCGGCGCGACGTTCCTCGCCGCCGGGCACGCCTTCGTCGCCGGGGTCGCCCTCGGCGGGGGCGACACCGAGGTCGCACTGCTCACCGGCGCGATTGCGGCGGCCATCGTCGGCGGCCTCGCCATCCTCCCGGAGTGGTCACTGTCGCCAGCACTGCTGTTCGCGGTCGGGAGTCTGGTGTGTCCGGTCGCCGCCGCGCTCGGCTACGCGGCGTGGGAAACGAGTGAGACGTAAAGAGAGGTTCAGTCGCTCTGGATGCGCGGTGCGAGCACGAACAGGACCGTCCCCTGGCCCTCGGCGATGTCGAAGTAGAGCTTGACCGGGAACTCCTCGCCGAGTTCGAGCGTGACCTCGGCGTCTTTCGGGATGGCCTTGTCCATGTCTTTGAGGTAGTCCAGACTGAACAGGGAGTGGGCCTCGCCCGCCTGCAGGTCGATGAGGTCCGTCTCGTCGAGTTCGAGGTGGACGTCGTCGGTGTCGCCCTCCGCGTCGACGTAGAACAGGCCGGCGTCGGCATCGACGCCCAGTGCGATGTGGTCAGAGACCATGTCCGCGGCCTTGACGGCGCGGTTGATGTCTTTGCCTTCGATCTTGACCGCCGCGGGGAGGTCGAGGTCCGGGATGTCCGGTTCCTTGCGGATGGAGTCCGGGTCGATGAGTGCGAGCGTGTACTCCAGCCCGTCTATCTGGATGTGGAGCTTGCGCGTCTCCTCGTCGAGTTCGAGTTCGACCAGCTGGCCCGAGTCCGCCATGCCCGCGATGTCTTCGAGTCGCGAGAGGTTGACGCCGATGATGCCGCCGTCTGCCTCGTAGGACTCGAACGCGCTGGCGGAGAGCCGCAGGTCGACCATCCCGACGTTCGCCGGGTCCACGGCACGAATCTCCAGCCCGTCGTCGTTCAGGTGGATCTTGCACTCGTCCACCAGGACGCTCACGGAGTCGAGCGTCGTCTTGAGCGTCTCCGCGCTCACGATGGCCTTGAACATGTTGAGTCAGGGTACGAAATCGGGCCCTAAAAAGACACCCTTTCACCCGCGTGTGTGCGTGGGCGAGGGAGTCAGCGACATCGTTCCAGTCCACCGGCCCCGGTCCCCGTCGCTTCTACTCCAGGCGCGCTACGAGAACCACCGCGTGAACCGCTCCCAGAGCGCTACGAACACGATGCGACACCCCTAACCGACTCGGCCCGATACTCCTCTACAATCGACTATGGCGCGCAAGGACCAATGGTACAACAGGGCGAAACAGCAGGGCTACCGGACGCGAGCGTCCTTCAAGCTCAAACAGCTCGACCAGCGCGAGGGCCTGTTCGGCCCCGGTAACACGGTGGTCGACCTGGGCGCGGCCCCGGGCGGCTGGATCCAGGTCGCCGCCGAGGAGGTCGGCGAGGGCGGGAAGGTCATCGGCGTGGACTTCCAGCGCATCAAGGGCTTCGGCGACGAGTACGACGCCGAGATAGAGACCATCAAGGGCGACATGACCGAAGAGAAGACCAAAAAGCGAGTGAAAGAACTCGCCGGCGGCGAGGTCGACGTGGTCATCTCCGACATGGCACCGAACATGACTGGCGAGTACAACCTCGACCACGCCCGCTCCGTCTACCTCGCCCGGCAGGCGTTCGAGACCGCACTGGACGTGCTCGACACCGGCGGCGACTTCGCCGTGAAGGTGTTCCAGGGCCCGGATGTCGACGACCTCCGGAAAGACATGGAGGAGGAGTTCCAGTACGTCCGCACGACGACGCCGAAGGCGTCGCGTGACGAGTCCTCCGAGACGTACCTCATCGCCAAGCACCGCCTGACTGCGCCGGTCCGCGAGGGCGACGTGCTCACCGTCACCATCGAGGACGTGGGCAGCGAGGGCGACGGCATCGCGAAGGTCGAAGGGTACACGCTGTTCGTCGAGGGTGTCGAGACGGGCGACACGCTCGACATCGAGGTGACGGGGCTGAAGCCGCGCTTTGGCTTCGCGAAACCGGTCGACGAGGAGTAACGAAGAACCTCGAAATGCGAGCGGCGAAGCCGCGAGCAGCAGGGAGATTCGAGCGAAGTGAGAATCTCCAGTCCAGAACGGGGAGCGAAGAGTAGCTCACTCCCGCCGCGTGAGTTTGACCTCGTTCGCGCCGTAGTCCTCGAAGAACGCGCCCTCATCGCCGACGCTCACCCGGCCGAACGGCGACGAGAGGATGAGGCTGTTCTCCAGCGGGAACGAGGCCGTGATGGGCGAAACGATGCTCTGTCTGGCGTTGATTACCTGTCCGGATAGCGTTCGCTGCTCGCCGGTCTCGGATTCGACCGCTTCCACGGTAGCCGTGAGTGCCCGGCCATCTCGGAGATGCAGCGCCGCCGTACAGGCGGCGTGGCGGAGGCTCACGAAGGTCCGCGGCAGTGGCTCCGGGTCGGCGGTGTACAGGTCCTCGGCCACGGGCCAGAAGTTCCCGAAGCACGCGCTGAACGCGAGGCCCTCGAAGAACTGGTCGGCGAGGAAGACGGTCCGCAGAGCCTTGTCCGTGGTGAGCGCCCCGGGCCCGGCGACCATCGACGCCTCGCCGTCGAACGCGGCGATGCTCAGACCACCGTCGGCGATGTCCCAGCGGCGGGCGACGCTCGTCGTCCGCGCCAGTGTAGCCGGCGTGAGTTGCTCTCCGCCGGCGAACAGCACCGCCACGAGCACGCCACGCTCGCGGGCGGCCGCGAGTTCGTCTTCGAGGTACTCGACGACGGTTGCTGGCACGAGCAAGACCACCTCGCGGTCGGCCGCGGCGACGTGGTCGGCGAGTCTGTCGAGCGCCGCCTCGCGGCCGTGCTCGACGGTGACCATCCCCTCCATACCCCGGAAGAGGCGGGCGACCAAATAAAACACGTGGGCCGAACGCTTTTACCGGCCCCTCGCATCGAGGTGGGTAATGAAGTCGGACGCCATCGACGTGCTGGTGGTAGACCGACTGGAGTCCGCAGCCGAGACCGTCCGCCACATCGAGGACCAGACGGACGAGATGCGTCTTCGCCTCTCCAGCGACGTCTCCGACGCCAGAGGGGTCGTCGAGACCGGCGACATCGACTGCGTCGTGAGCAACTTCGAGATACCCCGCCCGGACGGCATCGAGTTCGTCGGGGCATTCGAACTCCTCGAGACCGTCCGCGAGGTCGACGGCGACCTCCCGTTCGTCCTGTTCACCGACGTGGGGAACGAGGCCATCGCCGAGACAGCAATCGCCCGCGGGGTCACCGAATACGTGCCCCGGACCGCCGCCGAACAGTCCTACCAGCGCCTCATCGACCGCATCGAGCGCGCCGTCGAGTACCGGCGAGCCGACCGTCGCGCCGAGCGGCAGGCTCGCATCAACGAGGTCATCCGGGACGTGAACCAGTCGCTCGTCCGCGCGGCCGACCGGAGCGAGATAGAGACGACGGTGTGCGCCCAGCTGGCCGGCGACCGGGGCTACTCGTTCGCCTGGTGGGGGACACCGGGCACCGGGACGCTCACGACCGCCGCGGTGGTCTGTGACGGCGACGAACGCGACGCGATGCCGGCCGATGCGACACCGCTCCCGGCCGCACTCGACGGCGACAGCGTTGCCGTCGCGAGCGGTGTCGCGGCCTGCGACGACTGGGCGTCGATGACCAGCGAGACACCACAGGCGGTCGCCGCGGTCCCCATCACCTACCAGGGGACGACCTACGGCGTCGTCGTCCTCGGCTCGACGGCCTCTGACGGGCTCGACGAGACCGAGCGCACCGTCCTCGCCGAGCTGGGCGACACCATCGCGTACGCCATCAACGCGACCGAGACACGTGCCGCCTTGCGCCGCCAGAACGAGCGTCTCGACACGTTCGCGAGCATCGTGAGCCACGACCTTCGCAACCCACTCGGGGTCGCACAGGCCTACCTCGGCGAACTCGAGGGAGACGACGAGGCAGTCGACGAGAACGCGGTGGAAGCCATCGACGAGTCCCTGGACCGGATGGAAGAACTCGTCGAGGACGTGCTCCAGCTCGCCCGCGAGGGGCGGGACGCCTACGAGACCGTCGTCGTCGACCTCGGGGCCGCCGCCGACCGGGCGTGGAGCAGCGTCGAGACACAGGACGCGACGTTACGGGTCGGGGACCACTGTGGCTACCTGCTCGCCGACGAATCCCGCCTCGCACAGCTACTGGAGAACCTGTTCCGAAACGCCATCGAGCACGGCTCGACAGGCCACCAGAACCAGTCTGGTGACGCCGTGGAACATGCCGTTCCACGAGCCTCCAGCGAGGCCGAAGACGCTATCGAGCACGGCTCGACAGGCCACCAGAACCAGTCTGGTGACGCCGTAGGACACGGCGGGTCGGACGTGACCGTCACCGTCGGCCGCTGTGGGGAGGACGGGTTCTTCGTCGCGGACGACGGCGACGGCATCCCCGAAGACGAGCGCGAGCAGGTGCTCGAATCCGGCTACTCCGGGTCCGACGGAACCGGACTCGGGCTCGCTATCGTCTCGCAGGTCGCCGAGGGCCACGGCTGGACGGTCGACATCACGGACAGCGCGTCCGGTGGTGCTCGTTTCACGTTCACCGGCGTCGACCGGCCGTAGCGTGCCTCGATGCGGGATAGAACCGGCTACGAGTCGTCGTCGAGTCGGTCGTGGCGGGCGTCTATCTCGTCGAGGATGTCGAGGTTCTTCCGGATCGACGACCGGATGGCGTCGCTCCGGTTCACGAACTTCCCGTCGTCGCCGACGTGGTCGTCGAGGTCGTCGAGGAGTTCCTGCGGAATCTCGACGCTTATCTTGGGCATACTCGGAGAATACCGACAGAAGCGTATAAGCGATATGCCTGCGGCCTGTCCGCGACCAGTCACGACGCCTCGCCACCACCGCCCCCGACCGTTTTGTCCAGTCGGACCGACAGGTCGTCCATGACGAACGCGACGGTAGCTACGCTGGCCGCTGGTGAGTCGGCGCTCGGTGCCTGGGTCGAGTCGGCGAGTCCCCGACTGGCCGAGGCGCTGTCGACCACCCGCCTCGACTGGCTCGGCATCGATATGGAGCACACACCGGTTGGCCCCGGCGAGGTCGAATCGCTCGTCCGCGCCATCGAACCCGACGCGACCCCCATCGTTCGACTCCCCTCGGTCGAGTACGCGACGGCCCGGGGCGGGAAACTCGCGCTCGACGCCGGGGCGGGCGGGGTCATCGTCCCGCGCGTCGAGTCCGCGGCCGATGCCGAGGCGGCAGTCCGGGCCGTGACGTTCCCGCCCGACGGCGACCGCGGCGTCGCCGGGAGCGTCCGGGCGAACGGGTTCGGCGACCGGTTCGACGAGCACGTCGAGTCGGCCGACGACGAGACGCTGGTGGTCGTCCAGCTGGAGACCGCGGCGGGCGTCGAGAACGCCCACGACATCGTCTCGGTGCCGGGCGTCGACGTGGCGTTCGTCGGCGAAAACGACCTGTCGGCGTCGTACGGGACGCCCGGAGAGAAGGACCGAGACGCGGTGCAAGACGGTGTCGAGACGGTCCGTCGCGCTGCCATGGCGACCGAAATCCACGCGGGGGTCGCCGCCCGCGACCGGGCGGCGCTGGCCCGGCGCGAGGAGGAGGGCTTCCGGTTCTTCCTGCTCGGGGGCGACTGCTCGCTCGCGAGAGCGGGGGTGGCCGCCAGATTCGGGGACTAGCGCCCCTCGAACTCCGGCTCGCGGTCCTCCTGGAACGCCGCGACCGCCTCCTCGTGGTCCCGCGTCTGCGAGCAGATGCGCTGGGCCCGGGTCGCGTGGGAGAAGGCCGTCTCCAGGTCGACGTCGTGGCTCTCGTTGACGAGTCGTTTGCTCTGTGAGAGCGCGACTGGCGGCTGCTCGGCGAGTTCTTCGGCGAACGACACCGCGGCCTCGCGAAGCTCGTCTGCGGGCTCGCACGACCGGGCCAGCCCCCACTCGACGATGTCCTCGCCGGTGAGCGTCTTCCCGGTGAAGATGAGTTCTTTCGCGCGTTCCTCGCCGACCAGCCGCGGCAGGAGGTACGCCCCGCCGTCGCCGGGCACGAACCCGACGTCGATGAACGTCTCACCCATCGTGGCCTCGGCCGAGACCATCCGGAAGTCACAGGCGAGCGCCGTGTCGCAGCCGGCCCCGAGGGCGTACCCGTTCACCGCGGCGACGACCGGGACCGACAGCGAGCGGATGGTCCGGACCACGTCCTGGAACAGGCCAAGACCGCGCTCGTAGTCCGCGAAGTCCATCTCCGGAGTCAGGGGCATGTCGGTCAAATCGACACCGGCGCAGAACGCCCGGTCGCCCGCGCCGGTCAGCACGATGGCACGAACCGACGGCTCGTCGGCGACTCGTTCGAGTTCCTCCACGAGTCCAGTCAGCAACGGCTCGTCGTAGGCGTTCATCGCGTCCGGCCGGTCGAGGAAGACGGTCGCGACGTGCTCGGTCGGACGTTCGACCAGGACCGCGTCAGTCATCGTCGGATTCCTCCGTAGCCGCGACGGGGGGCTCGCCCGAGTCGGTGCTGCCTGCCGGCAGGACCGTCATCGCCGCGTCGAGGGCCTCCACGTCGCTTCCGCTCGCGAGCACCGGGTTGAGGTCGAGTTCCGCGACGCGCGGGTTCGCCTCGACGAACTCCGACACCGCGACGAGCAGGTCGACCAGTGCCTCGCGGTCGACTGGCTCCGTGCCCCGCGCCCCGTCGAGCAGTTCCTGGGCGTCGAGGGCCGCGAGCATGTCGCGGGCGTCGGCCCGCGTCAGGGGAAGTGCCCGGAACGCCACGTCCTCCAGCACCTCCACGAACACGCCGCCGACACCGACCATGGCGACGTGGCCGAACTGGTCGTCATCGACCACGCCGACGACGAGTTCGACGCCGTCCTCGCGCATCGGCGAGACGAGCACGCCCTCGACCGTCGCGTCGGGGTCGTGGGACTGGGCGGCCCCAACGAGGTCGCGGTACGTCTCGGCCGGAGCCTCGGTCACGTCGAGTGCCACGCCGTCGACGTCGGACTTGTGGACGATGTCCGGCGAGACGATCTTCATCGCCACCGGGCCGTCGAAGCGGTCGGCCGCGGCGGTCGCCTCCTCGGCACCGGTCGCGAGTTCGGCGGGTGTGAGGGGAACGTCGTGTCGCGAGAGTGCCTCGCGAGCGTCGTACTCCGAGAGGTCGCCACTCCGGCCGCCCACGACTGCCCCGAGAACCGTGTCGTCAGCAGCACCGGGTTCGAGGCGGAAGTCGGACTTGCGGTCGGCCCGCGCGCAGTGCTCCCCGTAGGTCGCGAGCGCGGCGATGGTCCGGGTGGCGACTTCCAGCGACTCCTGGACGGGGATACCCGCCTCGCGCAGGACTGCGTGGGCCTCGGGGTCGGCACTCTCGTAGGCGCTCTGGACCACGATAGGGAGGTCGTGCTCCTCGACCAGTCCCGCGATGTCGTGGGCTGTGTCGAGTTCCGGTTCGGTCAGGGCCTCGGAGAACCGGATACCGTAGCCGCCGAACAGCCCCGACAGCAACAGCGTGTCGACGTTCGGGTCGGCCGCGATGGCGGCCGCGCAGTCGTAGAAGACGGTCGGGTCGTCGTCGGTGCCGCCGGCCACGTCGACCGGGTTGACGACGCTCGCCGCGTCCGGCAGGACCTCGCGCAGTCGGTCCTGCGTCTCCACGGTGAGGTCCGGGACCGAGAGGCCCTGCTCGGCGAGCGCGTCGGCCGCGAGGGTCGCGTGCCCGCCGCCGTCCGCGAGGATGGCGACGTTCTCGCCGTCGGCGGCGGGGAGCGACCCCAGCGCCCCGGCCGTCGGCAGCAGTTCGTCGGCGCGTTCGACGCTGACGACGCCGGCCTGCTCGAAGACGGCCTCGGCGACCGCGACGTCGCCGGCCATCGAGCCGGTGTGCGAACTGGTCGACTGCTTACCGACTGCCGAGCGGCCGCCTTTCAGCGCCACGATGGGCGTGTCCGGGACGACCTCGCGGGCCCGCTGGAGGAACGCCCGGCCGTCGCTCATCCCCTCGACGTAGAGGGTGATGGCGTCGGTTCGCTCGTCTTCGGCGTAGAACGGGAGGTACTCGTCGAACCGCAGGTCGGACTCGTTGCCGACGCCGACGTAGTGGCTGAACCCGAGGCCGGGGACGCCCATCGCCTCCATGAACAGCGCGATGGCGAGGTTCCCGCTCTGGCAGAGCAGCGCGATGTCGCCCGCGGGGACGTTCTCCGCGCCGACGAGGTTCAGCCCCTCGTGGAGGTTTATCATCCCCGACGTGTTCGGCCCGATGAGCCGCACGTCGTGCTCGCGGGCGAGGTCGACGATGCGCCGTTCGAGTTCTTCTCCCTCGTCGTCGGTCTCGCCGAAGCCGACCGCGACGACGACTGCCCCCGCGAGGTCGGTGTCGGCGCAGTCCTCCAGGACGCTCGGGACGATGGGAGCCGGGACCACGACGAGCGCGAGGTCGACGGGTTCCGGGATGTCGGAGACGGCCTCGTAGACGGTGCGGCCCCGTATCTCGTCCTCGCTCGGGTTGACGGGGTAGATGTCGCCCTCGTAGCCACCCTCCTCCAGGGTGACGATGGCCTGGTGGCCGCGCTTTTCGGGGTCGGCGGAGGCACCGACGATGGCGACCGAGTCCGGGTCGAGGATGCGCTCGAGCCGTTCGTCCGCCACGTCACTCACCTCGGAAGACCGGCGCTCGGTCCTCGGCGAACGCGTCGACCCCCTCCTGCCAGTCGTCGGTCTCCATGCAGGCCAGCAGGGCGTCGGCCTCCGCGGTCAGCAGGTGGTCGCGGTCGGGTTCGCGCCGGAACTGTTCTTTCGCGTACTGCATCGGGATGGGCGCGTGACTGGCGAGGGTGTCGGTGAGGTCGTCGACCGCGTCGTCGAGGTCCGCTGGCGGGACGGCCTCGGTCACCAGCCCCATCTCGGCGGCCTCGGTTCCCTCGACGGCCGCCGCGGTCAGGACGAGTTCACGCGCCTTCGCCCGCCCGACGCGTTCGGGGAGCGTGTACGTGACGCCGCCGCCGACGTAGGTCCCGATGGACACCTCGGGAAAGCGCATCTCGGCGTCCTCGGCCATCACGATACAGTCCGCGCTCAACGCCAGTTCCGCCCCCGCGCCGATGGCGTATCCCTGGACCTTCACGACGACGGGCGCGGGATGCGTCTGGACCGCCCGACAGGTCTCCTGGGCGGTCTGGACGTACTCGCGCTTCTCGGCGGCCGTTCGCTCGGCCTCGTCGTGCCCCTTCATGTCGGCACCGACGCAGAAGGCGCGACCCTCACCTTCGAGGACGACGACCCTGGCATCGTCGTCCGCGGCGGTTTCGAGGGCTGCCTGTACGCCGTCGTACAACGGTCTGGTGACGGCGTTCAGGCTGTCGGGGCGCGACAACGTGATACGAGCGACGTCGTCCGCACCGTCGTACTCGTAGGCGACGGGTGCGTTCTGCAGTGATTCGGTAGCAGGCATCACTCGGTTGTGTGTAACACGAACTAATCACTAAAAGATAGTGAGAAACATGAAATTTTGGACTGTGTATAAGATATTATGTATTATATACAGGAGGGTTTGGAAATTCTCCAAACGCTACCGGCAGCTACTCGCTCTCGGTCCCGGCGACGTACTCGGTGACGTTCCCCAGGTTCATCGCGACCGCGAGGACGATACCGATGACGAGCACGATGAACGACGAGATGGCGTTCATCTTCGGGGCCGCCCCGAACTTTATCATCCCGAACATCGTGGTCGTCAGGACGTCCATCACGCCCTTGACGAAGTGTGCGCGGATGAAGTCCTCGAACGACCGAATCCACGCGAACAGGAACCCGGCGCCGATGGCCGGCGCGATGACCGGGAAGGTCACGTCCCTGAACACCGTCAGGGGGTCCGCGCCGAGGTCACGGGCCGCCTCCTCCAGCGACTCGTCGAAGGTGTACATCCGTGCCGTCACGATGAGCAACACGAACGGGAAGCCGTACACCGAGTGGGTCAACACCAGCGTCAGGAACCCCGGTGAGATGCCGAGCAGCGTCTGGAAGTAGATGAGCAACGCGATGCCAAGGACCACGCCTGGGATGACCATCGGCAGGATGCCAATCGTGCGGTACACCTCCTTGTACGGGAAGTCGTACCGGGCGAGGCCGAAACTCGCGAGCACGCCGAGGACGGTCGCGATGACCGCCGAGAACGTCGCGATCTGGACGCTCGTGAACAACGAACTCATCAGCGCCTCGTCGGCGAACGTGGCGGCGTAGTGGTCGAGCGTGAACCCGCGGAACGGGAAGAAGGTGCTCGAGTTCTCCATGAACGAGAGGATGACCATCACCCCGAGCGGGATCCACAGGAACACGAGCAACGCCCCCGCGAGGACGCGGAAACCGCTGCTCAACAGTCGCTCGCGCAGTTCGTGGCCGACCAGCCCCGACGACGTCTCGGTGCCAGTGTCGGTGTCGGTTCGTGTCTCGGTCGCCATCTTACACACCTCCGATGTCTTCGATGCTGACGTACCGGAACGCCACGGCGAACGCGACGACGATGGAGACGACGATGAACATCGACGCCGCACTGCCGTAGTCGATAGCGTACAGCGAGTTGATTCGTTCTTCGATGAGCTGGCCGATCATGAGCACCTTCCCCTGTCCGAGGAAGCGTGGCGTGATGAACGCGCCCAGTGCGGGCACGAACACGAACAGGCTCCCGCTGATGATGCCGGGCAGGGTCAGCGGGATGATGACGTCTTTGACCACGGCGGCCCGGCTCGCACCGAGGTCGCGTGCGGCCTCTATCAGGGTGAAGTCGATGCCGTCCAGGCTGGCGTACAGCGACAGCAGCATGTACGGGAAGTACGCGTGGACCAGCCCGACGACGATGGCGACCTTCCCGAAGTTGAACAGCGCCACCGGGCCATCGACGATGCCGAGTGTCTGTAGCGTCGCGTTTATCACCCCGTTCGGCCCGAACATCAGGAACCACGAGTACGCCCGGACGAGGTACATCGTGAAGAACGGCAACAGCACGAGGAAGATGACGATCTTGAACGTCCGCCCGTCGGCCTGTGCGAGGAAGTACGCCAGCGGGAACGCCAGCACGAGACACAGGATGGTCGTCACCAGGGCGATCTCGTACGACAGGACGAGCGACTTGTAGAACGACGACTCCCAGAACGGGCCACTGCCGCTGAACAGCGTGGTGTAGTTCTGGAGCGTCGGTTCCCAGATTATCTGGTAGGCGTCGTTGACCTGCAGGAAGCTGACGGTCACCATGAACGTGATGGGTGCCAGCAGGAGCAACACCAGCCAGAGGCTGCTCGGCAGGAGCGCCAGCTGGAGCTGGCGTGTTCGCCCGCTGAACGCCGCCACCAGTCGCTTCCGCTTCGTCTGCTCGTTTGACATAAATATGTTCCTCGTTCGGCCCTAGGCCGTCTTCACGTCCTCCCAGGCCGTGACCCACTTCTCCTCGTTCTCGACCGCCTTGAACGGGATGAACCCGTCGAGACGGCCGGGGTCGACCTTGCCGAACATGTCGTTCTGTTCGCTGGAGAGGTGCTCTTGCGTGTTCGGGTTACAGCTGGGCGAGTAGCCCACCTTGGCAAGTTCGGCACCGGTCTTCGCGCCGATGTACTCGTTGACGACCTTCCAGGCCATCTCCTTGTTGTCGGACTTCGCGGAGACGCCCGCGCCCTCGAACCACGCGAGCGAGCCCTCCTTGGGGACGTACAGGTCGGGCCAGTCGTCGCCGTTGGCCCACATCTCGACGATCTCGTTACGCCCCGAGAGCCCGATGGTGTGGTTACCCTGGCGGAAGGACTTGATGTACGTCGGGTCCGCGGCGATGTACCCCTGGAGCAGGGGCTTTTGCTCGATGAGTTTCTCTTTGACCTTCTCGATCTGTTTGTCCGAGAGACTCACCTTCGCGCCCTCGAAGGCGTCCGTGTACCCGAGCGAGAGCGCGGCGGCGCTCATCGACTTGAAGTGGTTGTCGTACATGATGATGTCTCCCTTGTTGTCCTCGCTGAACAACTCGGAGTAACTCTTCTCCGGGTCGCTTATCTCGCGGGTGTCGTAGGAGACGCCGTACCAGCCGAACCGGATGGGGACGCCGTAGATGTCGCCCCCGTCGGCGAACTGCGTGTTGGCGAACTCCTTGAACTTCCCGTACAGGTTATCGAAGTTCGGGACCGCGTCCTTCTGGAGCGGTGCCAACAGCCCCGCTTGCTGCAGTTTGGGGATGTAGTTGTTGTTCGGGATGACGACGTCGTACTGGGAGTCCTGCCCCGAGTTGAACGCCGAGAACATCTTCGCCGAGGACGTCCCGATGGTGTACTCCACCGTGATGTCGAGTTTGTCCTCGATCTGCTCTTTGAAGTCCTTGTACTCCTCCCAGGTGTAGATGTTGATGGTCGTCGTCCCGCCACCGCCGGTCAGACCACCGACACACCCTGCGAGGCCGAGCATCGACGCCGCGCTCGCTGCACCCGCACTTTTCAGGAACGTACGCCGTCTGGTCGGTGTCGATTCCATCTCACCCTCGTGATGGTCTTTGCTACCGCGTGGCATATATTGGAGAACAGACTGAAAGCTATTAAAACTTCACCAACCTAAGCAGTTTATTTCACCACTGTCCCGGACTTTACACCCCGAAATCAGCCGGGTTTCCAAATGTCTCCCCGAGATTTATTAGGAACGAGAGTAAACCGAGCGGTATGTCACCGCATGACGAACGCGCGCTCATCGAACTGACCGATGTGCGAAAGGAGTTCGGGTCGGTCACCGCGGTCGACGGTATCGACCTCACCATCCGACAGGGTGAGTTCTTCTCGCTGGTCGGGCCGTCCGGGTGTGGCAAGACCACGACGCTCCGGATGATCAGTGGCTTCGAGACACCGACCGACGGTACGCTCCGGCTCGACGGGATGGAGATGCGGAGCATCCCACCGGAGGACCGCGACACGAACCTCGTGTTCCAGCACCTCTCGCTGTTCCCGCACATGTCCGTCGGGGAGAACGTCACCTACGGCCTGCGGAAGGCCGGCGTCGACGAGGACGAACGCAAGCGAAAGGCCAGCGAGTACCTCGAACTCGTCGACCTCGGCGGGTTCGAGGACCGGAACCCCGGCGAACTCTCCGGGGGGCAACAGCAGCGTGTCGCACTCGCACGAGCACTGGTCAACGAACCGGCCGTCCTCCTGCTCGACGAACCCCTGTCCAGCCTGGACCGGAAGCTCCGAAAACAGATGCAGGTCGAACTGCGAAAGCTCCACGAGAAGACCCAGGGCGCGTTCTTCTACGTCACCCACGACCAGGAAGTCGCGATGACCCTCTCCGACCGGATGGCGGTCATGAACGAGGGGCAGATAGAGCAGGTCGGGCGACCCGAGGAGATCTACCGCGACCCCGCCACACCGTTCGTCGCGGATTTCATCGGCGACACCAACCTCTTCGACGCCCGCGCGAGTACCAACGGTGACGGTGCCGTCGTCTCGGTCGGTGGCAGCGACGGCTTCGACTTCCACACCGACGAGTCCGTCGAGGGCGAGGTGACGGTCTCGGTCAGGCCAGAGGATATTTCTTTGACCACTCCCGAGAACAGCGCGTTCACGGGCAACATCGTCGAACGGTACTTCCAGGGCGACCAGACCAACTACGTGGTGGAGCCGGACACCGCTGCCCTCTCGGACGTGCGGGTGGTCATGCAGGGCCGCCAGACCCCCGTCGAACGTGGCGACACCGCCCACTTCGACCTCGTCGACGACGGCCCGGTGGTGTTCGAGTGAACCGAGCGGGAACCAGACGCAAAGCGGCCAGTGATAGACGACATAATGGAGCTTGACGAAATCGACATCGAGATTCTGACCCAGCTTGACGAACACGGCGAAGTAGACGCGAACGAACTCGCCGACGAGTTAGACGTGAGCACGTCGACCGTCTACTACCGCATCGAGACCTACCGCGAGAACGGCCTGTTCGAAGGGCGAGTCGCAGAACTCGACCCGCAGGTGCTCGGGTTCGAACTGACCGCAGTCACCCAGATACAGAGTGACTACGGCGAGGCGTACGACGACGTCGGCGAGACGCTCGCGGACATCTCGGGCGTCCAGCAGGTCCACCAGATGCTGGGCGAGGTGTCGTTCCTCGTCATCTCTCAGGTCAGAGGCCACGAAGAGCTTCAGCAACTCATCGACCGCATCATCGACATGGACGGCGTCGTCGACTCCTCGACGAACGTGGTGCTCAGGACGGTCAAACAGGAGTCTCGCCTCCTCGTCAACTACGACGACGAGGCACTCCAGGCGTTACTCGACTGACTACTTCTGGAAAGATAACCGGGCGCGTTACACCGATTCCGGCTCGGGTTCCTCGGGCTTCGAGCCACCGCCACCGCCGCGAGCCCGCCACGGGAACGTCACCAGCCCGAGCATCACCAGCCCGAGTCCGTACGCGAGCGAGACGGGGATGGCGAGGATGAGCATCGTCAGGACGCCCGACGGCGTGACGACCGCCGCCAGGGCGAAGATGCCGAGGATGATGGGTCGCCAGTACTCGCGGAACGCCTCGTACCGGACGATGCGACCGCGGTGGAACAGCAACATCGTGATGGGGATGTCGATGAAGATACCGATGCCCGCCGTGGTGAAGAAGATGAGCCAGAAGAAGCTCTGCAGGCGGTACGAGATTATTATGTCCGCCTGGATTGCATCGGAGACCAGGTAGGAGATGATGGTCGGGGCGACCACGAAGAAGCCGAGCACGCTCCCGATGATGAAGCCGACGAACAGGGCGACTCCCCAGACGAGGAACATGTTGTTGTTCCCGGTCTTGACGAGGCCGCGCTCTTTCATCGCCGGCCAGGCGTAGTACAGCAGGATGGGGAGCGTCGTGACCGCCGCAAGCAGGGTACTCACCTTCACCTCGAAGATGAGCGCCTCGACGGGGTGAAGCGCGACGATGAGCCCGACCTCGCTCGGTCCACCCATCGCGTCGACTATCGCGCCGTAGGGGTGTGCACCGACGACCGCGCCCGGGTTCACCGGACCGCTCGTGGCCGCCTCGGGGACGCCCGGCATTACCGTCATGGCGTCCGTGAGGGGCTGGCCCGCCACGAAGAACTCCTCGAAGCCGACCGCCGCCGGGTCGCCCCGGATAGCGGGCGGGACCCGCGAGATGAAGTTACGCTTTATCTCGCCGAGGCCGCCGCCGTACAGCCAGCCGAACGAGCCGACGAGGACGATCATGAACACCGCGATGATGCGGAAGAACTTGGAGGTCAGCGACTGCAAGATGAACGCCAGGTCGTAGTAGTACCCGCCGATGTCCTCCTCGGTCGTCTCCTCCTCGGTGAAGGGGTTGAGTACCCCGGCCGCGGTCCGGGAGAGGACGTTCCCCTCTTCGTCGACACCCTCTTCGGGGGCGACGGTGCCACCCATCGAGGACGGGTCGGCGAGCGACTTCGGCTGGTCGCCCGACTCGGCCGCCTCCTGCATCTCCTTTATCTCCTGGGCCTCGTCGAACCGGTCGAGGATGGCCTGCGCCCGGTCGGAGTCGTCCTCGTCCATCGCGGCGCGGGCGTGCTTGAGCGCCTCGTTCTCGGAGAGTTCGATGAACGCCTCCAACGGCGCGGCCCGTACACCGGCGGCGTCGAGGCTGCCGATGTCGATGGCCGTCGGGTCACCAGTTCTGGTCCCGCCGCGAGGGACCGTCGGCTGTCGGAGCACGACGACCGTGTACGCGACGAGGATGAGTGTCCCGACGATGAGGCCGGCCTCGATACCGACGAGCACCTCGCCGGCGAGTCCGGTGAACGGGGTGAGCCCCTCGACAGACAGCGGGCCGATGGGCACCCAGTCGGGGAGCTTCGAGACGACCTGCTGGTTCACCGTCGCCAGCCCGCCTGCGTTCACGGCGACGAACGCCCCGATAGCCGTCAACCCGACGATGCCGAGTAGCTGGTAGATGCGGGTCCGAAGCAGGTTGCCACTACCCGACGGCGAGTTCTCGCCAGCCCGGTGGAGGTTGGTGACGACCTTCGAGAAGCCGAGACTGAGCACGTACAGCGATACCAGCGGCAGCGCCCACATGATCTGGGTGAACGGGTCCGGCGGCGAGAACACCGCCCCGAAGACGAAGATGGCGACGAAGGCGTAGCGCCACTTGTCGCGCCACTGCTCGTACGGGACGATTTCGGTGTACGAGAGCGCCGACATGGCGAGCGGGAGTTGCGCCGCCAGCCCGAACGAGAACGTGAGCAGGACGATGAACTGCGTCCACATCGTGATGTCGTAGCTCGGTTTGATGGACGCGTTCACGGCGTTGGTCGCCAGGAACTGGAACATGAACGGGAAGAAGACCGCGTACGCGTAGATGACCCCGAGCGTGAAGAGGAAGATACCGAGGGAGATGAACCCGACTATCTGGAACCGTGAGAGCGGGACCTTCGGGCGGACCCCACGCTGGGCGAACGACTCGCGTGCGTAGTACAACAGGACCGGGAGGGCGAAGATGATACCCACCACGAGACCGATCTTCACCTGTAACAGGATGACGTCGAACGGCGTCCTGGCGATGACGTCGACCTGTTCGGCGACGTTGGCAGACATCCGCTGCTGGGTGTTCTCCCGGAGGAAGTCCCAGATGAACAGCCGCAACGCGTAGATGGTGCCAAGCAGCCCGACGAGGAAGACGATGAATACCTTCTGGAGGTGTTTCTGCGCGGTTCGCAACAACACACCGAGGCTCTCACGCCCCTGGTTGATGGTGCGGGCAGTGTCCTCTCCGACCACGGAGCTCATTGGATGCCGAGACGTACCAACCTCGCGAACATCAATCTTCTTCTACCGTGCCGCGTTGAGGTAACGAAACTACGGCGCCGACGCCCCGGTAAGAAAAAGGTCTATAACGCGCGGGCCGACTACTCTCCCGTAGATGGCGGACGAGTCTGAAGAGTCCGGGCTTTCGAAGGTCGACGACGAGGAGTCGCGACCGGAGACGCCCGAGACCGAACCGGCGGAGCACGGAGAGAGCGCGCCGCCCGCGGCCGACGACGCCGACGCGCCCGAGAAAGAGGGTCCGATCGGCGGCGAGCCCGAGGTCCCTGAGAAGTTCCAGGACGGCGAGGGGTCCGGCGACGGCGACGACGCTGCCGCCGTTGACGACGTCGAGTACGGCGTCACCGACCCGACCGACGTGGCCGATGCCGCCACGCAGGTCGAGGACGCCCCGCAGGCCGACGCCGATGGTGGCGAGGACGTCCCCGTCGGCCACGCGGCCGGTGCGGCGCGGCCGACCGCCGACTCGACCGTCGACGACTCGTTCACCGAACCGAGTTTCGGCTACGACGAACCCGAAGACGAGTACGAACGCCCCCCGGACGACGAGGAGATGCCGCTCGCGGTCCACATCGAGGAGATGGTCAGCCGCCTCGGTATCGTCATCATCGCGGCGGCGGCGGCGACTGCACTCTCTATTTTCGCCTCCGAGGCGATCATCACGACGATGTGGTTCGACCTCCTGCCCTCGGCGGGTGAACTGACACGTCCCCGCGTGTACTCACCCCTCGAATTCATCCTGACCAAGATCAAGGTCGCGAGCCTCTCCGGCATCGTGGTCGCGCTACCCCTGTTCGTGTACGAATCGTACCTGTTCATGCGGCCCGGGCTCTACCCCAAGGAGCGCCGCTACTACCTCGCGTCCGTGCCGACGAGCCTCGTGCTCGCGGTGGCGGGGATGGCCTTTGCGTACTTCCTCGTGCTGCCCGCGCTGTTCGAGTACTTCCTCTACTACACCGAAGGGTCGGCGGAGATCGCGTTCGCGCTTTCGGACACGTTCAACCTCATCATCACGCTGATGGCGTTCCAGGCCATCGTCTTCCAGATTCCGCTGTTCATCATGCTCGCCATCATGATGGGCGTGACGAGCCGACGCTGGCTGGAGTCGAAACGCATCCTCTTCTGGGGTGCGTTCGTCGCCATCGCGTTCGTGTTCGCACCGGACCCGACCGGGATGGCACCCATCATCATCGCGCTGTCGATGGTCGTCCTGTTCGAGGGGACGCTCTTGCTCCTGCGGTGGACCGACAGCTCTTCGCCCATCCCGACTGCCGAGGAGATGACCGAGCGCCGGCCGTACATCTGGCTGCTCATCGGTGTCGTCGGCTACGCGGCCAGCGCGGCACCCGTGCCGAGTGGGTACTACCAGCAGCTCCCGGCGGTGGTGACCGAGAACCTGGCGACGCTCGGGTTCGGCAACGCGACGCCGTTCCTGCTCAGCGGGGTGGTCGTCTTCCTGTACGAGCTGGTGGCGTACACCAACAAGAACTACTACGGCAGCGTGAAGCTCTGGCGCGGGCTCCGGAAGGCCCGACCGGTCGTCTGGCTCACCGCCATCCTGGCGGGGTACCTCGGCACCCAGAACTCGCTGCTCGGTCAGGTCATGACCGACGTTGCGCTGCCCCAGACCGAGGCCATCGCGCTCACGGTCGGCCTCGTCGTCCTGTTCGAGCTGTCGCTGTTCGTGGCCAAACGGCGGGCGTAAGCGGTCGCAGCCACGTGTTTTTTGGCGGATTCAGGTGGAGACCAAGAGTGCGCCGTCTATCGCGACACCGAAGACGATGGCGAGGGCCAACAGGAACAGCCCCAGCCCGACGAGCCTGAGTATCGGCTCGTATCGGCGTCGTCTCATACCGAAACTACGTCGAACTGGGATAAAAACGTCGTGTCGGGCGGGAACTTTTTGCTGGCCCCGCAAATAGAGACGGGCGATGGAACTCTCGGCGATCCCCGGCGTAGGCGAGAAGACGGCCGACGCGCTGGCGCAACTCGACGACCCCGAGACGGCGCTGCAGACGGGTGACGTCGCGACGCTCGCGCAGGCACCGGGTATCTCGGAGGGGCGCGCCGCCCGCATCGCCCGGGCAGCCATCCGCAACGAACACGACGACCCGGGTGGCTTCCTCGCGACGACTCGCGCCCGCGAGGTGTACGAGGCGATGCTCGACCGGTTGCGCGAACGGACCGTCACCGACTACGCGGGCAAGCGGGTAGCGACGTTCTATCCGAGCGCGGTCGAGTCCCGCATCGAGGAGGTGCAGGCGTACACCGAGCGGGCGATGACACGCGAACCCGACGCGGGCGTCCTCGACGCGCTCTCGGGTGTTGCACCGCTGGACCCGCCCCGTGACGTGACGGTCCGGGACCGCTGTCTGGCGACGACCGACGCCGAGACGTACTCGAAAGCACGAGACGCGATCCCCGAGCTTCCAGTCGAGGTGGTCGAGGACGCCCGCGGGCTGGCTGAACTCGCCCGCGGCTACTCGACGGTCATCGCGCTCGACGAGGCGTTCGCTGGCATCGACGTGGAGGGCGACGTCCGGGTCGAACCGGGGGCACTGGAGAACCCGAGCGAGGTCGTCCCCGAGCGCGTCCTGGCGTTCTTCGCGACCAACCGCGACCGGCTCCGGGCCGCCGTCGCCGTCACCCGCGAATCTGACCTCGACCCCGCGGCCGACCTGGAGACGCTCGAATCGGCCCTCGACAGACTGGACGACGCGGGCGGCATCGCGGGGGACGCCGAGGTCGACCGACTCGCGAGCGCCATCGACGACCTCGATTCGGCGGTGAACATGTCCGAGAACGTCGCCAACGACCGGTTACGCGACGTCATCCAGGAGAAGGACGTGACCATCGAGGGTGCGGACCTGCTCTCGCTGGTCGAACGTGGCGCGGGCGTTGACTCGCTGCTGTCGCGCGAACTCGCCGACGAGTACGCGACAGCCGTCGACGTCGCGAGAGACCACCTCGTCGATGCCCTCGACCTCGACACGGGCGAAGCCGAAATCGCCAGACGCGCCTTCGGCGACGAGCCGACGTACCCCGTCGACCACGACGAACAGGCGATCTCGCGGCTGCGCGAGGAGCTGAAGGCGGCGAAAGAGCGCCGCGAGACGCGACTCAAGCGCGAACTCGCGGCCGACCTGGCGGACCAGCGTGAGGACGCCGAGGCGCTGGTGAGAGACGCACTGGAACTCGACGTCGAACTCGCCATCGCCCGGTTCGCCCGCGACTTCGACTGCGCCATGCCGACTTTCGGCGGGACCGGGTTCGCAATCGACGCAGGCCGGTCGCCCCTGCTCGACGTGCCCATCGACGAGGTCGACCCGGTTGACTACGACGTGGACGGGGTCGCCCTGCTGTCGGGGGTGAACTCCGGTGGGAAGACATCGACGCTCGACCTCGTGGCCGCGGTCGTCGTGCTCGCGCACATGGGCCTGCCCGTCCCGGCCGACTCGGTCCGACTCCAGCGCTTCGGAGACCTGCATTACCACGCCAAGACCCAGGGAACCCTCGATGCGGGGGCGTTCGAATCCACCGTTCGGGAGTTCGCCGGACTGGCCGACGGCGGTGCGGACTCGCTCGTGCTCGTGGACGAACTCGAGTCCATCACGGAACCGGGCGCGTCGGCGAAGATTATCGCCGGCATCCTGGAAGCGCTCCACGAGAACGGGTCGACCGCGGTGTTCGTCTCTCACCTGGCCGGCGAGATACGGGAGATGGCCGACTTCCCGGTGACCATCGACGGTATCGAGGCGGTCGGGCTTGAGGACGGCGAACTCGTCGTGAACCGCTCGCCCGTCAAGGACCACCTCGCCCGGTCGACGCCGGAACTCATCGTCGAGAAACTCGCGGGCGAGGCCGACACGGGGTTCTACGACCGCCTGCTGGAGAAGTTCTGAGCACACCGACCTATCAGTGCTCGTGGAGTAACCACACGTTACTTATCTCAGTATGGTGGCTACTCGCTCTATTTGAGGTGTGCCCCCATGACATACGAGTTCCGCTGCCAGAAACACGGCTGTCCGTTCATGGTCCAGACGACCGACGACGAAGAGATTCTCGCCATCGCGACCCAGCACACGTCTGCCATCCACGGGATGGCCATCGACCGCGGTGCGGTCGAAGATTCGCTGGACGTGGTGTAGCACGGACGACTGCGACCGACCGAAAGAACGCCGAAACGCTCTGGTGTAGGCGAATTAGATGGTACGTTACGTGTGACTCTCTCGACTAGCGGGACAATCGATTAACGCGTGTAGTACGTCAGCAATCGACATGGTACAAGAGTTCAGCTGTAGTGTCGAAGACTGTCACTTCACCATCCACTCGGACAACGACGACGAGATCGTCTCGATGGTCCGCAAGCACGCACAGGACGTCCACGGCATGAGCATGAACGCCGGGCAGATCAAGAAGAACATCAAGAAACTCCAGGCGTGAGCCGGCCGAGCAGTCCGACGTCGCCGCACCGACCGCTGCACCAGCCACCTGCACCACCCACCCGGTCGACCGCCACACCACCGTTTTTCAGCGACATCGTCCGTCTGACTGACGTCTGCCGAAGACCTAAGTAGTCTGCGAGGCTGGGTGAAAGTAATGGCTGGGGACCCTCCGGACGAGGGGATGTTGTCGTGGGACGAATCCGTCTTCCGCAACGAACGGGTCTTCGAAATCGACTACGTCCCCGAGACCTTCGAACACCGCGAGAGCCAGATGCAGAGCCTGCAGTACGTGCTGCGTCCGGCCGTGCGTGGCTCACGCCCGCTGAACGCCGTGGTTCGTGGCCCGCCGGGGACGGGCAAGACCACCGGGGTCCAGAAACTGTTCTCCGAACTGAAAGCCGAGACGAGTGACGTACGCACGGTGCGTGTCAACTGTCAGATGAACGCGACCCGCTACTCCGTGTTCTCTCGGCTGTTCGAGGGGATGTTCGACTACGAACCCCCCGCCTCTGGCATCTCGTTCAAGAAGCTGTTCGGGCAGGTCACCGAGAAGCTGGTCGAACAGGAAGAGGTCCTCGTCGTCGCCCTCGACGACGTGAACTACCTGTTCTACGAGGGCGAAGCCTCCGACACGCTGTACTCGCTGTTGCGTGCTCACGAGGAGCACTCCGGGGCCCGCATCGGCGTCATCGTCGTCTCCTCGGACCCGAACCTCGACGTGATGGACGAACTCGACACCCGCGTCCAGTCCGTCTTCCGCCCCGAGGACATCTACTTCCCGCCGTACGACGAGCACGAGATCGTCGACATCCTGCGCGAGCGCATCGAGCGTGGCTTCCAGAACGGCGTCGTCTCCACGAGCGTCCTCGACGAGGTCGCTCGCAAGACCGCCGAGAGCGGCGACTTGCGGGTGGGTATCGACCTGCTCCGGCGCGCCGGCCTGAACGCCGAGATGCGCGCCTCGAAGACCGTCGAAATCGAGGACGTCGAGAAGGCCTACGAGAAGTCGAAGTTCGTCCACCTCTCGCGCTCGCTCGATGGCCTCACCGACTCAGAGCGCACCCTCGTCGAGGTCATCGCCGAGCTGGAGGGCGAACAGGCCGGCACCGTCTACGAGACGTTCCACGACCGGTCCGGCCTTGGCTACACACGGTACTCGGAAATCGTCAACAAACTCGACGACCTCGGCATCATCGACACCGCTTACGCCGACGTCGAGGGTCGCGGGCGCTCCCGCGAGCTCAACCTCGCCTACGACGCCGACGCCGTCCTCGACCGGCTCTGAGGCCGATTCCTCACTGGGCCGAGGGCTGCGTTCCCTTTTCGCTGATGCTGGCGTAATTTCGGTATGGATACTGTCCGGACACGTCGCAAGGTGGGCGCGACCATCGCCGGGGCGGGCCTCGCCGTCGCGGGCGTCATGGCGTCGGCGCTTGCGACCGTCCCCGTCGTCGTCCTGCTCGCACTCGACGCTAGTGACCTCACGCTCCCGGTCTACGCACTGTTGTTCGTCGTGGGATACGTCGGGTTGACGCTGGTCGGCGTGGCCTATCTCCTCGTGACTGGTCGCGGCTGGGGGTTCGTCGACCTGAAACCGCTGGACCGCGAGAGCCTGAAAGCCGTGGTCGGCTTCACCGCCCTCGGTGTCGCCTTCGTCCTCGCCGTCGGCGTCCTGACGGCAGTCACCAGTCTGGAGACCAGCGAGAACGTCAATCTCGCGCCCGGACTGGCGGGGAACACCGACTACCTGCTCTTGCTCGTCGCCGTCGCCCTGCTGGTGAACGGCCCCGCCGAGGAGTTCCTGTTCCGGAACATCATCCAGAAGTCGCTGTATCGCACCTTCTCGCGTCGGTCGGCCATCGTCGTCACCAGCCTCATCTTCGCGCTGGTCCACATCCCGGCGTTCTGGACGACGAACTACGGCGCACTCGTCACCTCGCTGTTGGTCATCTTCGTCGGCTCGCTCGTGTTCGGGACCGCCTACGCGAAGACCGAGAACCTGACCGTCGTCGCGCTGGTCCACGGGCTGTTCAACGCCATCCAGATCCTGATGCTGTACCTGGCGCTGACGTTCGGGTGAAGCTGGAGACGGGCCGACCGACCGTTCAGTCCTTGTATTCCTCGACGTCAACCGCCTTCTTCGTCTCTTCGTGAGTGAGGTCGTGGTCGGCAGAGACGACTGGTGCACCGAGTTCTCGCCCGACCGCAGCGATGAGTCCGTCCATTCCGGCGAGGAAGGGTCCTTCGGGACCGATTTCGTCTGCGATCTCACCGGCGATCTCGGCGGTCTCCTTTCCAGTCTCGTAGACCTCGCCCCAGGCGAAGTCGGCCTTCGCGTCGGCAACGTCACCGTCGGGAAGATTGCCCTCACCAACCAGAACCTCGGCGTACGCTGGTGCAGGGAGAATAAACCGCTCGTCTTCGTTCGCGAGTAGATACTCAGCGGCTGCGTCGACGCCGTCTAAGTAGTCGATGAGGAACGTTGCGTCGAGAACCTTCATGAGTTCTTCGACCGTCGCTGTATCCGTTGTTTCGACTTCCGCTTGGACGTCTCTCGCGCGTCTCGAACGCGGTCGGCGTGGTCGTCCGACCACCGACCGAACCCGGCGAGGAGGTCGCGGTCGTCGTCCAGCATTCGCTGGAGAACGTCGTTGTAGCTTTCGCCCTTACGCCGTCTCCGGTCGAGTTCTCGCTTGACCGTCTCGCTGACTCGTATCTGGTCGTTCGCGGTCCCCATCTCTACGTTGACAGTGGCGTCGACACGGCTTAGTCATTGGGTTCTATTCGTTCCTGGCGGGTAGTCGACCAGTCGGAGAACACTGTCACAGGTCGACTTCAACCACCTGCCATCGGAGAGTCTCGCTACCAGTGAATCGACTGAAATACTCTTCGTCCCTGATAAAACACCAAGTTCCACCGGGCTGTACGACCAGCCATGGCTTCGGATTCCCGCCTGGCCGCCGTGTTCACCCTCTGCCTCCTCTCACTGCATCGGGTTCGTTACTGACGGACGACAGTCCGCGCCAGCCTGTATCGACGTGCCGCCCGGTTCGACCGATGGGCCGGTCGAGGAAGACATCCAGACCGTCGAGAAGCGTGTGCAAGCCTACCTCGCAGAGCAGAACGGCGGCACGGACGTCCAGGTAGTCGTCTACAACACCACAGTTAGCAGCGAGAGCGCGACCCATACCGAGTTCTCATCGAGGTGAACGTCGGATACAACGTGGATGGGGCGGTGTACGACGGCCACGACGTGGTGAAATACGCAGTTCATGACGGGACGCTCTACCGAATCGAAACGTCGTGGGAAGCGGCAGAAGCTGCGAATCCAGTCACGAACGGAACCGACGTTCGGGCCGAGTACGGCTGCGACTGAACCCGGTCCTCCCGCCAGTTCACTCGTACCGCAGCGCGTCGATGGGGTCCGTCCGTGCCGCGCTCCACGCGGGGTACAGCCCCGCGAGCACACCCACGAGGATGCCGACCACGACCGCGATACCGAACCACTCGATGGGGTACGTGAGTGGGATGTCGATGTACTGCGCGCCGAGGTAGCCCGCGCCGAGACCGAGCAGGGTCCCCAGGATGGAACCGATGATGCCGATGACCACCGCCTCCGTGATGAACAGGGCGATGATGTCGCGCTTCTGTGCGCCGACGGCCTTCATGATGCCTATCTCTCGGGTCCGTTCGGTTACCGAGACGAGCATGATGTTGGCGATGCCGATGCTCCCCACGAGCAGCGAGAGCGCAGCGATGCCGATGACGAACGCCTGGAGCTGGCTCAGGATGGCTTCGAGCTGGCCGAGCAGTTCCGTGCTGGTCTGGAGTTCGTAGGTGAGGTCGTCGCCCGCGAGCTCTTCGGCGTCGGACTGGTCACTGTCGAGGTAGGCTCGTGCCTGCTCTTTGGCAGCGCCGACTTGCCCCTGGCTCTCGGCCTCGATGACGACCGCGGAGAACCGCGGCGTCTCGGTCGCCTGCGAGACGAGTTCCGTGTAGTACGGGTTGATGGGCAGGTACACCCGCGGCGACGGGTTGAAGCCCTCGAACGGCGAGCGCGACTCGGAGGTCTCGGTGATACCGACGACGGTCGCGGTTATCTGCTGGCCGCCGAGCAGGGTCACGGTGATGTTGTCGCCGACGGTGACGTTCTTCTCGAACGCGCCCGCCATCGCAGGGTTGAGGACGGCCTCACGGGCACCCATCTCGAAGCGTCTGCCCTCGGCTATCTCGTCCTCGTCGACGTACTCCGTCCCGGTGGCGACCACCCCGTCCTGTCTGGGGATGCGCTGGCCGTCGAAGTTCACGGTCTGGGCTGGCAAGGGCGTGTAGCCGTAGGCCGCCGAGACGGCTTCGAGCTTCGCCAGTTCGGCCGTGTCGCGTTCCGTGAACACCGGTTGTGCGCCAGACAGCGGCCCCTGGTTCGAGCTGTTCTCGGGGGCCGCCCAGGCGTAGACGTTGCGCTGGTCGTCGGGGCTGACCTCGCCGATGATGCCCGCCTGCAGGGACGCGCCGAGGGTGACGAACGTGATGACCGCGGCGACACCGATGATGACGCCGAGCGTGGTCAGGGTCGAGCGGAGTTTGTGCGAGCGGATGGCCCGCCACGACATCCGGAAGCCAGTGAGCGGATTCACTGTTCGACCCCCGCGAGTTCCTCGACGGACTCTATCTTCCCGTCGACGATGTGGATGACGCGCTCTGCGTGCTCGGCGATGGCACGCTCGTGCGTGACCATCATGACCGTGTTCCCCTCCGCGTGGAGTTCCTCGAAGAGGCCCATAATCTGCTCGCCGGTCGTGGTGTCGAGGTTCCCGGTCGGCTCGTCGGCGAGGATGATGGCGGGGTCGGAGACGAGCGCCCGGGCGATGGCGACGCGCTGGCGCTGGCCGCCCGACAGCTCGTTGGGGACGTGGTCCAGACGGTCGCCGAGGCCGACGCGCTCCAGGATGTCGGCGGCCTGCTTGCGGCGCTCGCTCCCCCCGATGCCGCGGAAGACGAGTGGGAGCGCGACGTTCTCGACGGCGGTCATTCGCGGCATGAGGTTGAACGTCTGGAAGACGAACCCGACTTCCTCTCCCCGGATGCGGGTGCGTTCGCGGTCGCCCATCGCGGTGACCTCCTCGCCGTTGACGAACACTTGGCCCTCGGTGGGGGTGTCGAGACACCCGATGACGTTCATCAGCGTGGACTTCCCGGACCCACTGGGCCCCATCACGGCAGTGTACGAACCACGTGGGATGTCGAGGGACACCCCGTCGAGGGCGTGGACGGGCTCTCCGACCTGGTAGGTCTTCCGTACGTCTGTGAGACGGACGGCTGGCCCATCGGTTGCGGCGGCAGAATCCATACTTGTGCGAACACACGGAACTGAGAAAAACACTTCGCAGGCGGGTGTCGGTTCCGTATGTCACTGTTCGTCAGCGTGACCGACGACGAAACTGATTACTCGATTCGGGGTGCACCCGACACACATGAAGAACACGAGCGGCACCACCGAACAGAAGCGCCGCGCGGGCGAGAGCGCGGCCGACCTCGTCACCGACGGGATGGTCGTCGGCCTCGGGACCGGGTCGACCGCAGCCCACGCCATCGAGGCGCTGGGGCAGGCGGTCGACGCGGGCCTCGACGTCGAGGGCATCCCGACCTCGTTCCAGTCGCGCCAGCTGGCACTGGAGCACGGGATTCCGTTGACCTCGCTCGACGCGGTCGACCGGGTCGACGTGGCGATCGATGGTGCCGACCAGGTCGCGGGCTTCACGCTGGTCAAAGGTGGCGGGGCAGCACACGCCCGTGAGAAGATAGTCGACGCGGCCGCGGACCGCTTCGTCGTCGTCGCGGACCCGTCGAAACTCACCGACGACCTGGACTATCCGATTCCGGTCGAAGTGCTCCCGGCCGCCCGGCCGACCGTGGCCGACGCCATCGCTGCCCTCGGCGGCGACCCGGTGTTGCGCCAGGCAGAACGCAAGGACGGCCCGGTCGTCACCGACAACGGGAACGTCGTCCTCGACTGTGACTTCGGTGTCGTCGACGAGCCCGCGGCGCTCGCGACCGACCTGTCGGCACTCCCCGGCGTGGTCGAGCACGGGCTATTCGTCGATATGGCCGACGAGGTACACGTGGGTCGCGACGACGGTGTCGAGCGACGCACCCGCTGACGGACGGCGCTATCGCTCTTCGTCTTCAGAGAATGGTTAGAAGGTGAAGCGACCGAGTTTACAGGTCGCGCGGCTGGACCGTCTTCCGGTCGTTCGCCTCGGCGCGTCGGGCGGCGTCCTCGAGGAGCTCAGCGACTTCCTCGTCGAGTGCGTCGTAGAAGTCCGATGCGACGTTCTTGTCCTTGAGCGCTTCCTTAACGGCTGCCTTGACGATGAGGTCTGCCATACGAACGCTGGTTCCCACGCCCCCTTTATAATACTTGCTGTATGTAGCGGTGATAGGCCTTGAGACGGGCATGTAGCGGGGGTCGGTTTCGTGTCGAGATGGCAGACGCATCAGCCCGAAATCGCAAGACTGCGAGGGTTTACGCCCCGATTCGGCGATTCCGTCGTCTCACCATCGACACTGGCGAACGGTGTCTTTCTGCCCAATCTCCGTCTCGCCCGCGGGTTCTGGCGAGAGTTCGACGGCTCGCGCGCGGTTCCACGGCGTGAACCTCCGTCGACGGAGAGTCGCCCTGGATATCCACCCTCTGTGGCACCTGATTTTGCATGTGGGAAACTACTATTTCGGTTTCGCAAAGTAGAAACGAGTGATTCGCCAACTCGAACAGGAAGAGGAAAATGTTGCTTTCTCTTTCCCGAATTTGGGTGAGAATCTGGAACAGGTATATGGTGGTGTGTTGCCAACCACCGGGTACCGGCTGTGACCGCCGGAGAAAACCATGCCAACGTGTGATAATTGCGGTGCGCACGTCTCAGAACAGTTCGCCCGCGTCTTCGCCGACGAACACGGACGGATACTCGCCTGTGTGAGCTGCTCGGCGAATGCAGGCATCGCGGAAGAAGCACGGCGACGCGCGCGAACGACGTGACGGCGTGACGAACGCGACGAACGCGACGAAGCCGCACCCAACCACCACGCGAAGCCTTTCTGTACTCGGCTGACCACGTCTCGACCCGTGAGCGAGCACTACGTCTACGTCGTCGAATGTGCCGACGGGACGCTGTACACCGGTTACACGACCGACGTGGAGCGACGCGTGTCCGAGCACGACGCTGGCGAGGGCGCGAAGTACACCCGCGGCCGGACGCCGGTCGAACTCCGCTACCAGGAATCGTTCTCGTCGAAGTCGGCAGCGATGTCGCGTGAGTACGAGATAAAACAGCTCTCGCGGCGCGAGAAAGAGGTGCTCATCGAAGGAGACACTGGATAGAGTCGGCGAGGACTGGTTCGAACGACGTCCCTCGGAAACTCGGTGACGGGTTCACGTCCACGGCGTACGGTTCCCCGTCGACCTGCACCACGTCGACACCGACACCACGGGCACCCGTCCGGGTCGCCAACTCCCTGACCTTCGCCGCGAGTTCGGGGTCGGGGTCTCGGCGGCCAAGGATGCGCTTCTCGCCGCCGAGTTTCGACGCCGCTTCGAGGACCCGGACGTGATACCGGTCCCCGTCGTCGACGCAGTAGTACTTGTGGTCGACCGGGTCGGCCGGGAGCAAGGACTGGTAGAAGTCCCCCTCGCTGTTGCGAACGGGCTCGCCCTCCCAGCTTCGACACGCCTTCGCGACGTACTCGCCCTCGGGCGGCGCGAACGAGACGGGTGGCGTCCGGAACCCGACGGCCTCGAGCGCGTGGAGGCCGACGAGCCGGAACCCGAAGATGCAGTAGACGACGAAGTCGTTCCACGCGGGCACGTCGAGGGCGGCCGCCCGACGAAGCGTGGTGTACGTCGCCGGCCGGGTTTTCTTCGAGACGATGGCGTCAAGCCCGGCGACCGTCTCCCCGTCGAGGGGCACCTCGGGGTCGTAGAAGGTGACGCCAACGTCGCGGTCACGCAGGGTGTTTGCGACTCCAGAGAACACGTCGTGGTCGGCCCGACAGAGGATACCCACCCGTGGCTGGTCGGCCATGTGAACCGGTAGGAGCGGACGAGGGAAAAAGGACAGTCAATCCCCGGAACGTGGGCGGGTCAGTCGTCGGCCACGGCCCGCCCTTCACACGCCGTGTCGAATCGACGCGCGGCCGCGACGACGGCCTCGGCGAGCGAGGCGACACGCTTTGCGATGTCCTCGTCGGTGAACGCCCGTCCGCCCGGAGCGTCCGGGTCCGACTCGAACTTGTCGTACGCCTTTCGGATGCCGACCTGTTCGGGCACGACGTGCCCGTGGACCCCACGAACCGTGCTGCGCATGTGTTCGAGCGTCGGTCCGTAGGAGCCACCGCCGGCGGTCGTCAGCAGGCCGACTGCGGTGTCCTCGTAGTCGTCGAAGCTACAGAAGTCGTGGAAGTTCTTCAGCGCGCCGGAGTACGACCCGTGGTAGACCGGGGAACCGAGAATGACGGCGTCGGCCTCGCGGACCTGCAGAACGTACTCGCTCTCGCCCTGGTCGTCCTCGTCGGGGTCGAACATCGGGAGGGCAGCCTCCCGGAGGTCGAGGAGTTCGGTCTCGGCACCGGCCGCCTCGGCCGCAGCCAGTGCGTGTAACAGGGCTGTTCTCGTGTAACTCGTCTCGCGGAGACTGCCACTGACCGCGAGGACGGTCGGTGTACTGCTCATCGCCGGTTCTCGGGGGGCCACGGGTAAAAATTCGTCAGTTTAGGCAGTGGTAGTTCAGTCAACCCAACAGGACGGTGGTCGAACCGACCGCCAGCCACGGGGTTCCGTCGGTCACAGTTCGGTCAGGTCGAGACGTGGACCGTGGGCTCGGTCGGGTGTGACCGGGTGAGCAGGTTGAACACGGGCGAGCGCTGTGGGAACGTCTCGATGCGCTCGATGTCGGCCTCGGAGAGGTTCGACCCGGTCACCTGGACCTCGATGTCGAGGTCACCGAGCATCTCGCCGGCCCGGTCGGTGTCGTGGACGCCGAGCAGGACCCGCGGGTCGAACGGGATGGAGACGGTCGTGGTGACGTCCTCGACGGCGATTCCCTCGCGCATGGCGTTGAGCTGTATCGTCCCGTTGATGCAGGCGGTCAGCCCCGCGAGCGCGAGTTCGACTGCCTCACACCGGTCCATCGGGTCGGTGTAGCCCATCGCCTCCTCCACCTCGGCGGGGAGACCGACCGCCATGGTGTAGTTCCGGTCGGTCCCCTTCGTCTCGTCGCCCATGACGAACTCGCCGATGGTCGACTCCGTGTGGACTGCCACGTCTTCGGTCGTACCGGTAGCACTGAACTCGATGGTGGCCTCGGCGGGGTGCTCTTCGACCCAGTCGACGAACGAGTCGTGGGCCGCTCGGTCGATTCCGTGTGTTCGCTGTGTCTTCTCGACTGGCATGGTGGGTTCCGTGCTGAAGGTACGTCTCGTGAGCCGATAAGGCGTCTCGCGGGAGGCTGGAGAATCCCGGTGGAAGTAAAGTTATTTGAGCGTGTACGCGCAACTGACACGTGTAGGATACAGAGACGGGTCGTCTGTGCGAGGTACCAAAAAAGGGCCGACGGTCGTGCCAGCGACCGACGGTATCACTCGGACTGCTCGTCAGACGATGCGAACACTGCAACGGCGATGAGAATCCAGCCGGATTCCAGTCCCTGTGCCAGCAGGGAGACACCACCCGATGCGAGTGTTACGCGGAGGCCGTTTCCGATTTGCACTCACCTCCGCCGGTTCGTTGTTTCTCGACGCAGAGCGGTGTGCGTCGCGCCCCGAAGTGGGACTCGCGCCGCTCAGGGGCGCTAATGGTAATATCGAACGGCTGGGTTAAAGTCCTGTTCGTACCGGAGTGAAAGTGAACGCCGTCGGTGGGATTTATCGCCGGGGCAGGTCTTGTCCCGAACATGGACGCCATCACTTTCGGGACCGACGGCTGGCGAGCGACACTGGACGAGTTCACCACCCCCCGCGTGCGGATGGTCGGACAGGCCGTCGCCACCTACCTGCGTGACGAGGGACGAGGTGGCGAGACGGTCGCAGTGGGCTACGACGCCCGCGAGTCCTCCCCCGGGTTCGCCGAGGAACTCGCGCGGGTGCTGTGTGCGAATGGGTTCGACGTGGTGCTCCCCGACCGGGACCGCCCGACTCCCCTCACGGCGTGGCAGATTCGCCACCGCGACCTCGCGGGCGCGCTGATGCTCACCGCGAGCCACAACCCGCCGGAGTACAACGGCGTGAAGTTCATCCCGGACGACGCCGCCCCCGCCCTTCCCGAAGTGACGGACGCTATCGAGGAACGACTGGCAGAACCGGACCCACTTCCCGAGGCGGAACACGGTACCGTCGAGGAGGTCGACTTCGTCTCCCCGCACTTCGAGCACTCGCGCGAGCTCGTCCCCGACGACCTCTCCGGACTCACGGTGATCTACGACGCGATGCACGGTTCCGGCCGCGACACGACCGACCGCCTGCTCGAAGAGGCCGGTGCGACCGTCGAGCGGATTCGGTGTGAGACCGACCCCGAGTTCGGCGGGACCCCGCCGGAACCGAGCGCGGAGAACCTCGAAGCACTGGCCGAGCGGGTACGAGAGACCGGTGCAGACCTCGGCATCGCCAACGACGGGGACGCCGACCGCATCGCCGTCGTCACCCCCGGGCGCGGCTTCCTCGACGAGAACCTGTTCTTCGCCGCGACGTACGACTATCTGCTCGAATCGAAGGAAGGACCCGTGGTCAGGACCGTCTCGACGACCTTCCTGCTCGACCGCATCGCGAAAGCCCACGGCGAGGACGTGGTCGAGGTCCCCGTGGGCTTCAAGTGGGTCGCCCAGGCCATGCAAGAGCACGACGCGCTGATGGCCGGCGAGGAGTCGGGCGGGTTCACCGTCCGCGGCCACATCCCCGAGAAAGACGGCGTGTTCGTGGCGCTGCTCGCCGCCGCAGTCGAGAACGAGCGACCCTACGACGAGCGCGTCGACGACCTCCTCGAAGAACACGGCGAGATTCACCAGAACAAGGTGAGCGTGGACTGCCCCGACAGCGAGAAAGCGCGGGTCGTCGACGACCTGAGCGACGAGATTCCCGACGCCGTCGCCGGGACCGCGGTCGCCGACGTGGTCACCAGGGACGGCTTCAAACTCCTGCTCGAAGACGGGTCGTGGGTGCTCGTGCGCCCGAGCGGGACCGAGCCGAAGATGCGGGTGTATGCCGAGGCCGCCAGCGCGGAGCGCGTCGAGGCGCTGCTGGCCGACGGCCGGGAACTCGTCGAATCGCTGGTCTGAGTCCGAGACCGAACTGAACGTTTTTTGGCGTTTCCGACAGTACATGCGGGTATGTCCCGCACTGCCCTGAAAGCCGGTTACGGCTTCTCCCTCGTCCTCGCCGTGGCCTACGCCATCCTCACTCGACAGCTCCTGCTCGGCTTCATCATCGCCACGATTCCGGTCGGCTTCTACCTCGCCTACCTGACCCTGCAACTGTTCCAGCGACTCGTCGTGGCGCTGGAGCGTATCGCCGAGAACACCGACGGCGAGACGGGAGACCGACTCCGGACCGACGGCGCGACCGACGACCGCAGCGGAACCGCAGCAGACGACAGCGACGAAGAGCGCAGCGTCTCGAAACTGTTCGAGTGATCGCTCGGCTGGACACTCGTTGTCTACCGGGTTCACGCCAAACGTTGCCCTCCAGAACCACCGTCGACGCCCCCTTCTGCCCGTTCGCAGTTGCAGCCATGTTCGTCGGCCTGCCCAAAGACGCCGTCGCGTTCGCCCTGCTGTTCGTCGTCGCCCTCCGGTTCTCGCTGGTCGCAGAGCGAATCGAAGACCACCTCCGGGAGTGACTTGTCTACTCCCGCGCGCCCCAGAGCCGCCCGTCTCGCTCGCGAATCTCGAACCCAAGTTCCTCGTAGAACGGTCGCACGTCGGGGTCGAACGCGGCCGTGAGCCGGTCGCCGTTCTCGCTGGCCGCCGCCACCAGCGCCGACCCGATACCTTGCCCCCGTCGTCGCCGCCGGACCGCGATGGCGTCGACGTGCAGACCCCCCGGTTTCGGGTCGAGAATCGTTGCACCGAGGAGCCGACCGTCTTCGACCGCGACCAGCGCGTCGCCCCGGTCGACGGCCGCCTGAACGGTGTCGGTCTGGAGCATCGCGGCGTCGAGGATGGCCTCGACGGCCTCGCGTTCGTCGGACCGTGCCTCACGAACTCGCATGGGTTTCGCGCCGGGAATCTATCTCGGCCAGCAGTTCGTCGATGCTCGGCCGGTCGAACGTGGACGTTCCGGCGTGGCTCCAGACGATTTCGGGCCGCTCGCCTCGCGCGTCGAGCAACACGGCCTCGGGCATCCGGCCGAAGAAGTCGCTGAACCGTCCCAATATTCCGTACCGGACAGGCTGGTCGTAGGCGTCGCCGACCGCGGCGTCCGAATCCGCGAGCAAGGGGTAGGGAAGGTCGTAGCTGTCCTGCCAGTCCCGGACCTGCGCTGTGGGTTCGGGGACGATTGAGGCCACCTCGGTGTTTCGAGCCCTGAACTCGTCGTAGCGCGCTTTCACCTGCTGGACCTGCTTCCGGCAGTTGATGCAGTGGTAATCGCGCTGGAACAGCAAGAGAACGAAGTCGTTGTCGGCCGCGAGGTCGCCGAGCGAACACGGGTCCGGCCCCGGGCCGACGTTCGGGAGCGAGAACTCGGCGGGCATCTACCCGCCCTTGATGAGCCGCAACACGGTTACCTCGGCCGATGCGACGGGCTGGTCCTCCGGGACGGGTCGGCCGTCCACGAGGACGCTCACCTCGTGCGGACTCAGGTCGAGTTCGCACAGGAGGTCGGCGTACGTCGGGTCGGGGAGGTCCAGTTCGTGGGTCCCCTCGCCCTTCACGTCCACGGTGACCTGCATGGGCGGTCCTTGCCGTCCCGCGGGCCTAAGCGTGTCGTTACTCGGTCTTCAGGCACCCGGGACGCCACCGACGCCGGCGTCGTCGCTGGCCTCATCCGACTCTTCGCCCGCCGGCGACTTGCGGTCGCGGTTGCGACCGATCTCGTCGGAGAGCACGAGCGCGAGCGCGCCGAGGCCGAGCAGGAACACGGCGAGGTTCGCGATGTCACCGACCCAGCTCAGCAGGTCGAACAGGGCACCGAGCAAGAGCCCGACGACCAGCGCCAGCCAGCGGTTCTCGCCGCCGGCCCGCTCGACCAGCCAGGTCCCGACCGCGAATCGGCCGTATATGAGGGCGATCCACGCCGTGAGCGCGAACAGCCCGGCACCGACCAGCGTGATGGGGATGCCGATTATGGTTATCGCGATGAGCACGAGCGCGACCGGCACTGCGAGCAGGGCGAGCAGCCCGACGCCACCGCTCTTGACCGGCTCGCTGGTGACCCGGTCGGCCACCCGGCGGGAGAAGCCGGGGAGCACGAGCAGGAGGATGGCACCGACCACGAGGTTCACGATGAACCCGTAGAGGACGAACAGGCCCTCCGCGAGGTCGGAGGCGACCTCGAAGCCGAAGTCACCCGAGCCGATGGACTCGTCCCTGACGACGGGGCCCGCGATGCTCGCCTGGTCGACACCGACCAGTTCCTCGGCGTCGTAGCGGAACTCACCGCCGACGACGGCCGTGTCGGTCAGCCGGATGGTGTCCGCACCCATCTCGACGTCACCCTTGATTTCGCCCGCGATGGTCGCGTCGGCCGCGCCGGCGGCGAGCTTGCCACCGACGACGGCACCGTCGAGGACGCGCAGGGTGGCGGTCCCGACGTTGACGTTACCGTCGACGCGTCCGGCGATGGTGACGCTCGCGGCGGCGACGTTCACGTCACCCGTGACGACCCCGCTGTCCTCGATTCGGACGTCGGCGGCCACCCCGTTCAGGTCACCTTGCACCGTCCCGCGGACGACGACCGTCGCGCCGACCACTTCCAGCCCGTTCACCGTCTCGCCTTCCTCGACGACGTACGTGCCGGCGATGGCCTGCTCCGCGGCGACGGTACCCGGAATCGACCCGAGCACGACGAGCAACGTGACAATTAGAACGACAAATCTGTTTCTGGTTTTCATGGGGACCACGCGTATGTATTCGACTTTTGAGGAGAAAACAGCATACGTTGATTTACAAAACCTGAGAACGATGCCACTCCCTCGCACGCTTCGTCTCGGGGGCTTTATGAACGGGCCAGCCTTCCGTTCGCTCATGAGCGAGGCCGACGAGACCGGCGCACGACCCGGGGGGCGCAACGAGGTCTGGATCGAGAAGTACCGGCCGGATTCGCTGGACGACGTGGTCGGACACGAGGACATCATCGGACGCCTGCAGAGCTACATCGCGAAGGACGAACTGCCCCACCTCATGTTCGCGGGGCCGGCGGGCGTCGGGAAGTGTGTAACTGGGGAGACCCCAGTTCTGACGAATCGCGGTATCGAGCGTATCGAGGATGTCGTCGGCGACGTAGATGGGTTCGCGGAACCAGACGACGACCTGCAGGTAGTCACCTTCGACGCGCAGGGGAACTTCGAGTACGTGACGCCGTCGAAGGTGTTCGGGAAGCAGGCCGACAACGTAGTCAAAGTGGCCACCCGCGATGGGAATCAGGTGACGGTCACGCCAGAGCACCGACTGCTCGTCCTCTCTGCTGACGGCCTCGAATGGCGGCAGGCCAAAGACGTAGAATCAGGTGACAGAGTCGTTCGACCACGTAGCACACCGGTTCCAGAGGGAGAGGCGGAACTCGACTGGCTCGACGAGGTCGACCCCAACCGAATCTACGCCGATGTCTCGGCGGACTTCGCGGCTGAACACAACCTGACTTATCAAGGAACCACCGACCGCGTGCCGCTGTCGACGCTCCTTGACCTCGACATTTCCCGCGACCGACTGTACAGCGAGATAGACCGAATCGAGTACGTCAACGCCAACGGGTACGCTTCGACGCCGATTGAGGTCACGAACGAAGTGACGCCGCGGCTCGCATCGTTCCTCGGTCTCACGGTGAGCGAAGCACGAATCGACAACGGCCGAATCCGGTTCTACAACACCGACGACACACTTCTCGACGAATTCGAGCAGACCGTCATCGACCTGTTCGGACTCGAACCGACTCGGGGCGAGCAGGGCGGAACCCCCTTCGTTCGGGTCATCTCTCAGACGCTCACGCACTTCCTCGAGTCCTGCTTCGACGTGTTCGATGGGGCCACGAGTGGCGACGGTATCGGCTCCGCACTCGTCCGTGCCGACGACGAAGCACGGGCCGCATTCTGCCGGGCGATGTTCGACGCAGAGGGGTATGTCGCGGACAACGGTATTCTGGAACTTACGCAGAAGAACGGCGACCACATCACACTCCTCTCGTATCTGCTCTCCAGTTTCGGTATCCCGTCCAGACGGACGGTGAAGCGAAAGGCCGCAACGAACGGGAGCGGCAAGAAGCGGGAGTATCACGTCCTCTCGATATCAGGTGCGCCAAACGTTCGACGGTTCGAGGATGCCATCGGCTTCACCATCGACTACAAAGCCGAGGCACTCGCGAAGCACACCGAGAAAGACTCGAACCCGAACCACGACACGATACCGGTGCAGTCGGCGGTCGACGACGTCTGTCAGCGACTACACATCGACAAGAACAGCGTCGTCCCCGAGAGCCTGAACCCGGAGACGCCCGGCAGAGAGACCTACGAGACCGCCCTCAGAACGCTTCTGGTCGAGGCGAACGATCGACTCGAGACGGCACAGGCCGTCCACGAGACGACGGCCGAGATTCGAGCCGACATCAAGGCCGTCTCGAAGACACCAGCGACGTGGGTGGGGTCCCGTGAACAGCTCGGACCACTCACGACGCGCAAGGAAGTCGCAGCGGAAACCGGCGTCCGAACCGACCGGCTGCTCGAATACTCGGATGGCCGTCGGGCACCGACCGCGAGACGGGCAGAAGAGATACTGGTGACCCTCGGTGAGGCGGAGGGGACACCGCCGGTCCGAGCGGTTCAGAACGAACTGGCGTCGGCCATCGACGCGCTCGGCGTCTCGTTCAATAGAGTCGGCGACGAGGCAGGTGTTCGTGGTGCAGATGTAGCGAATCTCGTCCGGACAGAGGACCACGACATCGCCTCTCTCACCCGGTTCGAGACGGTAACCGAGGCTATCGAGTCCATCGCGAACGAGATGCTCTCGGTCGACGTACTTGACTCGATTCAGAAACTGGAAGCACTCGTCAGTGCCGACCTGTACTACGACGAGGTCGAATCCGTCGACCCGGTCGACGAGGAAACTCGCGTGTACGACCTGACGGTCCCGGAGAGCCACAACTACGTCGCAGGTGCGGTCCCCACCGTGATGCACAACACCGCTTCGGCCGTCTCCATCGCCAAGGAGATATACGGCGACGAGTGGCGCGAGAACTTCCTCGAACTGAACGCCTCCGACCAGCGCGGTATCGACGTGGTCCGCGACCGTATCAAGAACTTCGCGCGGACGTCCTTCGGTGGCTACGACTACCGCATCATCTTCCTGGACGAGGCCGACGCGCTGACCTCCGACGCCCAGTCCGCCCTGCGCCGGACGATGGAGCAGTTCTCGAACAACACGCGCTTTATCCTCTCGTGTAACTACTCCAGCCAGATCATCGACCCCATCCAGTCGCGGTGTGCGGTGTTCCGGTTCACGCAACTGGCAGACGACGCGGTCGCGACGCAGGTCCGCTACATCGCCGGTGAGGAGGGCATCCCGCTCACCGACGAGGGCGTCGACGCGCTCGTCTACGCGGCCGACGGCGACATGCGCAAGGCCATCAACGCGCTCCAGGCCGCCTCGGTCATGGGCGACGAGGTGTCCGAGGAGACCGTCTACGCCATCACCGCCACGGCGCGGCCCGAGGAGGTCGAGGCGATGGTCACCGACGCCATCGCGGGCGACTTCATCGCGGCCCGGGCGAAACTCGACGAACTCCTCACCGAGCGCGGCCTCGCGGGCGGCGACATCATCGACCAGCTCCACCGGTCTGCGTGGGAGTTCGACCTCTCCGAGGAGGCAGCAGTCCGCCTGATGGACCGCGTCGGCGAGGCCGACTTCCGCATCACCCAGGGTGCGAGCGAGCGCGTCCAGTTAGAGGCGCTGCTGGCGTCGCTCGCGCTCGACTGACACGATACCACCGGGGAATCATTTTTCACGGCCGACCACACGATATATCAATCAGTCTGTCCGTTCACCGGCCAAGACATTTATACAAAAGAACAGCATCGATTTGGATGGTTTCGGGAGGACAGCATGACCGACGATACCACAGAGGTCCTCATCGTCGAGGACAATACAGAGCTGGCGAGCCTCTACGTCTCCTGGTTAGGTGACCGGTGGAGCGTACGCAGTGTAACAGACGGTGCATCCGCCATCGAGGCCGTCACAGTGACGACCGACATCGTCGTCCTCGACCGCCGGTTGCCGGGCATCTCGGGAGACGAGGTGCTCGAACGACTCCGGGCCGACGGCTACGACTGCCAGGTCGTCATCGTCACCGCTGTCGAACCCGATTTCGACATCGTCCAGATGGGCTTCGACGACTACCTCGTCAAACCGGTCGACAAGCCGACGCTGAACCGGTGCGTGCACCGGCTCGACCGGCGGTCGGCGTACGACGAGGAGCTCCGCGAGTACTACGGTCAGGTGACGAAGAAGGCCGTCCTCGAAGCACGCAAGTCACAGGCCGAACTCACGGACAGCGACGAGTACGTCGACCTCACGGAGCGCGTCGAGGCGCAAGCCGAGCGTGCCGACCGCCTGCTGGACGAACTGCTCACCGACGTGACCGACCACACGCAGCTGTTCTACGGCCTGCTCGAGTCGAACTCCAGCGCCGTCTCGAACTGAGCAGCGCTTTGCTCCCGTCAGTCCGCACTGTCGAGCGGCGGCTCCGTCACGCCAGTGAAGGTGAACTGGACCCCACCGGCCGCGCTCTCGTCGACCGTCACCGACCAGCCGTGGGCGTCGGCGATCTCCTGGACGATAGTGAGGCCGAAGCCGGTTCCCTGGTCGCTGGTTGTGTACCCCGATTCGAGGACGCTCTCACGCTCGTCGGTCGGGATGCCACAGCCCGAGTCCCCGACGAAGAACGCCACCCCGCCGGTCTCCGACTCGCGGTCGCCGGTGCAGGTCCCGTCGCCACCAGAGCACGTTCCCACGGTCACCGTGAGCGGGGTTTCGTCCTCCCGCTGACCGAGGTCGCCGTCGGTCGGGCACCCGTGGACGACCGCATTACGGAACAGGTTCTCGAACAGTTCGACCAGCCGGTTCCGGTCGGCGAGCAGCGCCACGTCGTCGAGACACTCGAGCGTCGCCACGCCAGTCTGGACCCCGCCCCAGGCCTGCGTGGCCACCTCGGAGAGCTGGACCGGTTCGAGCGAGCCCACCACGTCACCCTGTCGCGAGAGGGCCAGCAGGTCGTCGATGAGGTTGCTCATGCGTTCGTGGGCGAGTCGAATCTCCTCGAAGTGTTCGGCGGCACCGACCTCCTCGGCGAGGGTCAGGTAGCCACGAGCGATAGAGAGCGGGTTCCGGAGGTCGTGGCTGACGATGCTCGCGAAGGCGTCGAGGCGCTCGTTCTGCCGCTCCAGTTCGCGCTGTCGAGCCTTCTCCTCCGTGATGTCGGTATAGATGGCGAACCCCTGCAGGCTGCGCTCACCGCGCTCGAAGGGGACGACGTGGAGCAGGATATCCCGAACCTCGTCGTTGGTCCGGCGCTGGGTCGTCTCGTGGAGGCTCTCGCCGGCCATGAGCTTCTCGTTCAGGCGCTTCGCCTCCACCTCGCGACCCTCGGGGACGATGTACTCGTCGATGTCCGCGCCACGAATTTCGTCGATAGACCAGCCGAACACCTCCTCGAACTTGCTGTTCGCGTCCTGGACCCGGAGTGCGCCATCGTCGTAGGCGAACCGGACCACCGGGTCGGGGACGTTCTCGAACAGGGACGAGAGTCGGTCGCGCTCGCGACGGAGTTCCGCTTCGGCCTGGAGTCGCTCGACCGTCTCGGCGACGTGACTCACCAGCAGTTCGACGAGTTCCCGGTCGCGCTCGTCGAAGGCCCCGATCTCGTGGGAGCCAGCCTGCAGGATGGCGACCTCACCGACCGGAACCGAGAGGATAGACCGAAACGGCCCGGTCGGTGACGCGTCGGGGTGAGCCTCGGTGTCGTCGACGAGGATGGCTTCGCCGGACTGGTAAGTCCGGCCGGCCACACCCTCGTCGGCTGCGAGAGTGCCGTACCCCGAGGACTTCAGTTCCTCGGAGACCGCCCGCGGGACGAAGTATCCGTCGACGACCGTGTCGATGCCGACGATGTCGAGGTCCAGAATCTCGTCGGCCGCCCGGACCGCGACCTCGTACACCTCGTCTTCCGTGTCACAGGCGACCATCTCCGCGGCGACCGTGTGCAGGCGCTCTATCTTCCCGTGACTCTCCCGCGACACGTCCTCGGTGACCGCCGCGGTTCGTGGACCCCTGTGGACACGCCAGCGTACCTCGTCGCGGAGCTGGTCGACGGCGCGGTCGTCCGGAGGTCGCCCGCCACCATCGTCGCCGCCGTCACGGACGAACCCGTCCGCGTCGCAGGGGACCGATTCGGGGTCGACGGCCGCGAAGACGACGCTCGGAACCTCGTGGGCGGTCTCGCAGGCGTCTCGAATCGGCGGGGCTGCCGGGTCGTCCGCGACGACGAAACAGGCCGCGTCGCGGGCCGCGAGCCACTCCCCGACAGACTCGGGGGGTATCGCCGCCGCCGCCCACTCGTCGAGTGCGGCCGCTATCGCCGACCGTCGGTCGGGGTCGCGAGCGGTCACGACGACACGTGCCTCGTCCGTCATTCGGGAATCACGTCGATGAGACGGCTACCAGATTCGCTTCGATACCCGGTCTCTAAACAGAGGAGACGGTTAATGTTGCCGCCCGTTCGTCAGTTCAGCCGCCAGATGTCGTAGTTCAACACCGTCGCGAAGCTCACCCACAGCAGGTACGGGACGAGCAGGGCCGCGGCCGTGCGGTCGACCCGCTGGAACGCCCAGATGGTCGCGACCACGAGGACCCAGAGCACCCCGATGACGGCCAGTCCGAGGCCGGGGTCCTGTGCCCCGAAGAACGCGGGCGTCCAGGCGACGTTGAACGCCATCTGGAGCACGAAGGCACCGAGTGCGACCCGACGCTCGCGCGTCTCGTCCGCGCGCCAGACACGGTACAACGCGATGCCGAGCACCGAGAACAGGAGCGTCCAGACCACACCGAACGCCCAGCTCGGCGGGTAGAACCACGGTTTCTCGAGGCTCACGAACCACTCGCTGCCAGGGCCGCCGATGACCGCGGCCGCACCGCCGACGAGGTTGACGAGGAGGACGAAGCCGACGATGCGGAGCAGTTCGTCCCGTGAGGGGAGGTCGATGCCGGAGCGGGTACGGCCAGGGGTCGACATGGAGAACCATACGCGAGCAGCCCGGATATCGATGCGGTCGAACCAGTTTGGGTCACCGCGAAACTCGTCGACAGGACACGATTCCGGTCGAGGCACGGCGTCGTCCGGCACGGGGTCGCCCACGAGTGGGTGGAATCGGCCCGAACGGACCGACCGAACCGCTCACTGCCCCGTTGCGGAACTGTTTTACTCACCGAAAGGCCACTGTGGCACAAGAATGACTCTAGAGGAGGAGTACCGCCTCGAGTATTTCGAGGAGGAAGACTTCGTGCGACAGGAGTGCGTGGACTGCGGTGCCGCCTTCTGGACGCGCGACCACGACCGGGAGACGTGTGGGGAGCCGCCCTGCGAGGACTACAGTTTCATCGACAACCCCGGGTTCGACGAGGCGTACACCCTCGAGGAGATGCGCGAGGCGTTCCTCTCCTTCTTCGAGGAGAACGGCCACACACGCATCGACCCGTACCCCGTGGCCGCGAACCGCTGGCGCGACGACGTCCTGCTGACGCAGGCGTCCATCTACGACTTCCAGCCGCTGGTCACCTCGGGCCAGACGCCGCCGCCAGCGAACCCGCTGACCATCAGCCAGCCCTGCATCCGGATGCAGGACATCGACAACGTCGGCAAGACGGGCCGGCACACCATGGCCTTCGAGATGATGGCCCACCACGCCTTCAACGTCCGCGAGGACGCCGAAGAAGAGTACGCCTACGAGGGCGAGGTGTACTGGAAGGACGACACCGTCCGCTACTGCGACGAGCTGTTCGAGTCGATGGGCGCGAACCTCGACGAGATCGTCTACATCGAGGACCCGTGGGTCGGCGGCGGCAACGCCGGGCCCGCCATCGAAGTCATCTACCGCGGGGCCGAACTCGCCACGCTCGTCTTCATGTCGATGGAGCAAGACCCCGACGGCGAGTACGAGATGAAAGACGGCAACCGCTACTCGCCGATGGACACGTACATCGTCGACACCGGCTACGGGCTGGAGCGGTGGACGTGGATGTCCCAGGGGACGCCGACCGTCTACGAGGCGGTCTACCCCGAGATGATCCAGTTCCTCAAAGAGAACGCCGGCATCGAGCACACCGAGGACGAAGAACAGCTCATCCACCGCTCGGCCAAGCTCGCCGGCCACATGGACATCGACGAGGCCGAGGACATGGAGACCGCCCGCGGCACCATCGCCGACAAGCTCGGCGTCTCCCAGTCCGAACTGGAGGAACTCGTCGAGCCCCTCGAAGACATCTACGCCATCACGGACCACTGCCGCACCATGGCGTACATGTTCGGCGACGGCATCGTCCCGAGCAACGTCTCGACCGGCTACCTCTCTCGCATGGTCCTGCGGCGCACGAAGCGCCTCTGTGACAACGTCGGCGTGGACGCCCCGCTCGACGAACTCGTCGACATGCAGGCCAAGCGTCTGGGCTACAAGAACCGCGACACCATCCGCGAAATCGTCCGCAACGAGGTCGAGAAGTACCACGAGACGCTCGACCGCGGCAGCCGCAAGGTCCGCCAGCTCGCCGAGGAGTACGCCCGCAAGTCCGAACCCATCCCGACGAGCGAACTCATCGAACTGTACGACAGCCACGGCCTCCAGCCGGACATGGTCGAGGAGATCGCAAACGAAGAGGGTGCCCGGGTGAACGTCCCGGACGACTTCTTCTCGCTCGTCGCCGAGCGCCACGACGGCGGCCAGGCGTTCGAGGAAGAGGGGAGCGACGCCGACGAACGCCTCTCGGACCTGCCCGAGACCGACCGCCTCTACTACGAGGACCAGCAGCGGACCGAGTTCGAGGCCGTCGTCCTCGACGTGTTCGAGCGCGAGGAGGGCTACGACGTCGTGCTGGACCAGACGATGTTCTACCCCGAGGGCGGTGGCCAGCCCTCCGACACCGGTGCGCTCAGCACCGACGACGTGACCGTCGAGGTGACGAACGTCCAGATTCGCGACGGCGTCATCCTCCACCGCACGGACGAGAACCCCGGCAAGGGCGAGTTCGTCCGCGGCCAGCTCGACACCTATCGCCGTCGCCAGCTGATGCGAAACCACACCGCGACCCACGTGGTCATCCACGCGGCGCGGCAGGTGCTCGGCGAGCACATCCGGCAGGCCGGTGCCCAGAAGGGCGTCGAAACCTCTCGTATCGACGTCCACCACTACGAGCGCATCTCCCGCGAGGAGATAAAGGAGATAGAGCGCTTCGCGAACGAACTCGTGATGGAGAACTCGCCGGTCAAACAGGAGTGGCCCCACCGCCACGAGGCCGAGGAGGAACACGGCTTCGACCTCTACCAGGGTGGGATCCCGCCGGGCACCAACATCCGGCTCATCCACGTCGCCGAGGACGTACAGGCCTGTGGTGGCACGCACGTCGCCCGCACCGGTGACATCGGTGCTATCAAGATTCGTAACACCGAACGCGTGCAGGACGGGGTCGAGCGTATCACGTTCGCCGCCGGTGACGCCGCCATCGTGGCCACGCAGGAGACCGAGGACGCCCTGTACACGGCAGCCGACGTGCTCGACGTCTCCCCGCAGGAAGTCCCCGAGACCGCAGAGCGCTTCTTCGAGGAGTGGAAGGCCCGGGGCAAGACCATCGAGGACCTCAAAGAACAGCTCGCGGAGGTCCGCGCCTCCGGTGCCGGTGACGCCGAGGAGGTCGACATCGGCGGCACGCCCGCCATCGTCCAGCGCATCGACGCCGACTCGGACGAACTCCGGGCGACCGCGAACGCCCTGGTCGAAGAGGGCAAGATAGCCGTCATCGGCTCCGCCCAAAACGGCGCCCAGTTCGTCGTCGCCGTCCCCGACGGTTCCGACGTGAACGCCGGGCAGGTCGTCAGCCAGCTCGCCGCGAAGGTCGGCGGTGGCGGCGGCGGCCCGCCGGACTTCGCACAGGGCGGTGGCCCGGAGACGGACAAGCTCGACGACGCGCTGGAATCCGCACCCGACGTGCTCCGGACCGTACTGAACGCCTGAGCGGGCGACGCTCCGCTCTCGAACGGCGTGCTGACCGCATCCTGACGACTCAACGTTTATGGTGGTGCTCGAAGATTCTCGGGCTGATGCTTCGCACTGACGACACGACGGTGGCGGTACCGGTCCAGCCGGTGGAGGCGAGTGTATGAGCCTCGACCCCGAGCAGACACCCTTCGAGTTCGCGCTCTCGTACCCCCGCGAGAACGGGTGGGGCGCGATAGTCAAGGGCGGGCTGACCCTGCTCGTCAGTTTCCTCGTCGTCCCGTACTTCGTGCTGTTCGGCTACGTGTTCCGACTGTACCGGAGCGCAGCCCGGGGAGACCCCCAGCCAGAGTACACCGACTTCGTCGAACTGCTGAAAGAGGGGGTCTGGCTGTTCGTCGCCCAGTTGCCGTTCGTCGCCGCCGTGGGGATTCTCGGCTTCGTCAGCATCCAGTACATCCACCCGGCGGTGTACGTGCTGGTGGTGCTGGCTGCGATCTACATCGGGCCCGCCATCATCACGGTCTATGCCGTGACCGGTGACATCGGCGAGACGTACACCACGAGCCGCGTGTTCGACTTCGCCTTCACGGGATTCTACGCCAAACACGTCGCCATGTACATCCCGCTCGCCATCCTGCTGGCGGTCGTCACGATGCTCTCGGCGCTGGCGCTCGGCGTCGGCATCCTGTTCGGGAGCGCCTTCGCGACCTTCGCACAGGCATCGTACTGGGGTCGTGTGTACGAACGAGCAGCCGCGGCTGGCGTGGTCGAAGCGGCCTGAGACGGGGGCTGTATCTGTATTTTGGGACTGCGAGCCACGAGCCGCTGGCTCTCGGGTGGTGAAAGGGAAAGGAAATGATAGTGGCGTATCCCAGTTCCCACTCGGTCCCGGCCGAGCAGGACATCGGTCAGGAGGCAACGACTGATCCGATTAGGGTGTCGTACCCCATCGACTACTGCGAGATGCAGTATTGTAAACGTATCGGCTGTGTAACCCCGCCAACAGGAAATTGACGCCGGTGACACCGCCGATTTCCGAACTGCGGTTGTCGTCCACTTAGGCTGGCCAGGACCGCGACCCCGAGGGGCGGGTGCCGGCCTCGGGCAGGTCGAGCACGTCGAGGGCGACGGCACGGACCCGGTCGATGGACTCCTCGGGGGAGTAGAGCCCGAGCCGCCACTGGACCGACTGGGCTGCCTGGAGGCCCTGCACCAGTGGTGACTCCTCGTGAAGGCGGCGAACCTCGCCGTTGACCACGACGCGGGTCGAGGACTCGGGCATCGACGGGCGACCGGGCACGTCGAGCAGGACCGTCTCGGCCGAGACGCCGGCCTCGGCGGCGATTTCAGCTTCCAGTTCGCGCCGGGTCGTGTGGTCCGAATCGACCACCCGGTCCGGCACGTCGTCGAGTTCCGCCCAGACCGCCCGTTTGTACAGGTCCCGCGTCGCGAGCCGGGCGGCCACGTCGCTGGTCTCGTCGTATCTTCGAAGGGCCGCGAGCAGTTCGTCGTCGCTCATCCGGGCGAACTCCTCGACCGACACCGGCGTCTCGTCGAGCAGGCGCTCGCAGACGCGTTCGAGCATCGACCCCGCGATGCGGGAGACGTGGTGGCGATAGACGGTGGCGTTCATCAGCGCCCGGGCGACAAGCATCGACTCGGCCGTCGCGAGGTTGCCCTCCGAGAGCGCGAGGTCCCCGTCGATGAAGGTGAGGGCACGGAGCAGGCGGCCCTGGTCGATGGTCCCGTAGGGGACCCCGGAGTGGTGGGCGTCCCGGACGAGGTAGTCCATCCGGTCCACGTCGAGTTCCCCCGAGACGAGCTGGCCGTACTTGCCTTGCCCGTCGATGAGGTCGGCGATGGCGTCGGTGTCGAGGCCGTGGGATTCGAGGACGCGGGCGAGGTCTCCCTCGCCGAGCAGGTCGTGGACCTCGTCGTGGTGGCGACCGAGGCGTCGGAGGATGATACCCTCGGTCTGGTGGCCGTACGGGCCGTGACCGACGTCGTGGAGGAGCGCGGCGGCCTGGACGGCCTCGGCGCGCGAGCCGTCGATATCGAGGTGACGGCAGGCGCGGCGAGCGAGGTGGTAGACGCCCAGCGAGTGCTCGAAGCGGGTGTGGTTCGCAGAGGGATAGACGAGCCGCACCGACGAGAGTTGCTTGACGTGGCGCAAGCGCTGCATCTGGGGGGTATCGAGCAGGTCGGCGACGACCCCAGACACCTCGATGTAGTCGTGAACGCTGTCCTTGATGGCGTGCATTAGCCGGGAGAACACGTCGGTGCGTCAAAAGGACCGCGAAGCATCGGGCGAGCGTCGGTGGATGTGGACTGAAAGGCAACCGGGTCCGCCACTCATCTCCCGCTGTCGTTCCGTTCGATTCGGTCCGCTATTGACTAGGGGAGCGGATCGTCGCCGTAGCGAGCACAACCACACTCGAAACCACTGGTCGTACGCGAGTACGTTCCGTCTGGGAACTCACAGACACGCATCCGCCATTCGGTGTTGATACTGCAGCCCCACGAGGCACAGAAGTGCTCGTAGTAGCAGCCCATGACAGTCCGGACGCCCTCGGCGGCATCTACGAACTTCGTTTCGCCATCTCGCTCGACGTGTGCCGTGGCACGGTCTTCGACCGGGTCGACGCGGACCTCTACCTTCGCGTCGGTCTCGAAGGTCGCGACGAGCTGTGGCGTCATCGTCCCACCACTGGGGTCCGGGATGACTTCGATGTCCTGGGCCTCGTCGAGCGACGAGGGCGGCGTCGCATCTGTTTCGCCGATCTGGGTCGCGATGGACTCGAAGTACTCGTCGAACGTCGCTTTGGTCTTCGAATCGTCACCGGCGTATTTCTTGAAAGACCGAGCATCTATCTCTGGTCTGGTGTCGAACCCTTCGAGGCTGGAGCCGGCAGCATCCCGCTGCTCCGCGGTCGCACCGGTGAGGCCACTGACGCCGACGGCTGTGGCCCCCGCTGTGACGGTTGCCCGAAGAAGCTTGCGACGACTCATCTGCGCATCCGCATTCGAATTATCCTTCATCGTGCAATTTCACCATATCCGATATTAGTTAAAATACATATCGAATTGGGCTAAATGTAAGTAGATTTTTAATTCATAAACCTCGGCTCGGGCGCACGAATATTCCCAACCATTACCCAAAATTGTCTAAAATTTAGAATTCATTTCGTGGCGAAGTTATGGAAACTGTATCCAGCAGGATGGGGGCGACGGCCGCGAACAAATGAGAATCAGGAGTTCTCCGGGCCAGGGGTCACCGGTTTCGGATACCAGGTGGCCCACCGCGCCCGTTCCGTGACGCATATCCCATTCGATGGGGTCGGTATCACCATGCCCACGGTAGACAGGGACGGGACGACACTGTACTACGAGACCGACGGCGAGGGGGAGACGGTCGCGTTCGTGCCCGACATCGGCTGCGGCGCGTGGCTCTGGGGCTGGCAGTACGCACATCTCGCCGGTCCCTACGAGACGCTGGTGTGGAACACGCGCGGGACCGGGCGGTCGGACCCGCCCGCCGGCGACATGTCGATGGCGACGTTCGTGAACGACCTCGATTCGGTCCTCTCGGACCACGGCGCGACGTCGGTCCACCTCGTCGGCTGTGGCCTCGGCGCGATGGTCGCACTCGAATACGCTCGAAAACACGGCCGGGCGCGGAGTCTCACGCTGGTCAGCGGGGCAACCACCGGAGCGGAGTACGACCCGGACCCCTTCTTCGCCGACCCGACGGACGAGTCGGCGTGTCGGGAGACGTTGTCGACGGTGCTCTCCGCCGAGTTCTGCGAGGAGATGCCCGAGGTCCTCGACGGTATCGCTCGCTGGCGAACCGACGAGGACGCTGGGTGGGAGACGTGGCAACGCCAGCGGGCCGCACTCGCGGGCTACGACGCTGACCCGCTGTACGACGTGACCGTGCCGGCCCTGGTCGTCTCAGGTGGGGGCGACGACCTCGCGTCGGCTGGAGCCGCACAGGCCCTCGCCGAGGGGCTCCCGCGGGGCGAGCGGGAGCACTTCCCGGACGCGAGCCACTTCGTCCACGTCGAACGGTCCAGGCCAGTCAACGACGCGCTCGCGGGATTCGTCGAGGACGCTGCCGACTCGTGACTGGACGACTCGACCCGGCACGGGTGGGCATGGCACGCCTGTTGTAGGCACACTGTGGGGTGGGGATGGGGGAGTGCCTGTCGCCGTCTCGCGACGGCACATGTTCGTAGTGTCTGGAGCTACCTACGTGTCGACCCTACGCGACTAGGCTCCGAGATGTCGGCAAACACTCGCCGAGGCGTAACTGACTAATTGGTAAGTGACCCTTCTATACACGATGAGTCGAGTTCGTATCGCACTGCTGAACGCCGCACACGGTGACGAGAACACCCGCCGCAACTTCCGGCGGGAACTCGACGCCGACCTCGTGGAGTTCAGCGCAACCGACGGCCACCTGCCGGACCACCACGACTGGGACGGCGTCGTCGTCACAGGGTCGCGCTCGTCCGTCTACTGGGACGAAGCATGGATTCAGCCCACCAAACAGTGGGTCCGCGACGCCGCGGACGAAGGGCTGCCCTGTCTCGGCGTCTGTTGGGGACACCAGCTCCTCGCCGACGCCCTCGGTGGCCGCGTCGTCGACATGGGCGAGTACGAAATCGGCTACCGCACGGTCCAGCTCTCGGGCGACAACCCGCTCCTCGAGGGACTCGACGGCGAGTACACCGTCTTCACGACCCACTCCGACTCGGTCGTCGAACTTCCGCCCGGTGCGGTCGAAATCGCTCGCAACGACTACGGGAACCACGGCTTCCGCAAGGGCCACGTCTTCGGCGTGCAGTTCCACCCCGAGTACGACACCAGAACGGCCCGCGAGGTCACCCTCGGCAAGGACGAACTGCCCGACGAACGAAAGCAGGCAGTCGTCGACGGCATCACCGACGAGAACTACGCGAAGGCCTGTGAGGCCAAGCGCCTGTTCGAGAACTTCACCTCGTACGTCCGCAAGGTCGACCAGCTACCGGACGGGTCGACCTCGGTCGCAGCGTCTGACTGACCGGGGGTGACACGGGCCGGTCGCCCTCGTTCGAATTCTCGGTGTGTTGAAAATAAGACCTATTTTCGTCCGGAACGCTCACTTGGGTATGGCAGATTCACATTCTTCCGGGCTCGGTGCCCTTCGTCAACCAGAGTACACGGGTGAGAACCGCTGTTGGCCCTGTACGACGGTCAACACACTCATCGCGGTCGTGCTGAGTGTCGTCGTCGCGGCGGTCGCGAGTACCGCCCTCGCGACATCGACCGCGGCCGGACTCGGCCTCGTCGTCTTCTTACTGAGTCTCGCCGCCATCTGGCTCCGGGGCTACCTCGTGCCGGGCACACCGGAGCTGACGAAACGCTACATGCCCGACTGGCTGCTGGCGTGGTTCGGCAAGGAACCCGAACATCCGCTCCCGAAGGCGGGCGACGTGCGCGACGTGGAACCCGAGACGTTCCTCTCCGAGGCGGGCGCCATCGAGCCATGTGAAGACATCGACGACCTCTGTCTGAATCCCCAGTTCGCCGAGCGCTGGGACGCGATTCTCGCCGAGACCGACGACGAGGTCGACCCCGAAGAGGTCCGCACCGTCTTCGGACTCGACGGCGACGGCGAGTACGAGGTCGTGGAGTACGGTCAGGGTGTGGTCCTCCAGCGCGGTGCCCAGCGCGTCGGCGAGTGGCCCTCCCAGACGGCCCTTCGCGTCGACGTGGCGGGTGCCCGCGTGCTCGCCCAGACCGCGACCGAGTCGTGGGCCGAACTCGACCCCGTCGCCCGGGGGGCGGTGCTGAACGGACTCCGCATCTTCCTCGAAGAGTGTCCCGGTGGCGGCCCCGTCGAGATGAAAGAAGAGACCGTCGAGTCGTGCTGTAACTCCTACGAGGTCGTCGCGCTCATCTGTGCGGACTCGGGCGACCGCGTGCTCGAACAGCGCGTGAGCTGACCTCAGACGAACTCGACGCCCCGTATCTCGAACCGCGCGCCTTCTGCGTCGACCGGTGCCGTAATCTCCCAGCCGTGGGCTTCGACGATCGACGCCACGATACTCAACCCGAAACCGGTCCCGTCCTCGCGGGTGGTGAACCCATGCTCGAACAGCCTGTCGCGGTCGTCGTCGGGGAACCCGGGGCCGTCGTCCGCGACGAAGAACCCGTCGTCGAGCGTGCCGACGGTGACCGTGACCGTCTCGTCGCCGTGTTCCACGCTGTTCCGGAACAGGTTCTCGAAGAGCTGGGTGAGCCGGTCCGCGTCGGCGGAGACGACCACGTCGGCGTCGGCCTGCAGGGTCGCCTCGCGGGTGTCCACGTGGTCCCAGGCTTCCTGTACGACCTTCGACAGCGAGACCGGGGCGAGGTCGGCGACCGCGTCGCCCTGGCGGGCGAGGACGAGCAGTTCGTCGACGAGGTCTCGCATCCGGTCGAGCGCCCGCCTCGCCTCGCGAACGTTCTCGTCCTCGCCGTCGGCCAGCGCGAGGTCGAGGTAGCCGCTGGCGACGTTCATCGGGTTGCGGAGGTCGTGGCTCACCACGGACGCGAACTCGTCGAGGCGCTCGTTCTGGCGTTCGAGTTCGCGTTTGCGCTCGACCGCGTCGGTCACGTCCTGGATGACGACCATGCCGGCGACTCCGTCGTCCCGGCTGGCCGACACCGGGACCGTCTGGAACCGGTACGTCTCCCCGTCCATGGAGACCTCGAACTGGTTCTCGAGGCCCCGGACCGCGTCGCGGTAACTGGCGACGACCGCCTCGCGGATGTCCGGGGGGAGCAGCTCACCCGCCTCATGGCCGACGAGGTCGTCACTGGACCGCCCGGAGACCGGCAGGGTGTCCGGCTCGACCAGCGTGTACCGCAGGTCGCGGTCGAAGAGCGCGACCATCCCGTTCGGGAAGTGCTCGGCGAGCGTCCGGTACAGTTCCTCCTGGGCGAGCAGGTCCCGCTCGCGGGCCTTTCGCTCCGAGATGTCGCGGGCGATGCCGGCGACCCCGATGAACTCGCCGTCGCTCCCGTGGATGGGCGCGAACACGGACTCGTACGGTATCGACTCGCCCCACTTCGTCACCAGGTCTCGCGCCGCGGTCGTCCCGGGCTCGATGGCGTCGAGGCCCCCGAGCACCGACCCGAACTCCTCGTGGCTCGAATCCGAGAGGTCGAGCGGATTCATCTCCGCGAGTTCCGCGTCGGTGTATCCCGTCACCTCGGGGAGTCGCCGGTTCCAGCGCTCGAAGGTCCCGTCGGTGCCGATGAGGAAGAACACGTCCGGGAGCGCGTCGATGACCGACTGGGTGAACGCCTGCTCGTTCGCGAGTTCGCGTTCGCGGGTCACGCGCTCGGTCACGTCCCGGCAGACGATGATGCGCTCGTCGAACTGCTCGGCCTCGTCGGTGCTGCCCGCGTGGAGTTCGACGACGCGTTCCGTCCCGCTCGCCGTCTCGCAGCGAACGGTCTGCGTCGGCGGTTCCTCGCCCGCCAGCAGCGCGTCCAGTATTGGCTCGACGCGCTCGGCGTCCCAGCACGCGACGGACGTAAACGGCTGCCCGACGACGTTCTGGCGGTCGAGCCCGAACCGATCGGTGAACGCGACGTTGGTGTCGAGCACCGTCCCGTCGTCGTCGACGACGACGATGGGGTCGGGGACGTGCTCGAACAGGGCGGCGAGTCGCCCCTCGCTTCGCCGTCGCTGGGCCTCCAGTTCGAGCGAGAGCGAGCGCGTGTGGAGCAACCGGTCGACGCGACGGGCGAGGTCGGGCTTCGAGACTGGGGTCGCGAGCAGTTCGTCGACGGTCGACCAGACCGACGCCGGCAGCGCGCTCGGTTCGGACTCGAACGAGACGAGCAGGTAGGGGAGGTACGCCGGCCGGACCGCCGCCTTCTGTCGGTCGAGGCGGTCCCGGTACCGGCCGAGCGACTGCTCGTCGAGGATGCACAGGTCGAACGGTTCGGAGAGCCGGTCGATGCCGGTCACGACCTCGTACTCCCTCGTCAGCCAGTCCGCGAGCAACTCCCGGTCCCTCGCCGGTTCGACGAGCAGGAGAATCGTCTCGGTCTCGCTCCGGCGGCCCTCGCCGGTTCGTTCGACTCCACCCGTCGACCGCCCGCTCACACTGACCCCCCAGACGCGTCCGGCGAAGCCCTGGTCAGTGCCCTGCAGTTCACAACTATCCTGTTGATTCGAGCCAGAGGGCTAAACCTTGACGGCAACACGTCTCAGCAGTCGAGAACGTCATCGCGGGCCACCCACAGTCGAACTGTCGGGACGACCGCCGCGACGGGTCGCCGGTCGGGCCAGCGCCGCTCGCGGACCCGGCAACACTTGCGTCGATTTAGGAGTACTTTTCTGCGCGGACTACCCAGGCGACGTATGCTCGATTACGTCGGCCTGGAAGCGGACCTCGGCGAGGAAGAGCGGATGATTCGCGACTCCGCCCGTGAGTTCGTCGAGAACCGCGTGCAACCCGACATCGCACAGCACTTCGAGGAGGGTACGTTCCCGACAGATATCATCACCGAGATGGGTGAGATGGGCTTTTACGCCCCGAACCTCGACGGCTACGACCTCCCGAACGTCTCCGAGACCGCCTACGGCCTGCTCATGCAGGAGCTCGAAGCGTGTGACTCCGGTCTGCGCTCGATGGCCAGCGTGCAGGGCGCACTCGTCATGTACCCCATCCACGCCTTCGGCAGCGAGGAGCAGAAAGACGAGTGGCTCCCCGAGATGGGCCTGGGCGAGAAGATCGGCTGCTTCGGGCTCACCGAGCCCCAGCACGGCTCGAACCCCTCCGGGATGGAGACCCGCGCCGAAGAAGCCGACGGCGGCTACGTCCTCAACGGCTCGAAGACGTGGATTACGAACGCGCCCATCGCCGACGTGGCCATCGTCTGGGCTCGCGACAAGTCGAGCGAGGACAATCCGGTGCGTGGGTTCCTCGTCGAGACCGACCGCGACGGCTTCTCGGTCAACAAGATTACCGAAAAACTCTCGCTCAGAGCGTCCATCACGGGCGAGTTCGGCCTCAACGACGTGTTCGTCCCCGAGGAGAACGTCCTCCCCGGCGTGGAGGGGATGAAGGGCCCGCTCTCGTGTCTCACGCAGGCCCGCTACGGCATCGCCTGGGGCGCAGTCGGCGCGGCGCGGGACTGCTTCGAGACGGCCCGCGACTACGCCGTCGACCGCGAGCAGTTCGGCGGCCCCATCGCCCGGTTCCAGCTCCAGCAGGAGAAGCTGGCCGAGATGGCCACCCAGATTACCACGGCCCAGCTGCTGGCCCACCGCCTCGCCGACCTGAAAGAGCGCGGCGACCTCCGCCCGCAGCACGTCTCGATGGCCAAGCGCAACAACGTCCGCATGGCCCGCGACCAGGCGAGGGTTGCGAGAGAGATGCTCGGCGGCAACGGCATCACCTCGGACTACTCGCCGATGCGCCACATGGCGAACATGGAGACGGTGTACACCTACGAGGGTACCCACGACATCCACACGCTGATTCTCGGGCAGGATCTGACTGGGATTGCAGCGTTCGAGTAAGTACGAGAACGACCTGCAATCGCAGTCAGCAACCGGCATCGCCGCCTTCGAGTAGGCACTGGCACCGAAGACACGTCTCTCGTTTTTTCGGTACCGTATCCGGTAGTTATCACGCGTCGTCTCGACAGAAGCGAAGTGATCTGCCCGGGTGAGACCCGCAACAGATGACCGGAGGGCATGGCGAATAGAAAGCGCGAGTTCAGCACCCGCCGCTCGTTTGATTCGGCTTCGAGTCACTGAATGCGCCGATAGACCGAGGATGCATATGCAGCAGAATGCCGTGGGAATGGGAACTGCTGAATCAGTAGACCCAGAGGGGCGCTGTACGAACCCAGCCGCTGAATCGACTTCATACTACACGGTGCAGTGCTTCACGTGACGTCCCTCGTCGCTGGCTCGCTGGTCGAAGACCGAGTCACGGTCCGCCATACGAATCCGTTGACGACGGCCCACGCCAGTCCAAATGGGATCATCAGACCAGCAGCTAGTGCGATTGGCTGCCCCGTAATTACCGTGATAGCGCCCCCTACGAGGACGCCACCAGGGAGCGCAGCGGCGAGAAACAGGGCAGGTAACGCGGGGACGGTATCCGTTCGCCATGTCGAAACGCCCACCAAGAGACTCCCGAATGCGAGCACGAATAGGCCGATGAAGAACACGAGCGGAATACGACTCGATATCGACACTGGGAGGAACCCACTGGGAAAGACGCTGCCCGGCAACAGCAGGACGAGCCCCAGTACCGTGATCGATACACCGTAGCGTCCGAAACGACCGTGCCGTCCCGCACAGAAGCGATGAAGTCCGACGACGCCAGCGCCCAAGAGAAACACCGAGACGCCCACCACGCTCAAAAAGAGTCCCGCGAGCGACCGCACGACAGGTACGTTCCACCCGGCGATAGCGAATACAACACCGACTGGCGCAAACGCCCAGATGAGGCCACCGATGACTCCAGCACCACTCAACCAGCGTGTACGCCTATCCCCGCCAGTTGCCCGAGTCATATGTCCAGCGCTACCCATCGTTATTCTTTGCCGACCAGAATACGGCCAGTTGACCGTCCGAAAGGACGACGGCCCGGATAAGATTCAACCCGGTTCGTTGGTCGTCTTCGATTCGAACGGTCTCTCGCTGGCCGTCCATGATTTGGGCTTGCACTCCGAACCCGACGCTCTCGCCCGGATCGTCGAACGAGCCGCTACTCTGTTCGTTGGGGCCAAGTGTGACCGTTCGTTCGAAGTATGACTCTCCGCCATCAGTATTGACGACAGTGAGTGAGAGTTCCTGCGATTGACTGCTCTGATTATCGAGTAACACACCGATCGTCCCGTCTTCTACCAACCCACCGTTGTCGCCACCGTTCTGACTGCACCCTGCGATGGATACGAGTAGTGCTGTCCCCGCACCCCCGAGTAATGCCCGTCGTGTAAATTGCTCCGTCATCACTCGAAATGACGGAAATGGTGCCTTAATCGTTTCCGAGAATAATTTTGTATTCCACAGATGACACCACAGGTTTCGAAGGAACCTACTGTCTTAACTCAGGTCGATACGTGTTCTCTACCATGTCAGGAGAACAGTCTACAGACCACCTCCCCCACGAAGCGTTCCAGGCCATCGGAAACAAACTACGTGTCAAGATTCTTTCTACCCTCGTCGAGTACGAGCGGGCGACCCTCGATCCAGCATCGATATCGTTCGCAGAATTGCGGAATCGGGTCAACGTGGACGATCCGAGCAAGTTCAATTACCATCTCAAACAACTGCGAGGCCAGTTCGTCGAGAAGACGGCGACCGGGTATCGATTGACCAATGCAGGGCGACGTGTCGTCAGTGCCGTCCACTCGGGAGAACTGACATCGGTAACGCAGAATCGAACTGCCACCACCGGCATCGACTGTCCCGGTTGTCAGGCACTGCTGGAGGCGTCCTACGAGATAGACCATTTCGAATTGGGGTGTCCCAATCACGGTACTGTCGGTCGCCTCCCACTCCCGCCAGGCGTCGCCACCAATCGAGCTGGAGAGCGACTTTTCGAGGTTGCGTCGTTGTGTGGCGAATGGTACCTGGCAGCCGTCAAACGCGGTGTCTGTCCCCTCTGCTTGGATCACGTCGAGGTCACGCTCCCGGTTGAGGACAGTCCGAATTTCACCGAGGCGTGTGCCTACGCGCAACTCGAAGCGGAACCGCTCGTTGAGTTCACGTGCACAGGGTGTTGGATGAGTTTGTACGCTCCGGTCGGCGCTGTCGTTGCCCGTCATCCGGCAGTGACGACACTGTTCTTCACGAACGGGATCGATCTCTCGGCGAAGTCCATCTTTGAGATCGACTACATCTGGTCGGACGACATCGTCTCATCCATCGAAACTGACCCGACCAGAGTCACGCTCGAAATTGGCTTCGAACACGACCAACTGCAACTCGTCCTCGACGATCGTGCACAGGTCGCTTACACGGAGATGGACAGCAGGTAGTCGGCTGCCGTTCCGGTGTGTTTGGATCGGTTCTACTGCCAGTTGTTGAGTATCGCCGGCGAGGTGTTCCTGCATGGTATAGTGTACGCTACATCCACCCTCTGAATCAACCGAACCAGCCGTTCCCTAGCTGGTCAGTGATTGACGCCCGGTTCGTACCCTCGATTCAGCAACCCCACAACGAAGCATCAGCTACCATTAAATTCGAAAGAGTGGCCGTCGACCGTGGTAGCAGGACAGTTCCCTACTCGGCGTCGCCGCGGACGAAGGTCACGGGACAGTGCGCCGAGAGCATGACCTCCTGGGCGGTGCTGCCGAAGACGGCTTTCCCGGTCGGCGAGCGCTTGCGGCCACCGACGACGACGAGGTCGGAGCCTTCCTCCTCGGCCAGTTCGGCGATACCCTGGCTGTACTCGCCGAGTGCGCCGCGAACCTCGTAGTCGATGTCGGCGGCGTCGAGGGCACTGCCCATGTCGCGGACGACGTCGAACCGGCGGGCGACCACGTCGGGGGTGACCTCGGAGTCGGGTCCGAAGTTGAGCATCGCGCGACGCTCTTTGTACTCCTCTTTCGTGAACACGTGGCCGAGGACGACGCGGGCACCGGACGGGCCGGCGAGGTCGACGGTCTTCTCGGCGAGTCGCTCGACGCGGTTGGCGTCGCCGGGTCCGAGTGCGACGAAGATAGTCTGGAAGCCTGTCTGGGTCTGCTCGGTGGCGGTACTGGTCTGCATAGCTACCCGTACTTCCCACGCGGCGATAAAAGTTCCGAAAACTTTACTCAGAATCGAGTAAAGAATTGTCGTGAAAGTTCATCCCGGTTCTCCGGGCCCCACGACCCGACAAAGCACTTACCAGTCGACCCAAAAATACCGGCTATGCCCTCCCGTAGACGAGTCCTCCAGACCGCCGGCACGGCCCTCGCCGGGGCTGCTGCCGGCTGCGTGTCGGACAGCGGTGACCCCGTCCCCGGAACCGACCAGCCGACCGATGATTCGACCGACCCATCGACCACCGACGGCTCGCCACACCTGGCCGCGACGACGGTTCGACCCGAAACGGTGCCCTCGGGGGCGACCGTCCTCGTCCAGTCCGAGGCGCTGTTGAACCTCGTGCACGAGGCGGCGGTCGCCGACGAGCGCGTCGACCTCGACTGGAACGAAGCCGACGACAGTGACGAACCGCTCCCCCTCGGTGGCTTCGAGTACGTCCAGTTCGACGGCGAGACGTACGACCCGAACGCGAAATTCGTCCCGTTCGCGGGCGAGGCCAGCTACCAGTACCGACCGACCAAGGTGACCGAGAACGAGGTCGACGAGGCAGACGGTGTCGTCTCCGTCGCGAACCTGACGGGGAAAGAGAAAGACATCGCCGAACAGCTGGTCTCGGGCCAGCCGTACTCGGTGGGGATGCACGAGAAGAAACCATCGGCGGCGTACACCTTCGAGCGGAACCAGTACGTCCGCTCGGGGAACGAGACGTACAGTATCTCGGTCCTCGTCGGCGACAGTGCGCCCCACCACATGCTCCGGCTGGACTCGGCCGACCCGCCGTCGGACGCGAAGGTCGTCACCGTGGCCGACGACTACGTCCCCGAGAGCCTCCAGGGGTCCGTCTCGGCCGCCGGGGAGGACGGCACAGCCGAACTCACTCCGTCGGTGGCCGACGAGTTCACCAGTCTCCTCGACGGAATTGACTACGTCGTCACCGTCGGCGCGGTGGCCGAACTCGCGGTCGTCGGGACGGCCTGACTCGCTCCCCGGCTGACTCGCTGCCCGACTGACCGCCCGGCGACAGGCAACCGCGCGACAGCGACACACGGGTGTCCGGAACCGACGGCCTCTTACAGCGACGTCGGTGACGAGTAGCTACTGCGATTACAGACACCAGCATGGCATTCGCGTGGCGCTACCGACGGACCGTCCTCCTGTTGAGCACGCTCGCGTTCTTCGCGACGATGGCCGGTCGCCTCGTCATCAGTCCGGTCGTCCCGGCCATCACCGACGAGTTCCACGTCTCGAAGTCGCTCGTCGGCCTGGCCCTCACCGGTCTCTGGATGTCGTACTTCGCCGCCCAGTTCCCGAGCGGCGTGCTCGCGGACCGCTTCGGCGAGCGACCAATCATCCTCGTCGCGGTCGGCGGGACGGCCGTCACGAGCCTGCTGCTCGCGCTCTCACCCATCTTCGCCGTGTTCGTCCTCGCGACGGTCCTGCTCGGTGCAATCGCCGGGTTGCACTACAGCGTGGCGGCCTCGCTCCTGACCCGGACCTACGAGGAGACCGGCTTCGCGCTCGGCTTCCACAACGCCGGCGGACCGGCAGCCGGGCTGGTCGCGCCGGTGGCGGCCGCCTGGGTCGGCGTCCGGTACGGCTGGCGGCCCGCGGTGGCCATCGGCGCGGCCGTCGCGCTCCCCATCTTCGCGCTGTTCGCGTGGCGGGTCCGCCCGACCGAACCTCGTCGACCGGACCAGCCGATGCGCGACCGGTTCGAGCGCGAGCCGCTGCTGGAACTGCTCTCGCGCCGGAAGATCGCCTTCACCGTCGCGCTCGCCGTCGCCGGCGCGTTCGTCTGGCAGGCGACCGCGTCGTTCCTGCCGACGTTCCTCGTCGAGTATCGCGGGCAGTCCGAGACCGTCGCGGGAGCCGTCTTCTCCGCGTACTTCGTCGTTCAGGCGGTGACGCAGGTCGGCGTCGGGTCAGCATCGGACCGGTTCGGCCGCGAGGTCGCGACGGGCGGCTGTATGCTCCTCGCGGCCGCCGGCTTCGTCCTGCTGGTGGCCGTCCCGGGGACCCTCGCGCTCGTGGCCGCGCTGGTGCTCGTCGGGACCGGCCTCGGCTGGGGCGGCGCACTCTTGCCGCGGGTGATGGACCTCCTCGACGACACAGAGCAGGGCGCGGGCTTCGGGCTCGTCCGCACAGTGTACGGTGTCCTCGGCTCGGTCGGGTCGGTCGCCACAGGGACGGTCGCCGACGTGTTCGGCTGGACCGTCGCCATGGGGATGCTCATCGGACTCCTCTCGCTGGTGGTCGTCGCGCTCGCTGTGAACTGGGCGTTCGACCTGGGTTACTGAGGAGCGAAAGAAGGAACTCAAACCGTCAGCACCGGCCGGTCACCCTCGGTGACGACGCGGTCGGTGACGCTCCCGATACGTTTCGTGTGGCTCTGCCCCTGGTAGCCCATGACGATGATGTCGGCGTCGACCGCGTCGGCGTACGAGAGTATCTCCTGATGGGGGAGGCCGTGACAGAGTTTGCACTCGAAGCCGAGGCCGTACTCGTCGGCCTTGCTGGCCATGTCCTCCATCAGCCCGGCACCCCAGTCTTCGAGGTCGTCGATGACGAGTTCGGCGCTGGAGAGGGCGGGTTCGTCGTAGACACTGGTATCGACCACGAACAGGGCGTGCAGGTCAGCACCGTACCGGTTGGCGATGTCCAGCGCGTAGGCGGCCGCGCGCTCGGCACCGGCACTGCCGTCCGTCGGGACGAGGATTCGTTGGTACATGTGGGAGGTAGGGCCGCAGAGGCATTAACAAAGTTGTTTGCTAACACCGAACACGATTTCGCTGGCGGCACGGCCGGCACCCGCGTCAGTCGAATCGACCCGTCTCGGTCCCGCAGTCGACACACAGCGTGACGATGGCACTCCTGTCGGCGGTCAACTCGATGGACTGCTCGGTTCGCTCGCCGCAGTCGGGACACTCACGGACCATGTGCAACTCGCCAGCTTCCTGTGGTGCGCCCATGGCGAGGACGGTCGCCCGGTCGTCGTGCTCGTTCGTCCCGAGCTGTGACTCGCCGGGGGCGAAGCGGATTACCTCCCCTGCCTCGACCACCACGTCCCCGTCTTCCGTCTCGAAGGTGACGGTGCCCGCCTGGACGTAGAAGACCTCCTCCTGAGCACCGTGGCTGTGGTAGCCGAACCCGAGGCTGTCGCCGGGCGCGAGTTCGTAGTAGTTGAGCGCCATGTCCGTCGCGCCCAGCGCGTCGGTCAGACGTCGCTTGACGGTAGCCGGGCCCATGCGCGTGTTCACGTCCTCGATGGTGACCTTCTTCATGCGAGCGTCGACGCACGGGGCGAGCAAAAAGGCAGGCGACGATTTAGGTGGGTCGCCCGCGTCGACGCTCGCATGAGCAGTCCGTTCGACGTGACCATCGAGGTCGCCGAGGTGCTGTCGGCAGAACCGTTCCCCGAGGCGAGAAAGCCCGAACTCGTCAAACTCACGCTCGACCTGGGCGACCGCGAACTCCGGTCGGCGGCCCAACTGGGCTACCACCACGAGGTCGACGAACTGGTCGGCCGTCAGGTGTTGTGTGCCACGAATCTCGGCACCGTGAACATCGCGGGGTTCGAGTCGCAGGCCCTGACCGTCGGTGTGCCCGGTGACGACGGCAACCCCGTCCTCGTGACGCCCGACGACGACGTGCCCCTCGGCGGTGAACTGTACTGAGTCGGGTGATTCGAGCCGGGCGGTTTATCCCGGGTGCGAGCGAAGGTCCGTGCATGGCTATCGACCCGAACTTCCACGAGAACCGCGAGGTCGTCGACGAACACGAGGGACACAACGTCTGGGGACCGGTCGAGGAACCGGAGACGCTGGGCATCCACGGCACCCACGTCGCAGTCGACTTCGACATCTGTCTGGCCGATGGGGCCTGTCTGGAGGACTGTCCGGTCGACGTGTTCTCCTGGGTCGACACGCCCGGCCACCCCGAGTCCGAAATAAAGGCCGACCCAGCCCGCGAGGCACAGTGCATCGACTGCATGCTCTGTGTCGACGTGTGCCCGGTCGACGCCATCGACGTCGACGCGAGCCGAACCGCCTGAGACACGATTTATCAGGCAACAGGTATTTACTGTCGCCGAGCATCGATTCGAACGGTTCCATGAATCGCACAGCCCTCCAGAGCCTCTGCTGTCTCGCGCTACTCGTTGTCGCGACGGCCGGGGCACCAGCCGCGGCAGCGACCGCACCGAACGCATCGTTCGACAGGGACACCTACGAAACGACTCTCGACCAGGAGGTGACGCTGAATCTCGCCCTCAACGGGACCGAGAACGCGACGGTCACACTCGGCAGCGAGGACGCCGGGTTCCAGATGAACGTGACCGTCCGCGACAACACCAGTGACGGACAGGTCGAACTCACCATCTACACCCAGCGACTCGGCATCCGCGCGCCCGCGAAATCCGTCGAGGTCGCCGGGAACGACACCGTCGTCTCGGCGGACGGCGACACGCTCGGCGGGGCCATCGACCCCGGCGCGTACCGGCTCTCCGCGTCCGTGAACGGCACCGAGACGGACAACGCGACCCTCTCGGTCACGGCCGAACAGACGGCCACGGCGACCACGACGGCCGCGACCACGACCGCTCCCGGGACGGAAACCACGATGAGCACGGAGACGTCGATGGGGTCCGGCACCACCGCAGCGGCCGGTGACGGCACCACCGCAGCGGCCGGTGACGGCGACGACTCCGAGGGGTCGACGCCCGGCTTCGGCGTCGGCGCGGCCCTGGTCGCACTCACCGCTGCGGTGCTCCTGGCGAGACGACAGTAAAGCAACGACGAGAATCGACTCCGACTGCCGGCTCAGGTCCGGTCGACGTCGACCTGTTCTTTCAGCCGCTTCAACTCGTCTGCTTCCGCGAGTTCTTCCAGCCGTTCGCGGAAGTGCTCCTCGCAGAGCCCGACCTTGATGCCGTTGGTCTCGGCGGCGAAGGCGGCATCCTGGTCGCAGTAGTGGCACTTCATGAACTCACCTTGGTCGTCAGGGGAGTTGAACCCTGCGTTCGCGGGTGACCAGTGACACGTTCGTGGACGTGACAGGGGCGTCAGTGGACGAACGTCGAGACGACCTCGTACTCCTCGGCCGAGAGGCCTGCGAGGCCGAGTTCGTGGTCGTGCGCGTCACTCCCGCCGGTGACGACGAGGTCGTACTCCTCGACGGCGGCCTCGACCGGCGCGGTGTCGACCGGACGGCCGTAGTCGTAGTAGCGTTCGACGGCCGGGAGGTCGGCACACAGCGCGAGTGCGGCCTCGGGGTCGGGGTACCGGAACGGGTGGGCGAGCGAGACGAGTCCGCAGGCGTCGAGTAGCGCCTCGCGGCCGCGCTCGAAGCTCGGCACGTCGCGCGGGACGTAGCACGGGCAGTCGTTCCCGATGAGGTGGTCGAAGGTGTCGTTGTAGTCGTAGTCGGTGTCGGGGTGGTCTGCGACGGCGCGGGCGATGTGGGGACGACCGAGGCCCTCGCGGCCCTCGATGCCGAGCGAGACGCCGAGACGGTCCTCCACGCAGTCGATGATGGCCTGCCCGCGCTGGATTCGGTCCGCCTGGATGTGTTCCGTGACGGCCGTGAGCGCGTCCGTCTCGCGGACGCCGTAGCCGAGCAAGTCCACGCGCTGGTCACCCGCGTCGACCCGGAGTTCGATGCCGTGAATCACGGTTACGCCGTCGCGCTCCGTGACCGGCGCGTCGAGGCCCGGATGGGTCCGGTCGTGGTCCGTGACCGCGACGACCGAGACGTCGGCCTCGGTGGCGGCCACCGGTACCTCGTCGAGTTCCATCTGGCCGTCGGAGTTCGTCGTGTGGACGTGGAGGTCCGCATACACCATGGGAGGAGTTCGTCGGCAGGGACTGATACCCCCTTCGACACGGTGTTTTATCACGATTAATGAGTAAAAGGGACCTCCGAGACACCAAGGTCGATTATGGACAATGTTTATAATTATCTTTCACACTGTTTTGGGTATGTTCCGGAACGGAACCGACGACCGCATCGACGCACAGACCTACCCGATGACAGCCAGCGAACTCCGCGAGCGACTCGGTACGGAAGAACTGGAACTGTGTGAGGGGACAGAGACGGTCGAACAGATCCTCGACCGACTGGAGTGCGACGAGACGTTCGAGACCGCAGAAGACGTTCGCTTCACGCTGTGGGGCGGCGTCTCCGAGCGCGCCATCGGCCGTAAGGGCTACTCCGACCGCGACCCGACGCCGACGGGGAGCCCGCACGCACCCGACACCGTCTCCTTCTAACTCGGTCGCGGCTCTCGTTCTACCACGGTTCGCAGCTCAGACCCACTCGACGACGCCGTCGAGGTCGAGCGGCACGTCACCCTTCTGGTAGCCTTCGACAGAGCCGTCGGGCCGGACTCTGTACACCACCGCCGGCTTGTGTCGCACGTCCGGCTGCTCGCCGCGGACCGCGGCCCACTGGTCGTCGAGGAAGTTCGAACAGTCCACGAACATGACGACACCGCCGCCGTGGTTCGCGAGTTGCCCGCTGGTCTTCACTTGCGCAGTATCGCGAACCGCCGCGACTGGCGTGTTCGCGCTCCGGCGCGAGGGCGAGCGCGGGCGCGTCACCTCGACGAGGACGTTCGTCCCGTCGGGGGCCCTCGCCCGGTAGTCGAGGAAGTGCCCGGTCGTCACCTCGATCTCTGGTGTCACGCTATATCCCGCATCGGTGAGTATCTTCGCTGCGGCGAACTCCGAGATCGCCGAGGCCATCCGCGTCCGGTCGACGTGCTGGCTCGTCCCCAGCTTACCCGCCATCTCGTGGCGGTAGTCGTCGAGCGTGCCCGGCTTGAGAACGGATTCGAGGTACGACAGCGCTTCGTCGCGGTCGGCGTCGGGGAAACCACAGGCGTAGTCCCGGAAGAACTCGCGGGTGCTCTCGCGGCCGTCTTTAGACATGAGAACGGGCAGGAAGAACCACGAGACGTGCGGATACTCGGTCAGCCACGGTTCGGCGACGGCGAGGTCCGCCAGCAGTTCGCGCTGGGCCCACCGGGCGATGGGGTACGGGACTTCCTCCCACTCGAACTTGTTCGTGCGCCAGAGCGCACTCGGTGTCTCGGTGTTGCCGAGCCAGTACGCCTCGTCGTCGTTCCAGACGAACAGGGCGATGTCGCCGTTGTCCATATCGAATCTGACACCCTCCCAGCCGTTCGGGGGCCTGTAGTGCGGTGTGCCCATCTCTGCGCCGATGTTCTGGTCGAGCGACGAGAGCAGCTGCTGACGAACGCGGTCGCGATGCCAGCGTTCGGTCGACCGACGGAAACGGAGGGGTCGTGCCACGCAGGCGGCTACGATGTCCCATCTTAAACCTCGTTCGGGTCGACGGACCGACCAGTCGTGGTCGACGAGACCAGTCCAGTTCGAGTTCCGTCGGGGATTCCCGTACCGGTTCGAACGAGTCACTACCGAAACACCGGCAGCCAGTGTTATCGAAGACACGGAGTTTCACGGGAGATTTCCAGAAATTCGCGGTCGAAGACGACAGTCGGCGACCCGTTCGACAGGTACACAGACATATAGGATATTCGTACAAAATCGGCGATACCTTCATATACATCAATAACAAATTGTGTTTTCGAGTACCATGTCAATGGGTGCCTATGACGACGACGAACACGAGCGGCGCGAGCAGAAGTCCACCCAGGTGGACACTGATTTCGACGACGAACGGACAGTGTACCACGGCAAGGTGGAGTACGACTCCGGCGATTCCGCGGACGACCTGCTCGCGCAGTTCAAAGAGATAAAAGGCGACGATTAAGCGAACCTTCCCCGCAAGCTCAATCCTACCGACAGTGACGTCGCGGCCGTGACCGCACAGACGTGTGCGACCAGCACCGCAGCCAGCACCGGTCTGTCCCAGACGAACGGCGCGAGCACCAGCTGTGCGACCGCGAACCCGAGGTTCAACAGGTCGGTCCGGGCGAACGCCCAGGCCGTCCCCTGCGGGAAGTCGTACACGTAGGCCCGCCAGATGGCCGTGACGGCGGCCCACCAGCCCGTCCCGATGCGGTAGGCCACGTCCCACAGGATGAGCAACATCAGGTACACCGCCAGCACCGGCGGGTCCGGGCCGAACAGGGCGGTTATGATGGGGTCTGCCGACCGCGCGGGGTCGAAGACGAACAGGTGCGTGACGAGCGCGATGAACGCGAGCACACCGAGGACGACCTCGACGCTCGACCCGAACAGCAGGCGCTGGTAGTTCGCCGGTGTCGGTAACCGACGGATAGACGCTCCCAGCCGGAGCATCAGGGCGCTCCCGATGGCGGCGACGATGACGGCGGCCGTCCCCGGTAACACCGCCTGCCAGAGGTCGTACAGCCAGGCGACGAGGAGTATCGACGCCTCGAAGACGGCGATCTGGATGGTCACCGCGGTGCGCTCGGAGATATCGACACCGGGCAAGGCACCGACGATGCTCTCGTACACCCACGTCTCACCGAACTCCTCGGCCAGTCGCTCACCCATCAGTTGGCCTCTGGCATCGCGGTCGGACGCGACGCTGCATCCTCGCCCAGTGCCCGTTCGACGGCCTCGTCGAACGGGGTCAGGTCCACGTCGACGAACTCGTGGATGCGATTCTCCGAGCAGACGACCGGATTTCGCAAGCCCGTGATGAGCGGGCGCGCCACGCTCTTTGGCACGTCGGTCACGAGGTTGACCCAGTGCGCCGATAGTTCCGGCGAGAGTACCGGCACTGGCACGACCCGGAGCCGTCGACCCATCACCTGGGCAGTGCGTTCGAGCATCTCCTGGTAGGTGAGGATGTCCGACCCACCGATTTCGAAGGTCCGGCCCGCCGTCTCGGGGGATTCGAGGACGCCGACGAGGTACGCCACCACGTCGTCGATGGCGATGGGCTGACACGGGGTCCGGACCCACCGCGGCGTTATCATCACCGGGAGACGACTCACCAGTTGGCGAATCATGTCGAAACTGGCACTGCCCGCTCCGACGATGATGGCCGCCCGGAGCGTCGTCAGGGCGTACGGGCCGCTCTCCAGGACGTGTTCGACCTCACGGCGCGACCGCAGGTGCTTCGAGAGGTGGTCGCGCTCCTCACCCAGCCCACCGAGGTAGATGACCCGCTCGACGGTCGAGCCACTGGCAGCGTCGACGAAGTTCCGGGCGGCCCGCCGGTCGCGCTCCTCGAAGTCGGGGCCAGAGTGCATCGAGTGGACGAGGTAGTACGCCGCCTCGACGCCGTCGAACGCGGGTGGGAGGCTCTCGTAGTCGAGCAGGTCGCCGACGACCACCTCGACCTCGGACGGACCGTCGTAGCGGGACGGGTCACGCACGAGGGCGACCACGTCGTGGCCGGCGGCGACGAGTTCGGGGACGAGTCGGCTTCCGACGAACCCGGTCGCACCGGTGACGAGCACACGCATGTGTTAGCAAAGTTCACCCGCCGGCATAACAGTCACCCCCGACGCGCCCCGCGGCTCACTCGACCGCGTCCCAGCCGGGCGTCGACGGAGCACCGTGGACCTCCTCGACCCCGGCCGCGAGGACGCTCACGGAGGCCAGAGAGCCGATACCGCTCGACAGCGCTTCCCAGTCGGCGAGCGCTCGACCCGCCCAGGAGTTCGCGTCGAGTGCCAGCTCGCGATAGCGGTCGTAGTGGGACTCGCTTCGCCCGGTGGTCCCAGGGGCCGACGCAGCCGCGGTCGCCACGAACTCGGCGCGGTCGGTCCGGGTCAGCCCGCGGGTGAGTGCCCGCCCGACGACCCCGTCGAGGTCCCCCGGGTGTGGGTGGACGAACACCTTCTCGCCGAGGGCCTGGGGGCCAAGGAGCAAGCTCCCCGCCGATTCCGGCGGCTCGTCGTCCCGAAGTCGCTCGCCGCCGTACTCGGCCTCGACGCGCTCGCACTCGGTCTCCCGGTCCAGCAGTAGATTGTGCCCCGGGTAGTCGGCGCACTCGCTCGGGTACAGGTCCGACCCGTGGATTCGACACTGGAGGGTGTCGGGGTCGAGGAAGACGCAGGTCCGGAGCCAGCGCTCCCCGTCGATACCGAACGGGGCGACCGGTTTCGGTGTCTTGCGCAGGCCGACGAAGAACGCCGGCTTCCCGTCGACTGCGGCGATCTGCCGGCCGTCGACCGCGACCCCCTGCTCGTCTTCGGCGAGCCACAGCCGCGGGACGAGCACGTCCGCCAGCCCTTCCTCGCAGTAGCGCCGGACCTGCTCGCGGGCCAGCGGCACCAGGTTGTACGTGTCGTCGAGCGGTCGGTGCGGCCCGCGTCGCTCGTGGTCGTGCGTCTCCGGGTGGTCCGAGAGCGGTCGCCAGTCGATGCAACAGCCGGCGCACCCCTCGCAGTTCACCTCCATCTGTGTCGAGTTCGCTCCCCCGCGGCAAAAGGTCGACCCTGTGCATCGCAGGTCCCACCCCGCCGATTCGGATAGTCGATGGTCATTCCTCCGCCACGGTTCGTCTGACGGCCGTCGGACGGGGCGTTCGTCGTATATAAATAGATTTCAGTAGGGCTACGTTTTCCACCCAAAGACATAACATAGATTTCCAATAAGGAGATGATATGGTGGCGGCACGACCACGGACGGTGGACCCCCTGTTCAACCGGGAAACGGTGGTGAGCTTCGCGTTGTTGCTGTCGCTGGTCGCACTGGCGGAACTCACCACGGTCGCAGCACTCGACGTTCCGGGTTCCCTGCTCATGAGCGGCTGGACGCTCCTGAAGCAGGCGCTCCCGACCGTCGAGCAGACCACGGCGACGGTCGCGTTGCTGTTCGGGACGTACCTGTACGCACTCGCCGTCGGCCTCGCCTGGTGCGTCCGGCGGGCCGGACAGAAGGACTAACCACCTCGGGCACCTCGATTCGGGCGTGAGCAGAGACCCCTGCGACGGATGTGGCAAACCCGTTCCAATCAGCGGTGGTATCGCCAACCTCTGGAGTTTTGCCGGCGACGAGGCCGGCGGCATGACGCTCGAGTTCGACAGCGACGGCTCCGAACACTTCCTCTGTTTCGACTGCATCGAGCGCCTCCCCGACGACCCGACTGCCGCCGACGTGGCGGCGATTTCTGAGGCTGAGGCCCGCGACGACGACTGATTTTGCCAGGTGGCGCGTGAGCAAGCAGTCCGCCGAGCGACAGCGAGGCGTGCTGTGCCGTCCACGCGAGGGATGCGGAGCGGACCGGAGCGCCAGCGGAGGGAGCACCGCAATCGGCTGGGGAGGGAGTGGTGCGGAGCGGTGCTGTGCGGTGCGGTGGTTGTCCCATTTCCATCGGCGCGAGTGAACTGCTCGTCGAAACAGACCACAGCGACTCGCGACCAACTAACAACACAGCACGAACCGGCACCACCAACACATCGCGGGACACTTCCAGCAGCGTTCAACAGCGACCGATGATTTTACACCCGTCCCACGGCTTCGACAGCACAGTGGACCCGTCCCGTATCTTCGAGGAGTTCCCCGCCCCCTCCTACCGCGGCAACCAGGAACAGGCGCTCAGGGACATCCGTGACGCCTTCGACGCGGGGAACGACGTGGTGCTCGTGCGCGCGCCGACCGGGAGTGGCAAGTCCCTGCTCGCCCGGGCGGTCGCCGGCTGTGCCGCGAGGGCGGACCAGGTCGCCCCGAGCGAGGCCAGCGGCGCCTACTACACGACGCCGCAGGTCTCACAGCTCGACGACGTGGCGGGCGATTCGCTGCTGGACGACCTGAACATCATCCGGGGGAAGTCGAACTACAAGTGCATCCTGCCCGGCGAGCGCGACACGCCGGTGAACCGGGCACCCTGTGTCCGCGAGAAGGGGTACGAGTGCACGGTCCAGCACCGCTGTCCCTATTTCTCCGACCGGGCCATCGCCTCCAACCGCAACATCGCGGCGATGACGCTCGCGTACTTCATGCAGACCGCCGGGAGCGAGGTCTTCAGAAAGAGAGACGTGGTCGTCATCGACGAGGCCCACGGGCTGGCGGAGTGGGCGGAGATGTACGCGACCATCGAGCTGGGGCCCCGTACGGTCCCGATGTGGGACGACCTGCAGGTGCCCGACCTCGACTCGGTCGAACGCACCGCGAAGTACGCCGAGAACGTGATGCAGACACTGGTCCGCCGGAAGGACGAACTGCTCACGAAGAAGGCCCTGTCGCTTGAGGAGGTACACGTGAGAGACCGCCTGCAAGAGCGCATCGGCGAACTGGACTGGTTCGTCACCGACTACCGGGACCCCGAGTCGGCGACGGAGTGGCTAGTCGACCAGCCCGACGGCGAGGGCGGTCAGGTCACCATCAAGCCGATGAATCCCGAGAAGTACCTCCAGCACACCGTCTACGACCGCGGGAACAAGTTCGTCCTGCTGTCGGCGACCATCCTCAACAAGGACGCCTTCTGCCGGCAGGTCGGCCTCCCACCGGAGCAGACCGCGCTGGTGGACGTCGAACACACCTTCCCCGTCGAGAACCGGCCGCTGTACGACGTGACCCAGGGGAAGATGACCTACGAGCACCGCGACGAGACCCTCCCGAAGATCTCCCGGGTCACGACGCGCATCATGCAGCACCATCCCGACGAGAAGGGCCTCATCCACTGCCATTCGTATGGTATCCAGGAGCGACTCGCGGACCTCCTCCGGGACTTCGGCGTCGGCGAACGCCTGCGCATCCACGGCCGGGAGAACCGCGACGCCGAACTGGAGTCCTGGAAGGCCTGTGACGACCCGGAAGTCTTCTTGTCTGTCAAAATGGAGGAGGCGCTGGACCTCGAAGGCGACCTCTGTCGCTGGCAGGTGCTGTGCAAGGCCCCGTTCCTCAACACCGGCGACTCCCGGGTCGCCCACCGCCTCGAACAGGGCCAGTGGGCGTGGTACTACCGCTCCGCGCTCCGGACGGTTATCCAGGCCTGCGGGCGGGTCATCCGCGCCCCCGACGACTACGGCGACACCTACCTCGCCGACACCAGCCTGCTCGACCTGTTCGAGCGGGCGAAGACGGACACGCCGCCGTGGTTCGCCGAACAGGTCGACCGACTCTCGAAGCCGGACCTGCCGGAGTTCAGACCCCAGGAGGCACTCACGGCGTTCGACGGCGGCTCGATTCGCGGCAGTCGGCGACAGGAGACGTGGGGCGAGCGTGGGGCTGGCGGTGGCGATAGTAGCAGTACGAGCGGCGGCAGTAGCAGTAGCGGCGGTGCCAGCGCGAGCGGTGGGAACGACGAAGACAGCAATAGCGGCTCCTCGCGGCGCTCCCGGCGGCGACGCTCACGGCGGTCGCCGATGGCCGACGTGTGGGACACCGACGGGTAGCGTTAGAACGCGCCGATGACGCCGACGGCCGAGGAGAGGACCATCAGGCCGACGAAGACGATGGCGATGATCTGCTGGCGGTTGAGTCCGAACATTCGCTTTCCTCTATCACCTCCGGGGGCGTAAAGCCCTCGGCTCGTCTCGGGAGACCACCCATCGGCCGCTTTCCGACCGTTTTTGCCCGCGACCCCCGAAGCCGCGAGCATGACCGACCGTCCGTCTCTACTCGAAACCTGGTCAGCGCTGGCCCGCCCGTTCGGGGCGGTGCTCACGCTGGCCGGCGTCGTCCATCTCGTGACTCCCGACCGGTTGCTCTCGCTCGCCGGCCGGAGCTATGACCTGCTGCTCGACGTAGCGTTCGAGCCCCGCGAGGGGGCGAGGAATCGGGTGCGATTGCTCGGCCTGTTCTTCATCGCTGCCGGGGCGCACCTGTTGTACTACGGCGGTGTGATGCCGAAGCGGGACTGACTCGTCGTCAGCGCTGCGCGCCCGACCGAGACGCCCGGCGGACCACGTACCCGAGCACAGCCAGCAGTCCGGTCCACTTTACCACAACCGCGAGAAAGTCCGCGAACTCGCCGACAAGACGACCGAGGTCGAAGAGGAGGTACGAGTTGAGGAGTCGGGCGAGGAACCCGATGAACAGGTCTGCCAACAGCAGGTTCAGGGCGACGTGGACCAGCCACGACGCGAACAACACCAGTACGACGCCCACGAGCATGCGGGGGAGTTCGGCGCGAACCCAGTCGATGTCGTCTTCGGGGAGGGACATATCGAGTACGCCGGGTGCACGGGATAAATGCCTTCTCTCGGTTCGAATCGTTTCTGCGCGATTCAGGACCGTTCAGTCCGTTTCAGTCGATTCTCGCGCCGACCACGACGTGCCAGACACCCTCGCTGTGTCCGAAAACTTTTGCCAATGAAAATACCATTTTGGACCACGTGTGAAATCGAAGTCGACACTGCTACTCTTATTAGCAATCTCGCTGTTAGCAGTCGGAGTAGGTGTGTTCTCTGGGAATGAGCTACTCAACCAAGAAGGGAATAACTGTGAATCGTTGCACGTTAAATCTTCAGACGATACTGGCGACCAGCGCGAGAGCGCAATAAAATACGAGGACCTGTCCACGGACCAGCAGCAGCTGTTCCGCAAAGCTGTCGAAAAAGAAACCGGTCCAGTCTCGATACCAGATGACGTGAATTCTGAAGTGTGGATTACCAACAGGAACGTCCAGTATAATGGAACGATGTACTCGGTTGCAGTTAGTGTCTGTTGATACTCGTTCGTGGACTCAATTCACTCTGGCATCGATAACCACGTGCCAGACGCCTTCACTGTGGCTCTTGACGCGGCGCGTGTCCAGTATCTCGACCTCGCGCCCGCGGGCGGCCGCGGCCTCGCGGATGCGCGAGACGGGACGGTCCCAGAGTCGGTCCTCGGGCGTCGCCTCGTGCAGATGCAAGATACCGCCGGGTTCCAGCGAGTCCAGCGCCGCGCCGAGGTACTCGTGGGCGTCGTAGTAGCCCATCACGACTCTCTCTACTGTGGCCTCGACCTCCCGACAGTCGCCGAGGACGAGCGAGACGCGGTCCAGCACGTCGTTCAGATTCGCGTTCTCGCCGAGGAATCGGAAGGATTCGGGATTCTTCTCGACGGCAGTGACCTGCGCCCCCGCGCGGGCCATCGGGAGCGTGAAGTAGCCGATGCCGGCGAACATATCCAGCACTTCCTCGTCCGCCTCGACGACCTCGCCCATGCGGGCGCGCTCGGCCTGGTTGCCCGGCGAGAACATCACCTTCGCGAGGTCCAGCGAGTACCGGGTGCCATGTTCGGTGTGGACCGTCTCGGTGTCGCCCAGCCCCGCCACGACCCGGGTGTCGGGCTGGCGCAACTCGCCCGAGACGCCACCGTGGGCACAGACGGTGTCTGCCTCGCCGTGGAGTTCCAGCAGGGACTCGCCGATGTCCCGTTCTTGCTCGTCGGTCCACCCGTCGAGCGAGACGAGAATGACGGAGCCGACGACGGCCCACGACGCAGGGGCAGCAGCGACCGCCTCGTCGTCCCAGTCCCGTTCTCGCAGCAAGGTTTCGAGGTCGGGTGCCCGCGGTTCGGGGTCGGTCTGGCGGACCACGTCGAGCACGTCGGTCGACTGCGGCGGGGCTGTCACCGGGAGCGCGACGGTCTCCGCACCGTACTCCTGCACGCGGCGCTCGTCGTCGTAGACGCCCTCGTCGCGCAGGCTCGCGATGGCTATCTCTGCGTCCGGTTTCCGGACGACGGCGGCGAGGTCGTTTTCGTCGCCGTCGGTCCGCTCGAAGTCGTCGACAGCAGGCAGGTCGTCGCCATCCGCAGGCAGGTCGTCACTCATCGGGCAGGACGTGCAACCCGGCGCGGCTCTTGAACACCCGAACCGTGTCGCCGTCGGGGTCGAAGTAGTCCGGCCGCGAGATGGTCTTCGCCTCGTAGGTCTCCGGGTCGAGCACCTGCACGGCGTGCTCGTCCTCGACCGTCACGAGGGGCGTCTCGACGCCGTCGTCCAGACTCCCGAGCTTGCGGGCCTCGGGGGCGTCGCCCTCGGAGTAGCTCGCCTCGTAGCGCTCGCCCGTGGTGAGCCGCACGCCCTTCAGGTTCCCGTGGGCGCTCCGGACCAGGATGGGCCCGTCGCCGTCGTCCCGGTCCTGAAGCTCGATGATGTCCCCGGGGATAAAGGGCGGGAGCCGAACCGCGTAGGTGACACGGTAGACCTCGTTCCCGTCCTCGTCCTCGGTGACCAGCGTCTCGTGGTCCTCCCACGAGCCGCCGAACTCCTCCGTTACTTTGTTCGAAATCTTCTTTCCGATGTTGTTCGTCGAGACCTTGATGTCGAGGCCGTCTTTCTCCTCGCCCATCTCCGTGATGAAGGCGTTCCGGTCGCCCGTCGCCTCCATGTCCGCGACGATCTTGTTCGCGATCTCTTTCGAGCGCTCGATCTCTTCACTGGTGGGCTTGCGGTCTGCCGCCCGAATCTGCACGATAGAGGCGTAGTAGTCCCCCGAGATTCGCCCACAGCGGGTGCAGGTCTGCCGGGAGATGAGGACCGGAACCGTCACTTGTGCCTCGCGGAACTGCCCGCGGACGATGCCGGAGAAGAAACAGTGCATCCGGATGTTGTTCTGGTCCACCTGCTCGGGCTCGACCTGCCAGGACACGTCCTCGGCGTCGACGTGGACCGACAGCGCCTCGGCCACCTCGTCGATGGCCACGTCGGTGTAATCCTTGGCACCGACGTCGACCCACCGGCGGCCCCGGTGGACCGCCCCACAGGTCGCACAGACCATCACCTCGATGCGGTCGGGCGCGTCGACGAGTTCGAACTGCTCGAAGTAGCAGTCGTCGCAGACGCCCACGTCGGACTTGCCCAGCGGGTCGCTCGCGGCGACGTCTGACATGGGGTCGCCACAGCGCGGACAGAACGTTCGCTGGTCGCTCATTTGACGGGTATTGGCCGTTCTCACCTAAAAGGAACGCGGGTCTGGGCTCCTGATGTGGACAGGGACGGCCGCCGCTCTCGTGGCGACAAAACTTAACTAAATCTACACGCCAGTGACGGTATGCAACGGCGAGGGGTGCTGGCGACGCTTGGGGCACTGGCGACGGGCGGCTGTCTCCGGCTCCAGGAAGCCGACGAGTCGGCGACCGGCTCGACGGCGGCCTCCCAACAGGCTGGAGACAACGGTGGAGACGCGACGAACGGGGGAGACGAGACCGTGAACCAGGTATCTCTCTCAGAGCAGTGGCGGTCCGATATGTTCGCTGCTAACGTCTGGACGACCGACGGTACGTTCTTCTTCAACGGCTTCGACGGCGCAGCAGCGGCCACCCCTGCCGATGGAGTGATGTGGTCCGCGGGGGCATCTGCGACAGGGTCGATGACCAGCGGAGCCGACGCGTTCGCCACCGACGGGAGCCACGCTGTCATCGGGTTCTCCGGTGGTAGCGGGTCAGACGCCAGCGCACATTTTCATGGATACGATACGGGAACCGGCGAGGAGCTGTGGCAGGTAGACGCACCGGCAGACGGGAATCACACCGTCGCGGAAGCGAGCGCTGTCGTGGACGGTCTCGCGGTCGTCGGGGCGGCGGCCCACGGCTCCGGAAGTGACCAGACACCCGTCGTCTACGGGATAGACATCCAGACCGGCGAACAGGTCTGGGAGACCACTGTTCCGGCCCTCCCAAACGGGTTCATCGCCGACATCATCCCCCACGACGGCGACCTCTACGTCTCCTTCGCGTGGAAGGGCGTTCGCGTCGTCGACCCCAGGTCAGGCTCGGTGTCGGGAACCCGCGACTCGATCGAGACGGGCGTGTGGGGTAGTCGACTCCACGATGGCGTTCTCTATGCACCCTGGGACGGGGCAGTCGTCGCCTACGAATTCGACGGGAGTTCACGGTGGACGACGGACGAGGGCGGGGACGTTCGGTGCCGGCCCGCCGTCGACGACGAACTCGTGGTTGTCGGGACGAAGGCGGGCTTCGTCCACGCGTTCGCCACCGAGACGGGTGAGAAGCGATGGGACGCACGCATCGACAGCCAGGTGAGTGCGATCGACATGACCTCGTCTCACGTGTGGGTGGCAGGCGAACAAGGGACCGTGACGGCGTACACCCGGGATAACGGGACACTCGCTCACGAGTCGACCCACGACCTGAGCGGCGGTGGGCTCGGTGTCGTGAACGACACCGTGTTCATTGGCGGGAACCGATCCACGGCATTCCGTATCGACGACGCATAACCGAGGGGTCACACCCCCGCGAACAACCTGGCACTCACCAGCGCCCCGCCGATTCCAGCCGCGACCGTCACGACTGGTCCGAGCACCAGCGACACCAGCAGCGCCGCGACGGTCCCGACGAGGTACATGTCGAACAGCGGCGGGTCACCCCCGGTAACCTGCTGCTGGTAGGTCTGCTGGTAGCCCTGCTGGTACGTCCCCTGCTGCTGGTAGCCGCCCTGCCCGGACGGCGCGTACATCACGCCATCCTGCGCCTGCGGGCGATGCGTCTGCTGGAGGCGGTACACCCGGTACACCAGAAACGCCGTGAAGGCGCTGATGAGGACGCCGATGAACACCCCGAGGAAGACGCCGGCGTAGAAGTTCCCGGCCACGTCGCTGACGGCGACGATGAGCATGGTGAGGATGGGTGGGCCGAGGACGACCGTGATGCCGCTCACGGTGCCGACGATACAGGCCGTCACGACGGTGAACCCGGTCGCGACAAGCGGCGATTCCCCGGCCGACATTCGTGTGGAAATCGCGCGACACGTATCTAAGCGTGTTGGCTGTTCGGTCGCCACACGGCGGTGGGCTTTAGACCACTCGTTCCCTCACTGATACCATGCAATGGAAAGCGGACAGGGGCCTCCAGTTCCGGATGTTCCTCACGATGTTCCTCCTCGCGGGGCTGTACATCGTGTTCATCGCCGCACTCTGGCTGTACTCGGGCGGGTCACTCGTCGCTATCGCGCTCATGTTCGCCCTGTTCAGTCTCGGCCAGTGGTACTTCAGCGACAAACTCACGCTCTGGAGCATGGGCGCCAAAGAAGTCAGCGAAGAGGAGTATCCAAAGCTCCACGCCATGGTCCAGCGCCTCTCCCAGCAGGCCGACGTGCCAAAGCCGAAAGTGGCCGTCGTCGACTCGCGCAACCCGAACGCGTTCGCGACCGGGCGCTCGCAGAAACACGCCGCCGTCGCGGTGACGACCGAGTTGATGCGCATCCTCGACGACGACGAACTGGAGGGCGTCCTCGCACACGAACTTGCCCACGTCAAGAACCGCGACGTGATGGTCATGACCATCGCGTCGTTCCTCTCGACCATCGCGTTCCTCATCGTCCGGTGGGGGCCGTGGCTCGGTGGCGGGCGTAACCGCAACAACGGGGGCGTCTGGGTTGCCATCCTCGTCTCGCTCGTGGTGTGGATAATCTCGTACCTGCTCATCCGGGCGCTCTCGCGCTACCGCGAGTTCGCCGCGGACCGTGGGGCCGCCATCATCACGGGGAAGCCGCGGGCGCTAGCGTCGGCCCTGCAGACTATCTCGGGCGACATGCACAGGGTACCGAAGGAGGACATCCGCGAGCAGGCGGAGATGAACGCGTTCTTCATCATCCCCATCTCGGGCAGCGCCATCACCCGGCTGTTCAGCACGCACCCCCCGACCGAACGCCGTATCGAGCGCCTCCAGCAGCTCGAACGCGAGATGGAATCGGTCTGATGCGCTCACTCGCTGGGGTCGGTCGATGAACCGCCGAACCGCCGCCCTGCTCGCGCTGCTCGTCGGACTGCTCGCCGCCTCGCACCCGCTCTACCTCGACGTCCACCCTGGCGAGACGAAGGTGTTCGTCGACCTCGACCCGGTCGAGCAGACGGTGTCCGACGACGAGGTGGTGAACTTCGCGGACCTGCCGCCGCGGGCACAGGAGGCCGTCGAGTCGGCCGGGTCCGACGGCGAGGCGAGCCTCTGGATCGGGAGCGAGTCCGACGCCATCGAACCGCTCGCCGTCCACGACTACCTCCGCTGGGAAGGCGACCTCTACCGGGTACGGGTTCTCCCCCGTGAGGGGCTGTTCGACCGGGTCGACACGGTGCTCTCGCCACTGCTCGCACTGGTCGGGGTTCTGCTGACCCTCATCGGTACGCGGACCCTCTGGGACGTCGAAGTGAAGGGCCGCGATTAAGACACCCCCGTCCCACGTTCTTCCCATGGGCCTGCTGGATTCGATACGCGAAGTGCTCGGCCTCCGTGCCGAGGCCGACGCTGCCCGCGACGCCGACCCCGACGACCTCTTCGGGATGAGTACGGCCTACATCACCATGGAGGCCGAACTCGGCTTCGCCAGCACCGGCGACGGTGCGCTCTGTTTCTCCAGCGTCGACAGCACCGACTTCGAGGACACCGTCCGCGAGGTCGAGGACATCCTCACCGCCGGGGAGTCAGAGACGGGAACCGCCTTCGAGGTGCGCGAGGACGACCACGGCTACCACTGGGTCGTGCTGCACGACGACGACCCGGAGGACCTCATCACGAGCCTGCACTTCGCCGCGGACACGTTCATCGAACGCGACTACGGCTCGCGCCTGCTCAACGCTTTCTTCGCGTTCGAGAAGGACGGCCGACTCGCCTACTGGGTGTACTCCTTCCGCCGGGGCGCGTACTACCCGTTCGTGCCGAAACGGGGCGAGAAGGACCGCGACAGCGGGACGGAGTTCAAACTGGAGAGCAACCTCGACGGCGAACTCGACCTCGAGAAAGAGAAGGAGTACTGGTATCCGATGTACCCGAGCCGGTCGGGCACGCACCCGTGGGAGTGAGACGCGCCCACCGTTCGTGGTAGCTGAGTAACACAATCGGCCGTTTGAGTCTCCGTCGTGTTTTTGGTAGCGACTCCCACACGTTGCAGACGACAATGGGGGTCGGACGCACACACCGATGAGTCGCTGGAACTACTTCGCGAAACGGGTTCTCCTGATGGTGCCGGTCGTCTGGTTCGGCGTGACGGTCACGTTCATCACCATCCGCATGGGGCCGCTCGACCCGGTCGCCGCCATCCTCGGACCGCAGGTCCCGCCCGCACAGTACGAGCGGGTCGCGACCCGACTGGGCCTCAACCGGCCGCTGTGGGAGCAGTACGTCGACTACATAATCGGACTCGCCAAGTTCGACCTCGGGTACTCCTACGTCATCAAGGACGGTGCGACCGCGATGGACCTCATCGTCCTGCTCACCCCGCGGTCGCTGTGGCTCGGGTTCTGGTCAGTCCTCATCCCTCTCTTCGTCGGCATTCCGCTGGGCTTCTACGCCGGGCTCAACCCGAACACCTACCCCGACTACTTCGCCTCCTTCGGCGGCATCGTCTGGCGCGCCATGCCGAACTTCTGGCTGGGCGTCATCCTCATGTCCGTCCTGAGCCAGTCCGAGGACCTCCTCTTTGGCTTCGAGTGGGCCACGTTCCTCGTCGACGTGAACGTCATCGGGCCGCCACCGCTCGAATTCTACCAGCACGACGGGGCGTTCCCGGTCGCCGTGGGGGGCGTCACCCTGTTTCGTCTCCCGTTCGGCTTCGACGTGGAGACGTTCCTCGAAGCCACGAAGATGATGCTCGCACCCGCGCTCGTCATGGGCTCGGCGTCGATGGGCAACGAGATGCGTCTCGGGCGCACCGCCGTCCTGGAGACCATCAACTCGAAGTACGTCGACACCGCCCGCATGAAGGGCCTCTCACGCCGGACCATCGTCTGGAAGCACGTGTTCCGGAACGCGCTCATCCCGCTCGTCCCCATCATCCTCAACGAGGCGTTCTTGCTCATCGGCGGGTCGGTCATCATGGAGTCCATCTTCGGCATCAACGGCATCGGCTACCTGTTCTTCCAGGCCGCCGTGCAGGGCGATATGCCCCTCGTGGGGTCGCTGATGTACATCTTCATCCTCATCATCGTCTTCATGAACATCCTCCAGGACTTCCTCTACACCGTCATCGACCCGCGAGTGGGGTACGAGTAGGGAGGCGGCGCAGCCGCCGCCAAGTTCGAACGGCGAGCGTAGTGAGCCGTGAGTAGCGCGGCGCCACGCGCCGCGAAACGATGAGCGGGGAACGCAGCGACCCGCGAGTAGCGCGGCGCCACGTGCCCGAACGTTCCCACTTCAACCCTCGGAAACCGACCGACTGCACCACCATCACGTCCTCTACTTTCACTTTCACTCCCCTGTTAACGAGGGTTTATGGGGGAACCCGCCCCAGACGTTGGTATGGCAGACGCAGACCTCGAGAAACTCCCCGGCGTCGGACCGGCAACCGCAGACAAGCTCAAGGACGCAGGCTTCGACTCGTTCGAAGGTATCGCCGTCGCTTCTCCCTCCGAACTCTCTAACACGGCGGACGTCGGCGAGTCGACCGCCGCAGACATCGTCCAGGCCGCCCGCGAGGAGGCCGACATCGGCGGCTTCGAGACCGGCTCGCAGGTCCTCGAACGACGCAACCAGATCGGCAAGCTCAGCTGGCAAATCGACGAGGTAGACGACCTCCTCGGCGGTGGCGTCGAGACACAGTCCATCACCGAGGTGTACGGTGAGTTCGGGGCCGGGAAGTCCCAGGTGACCCACCAGCTCGCCGTCAACGTCCAGCTCCCCAAGGAGGTCGGCGGGCTCCACGGTGCCGTCGTCTTCATCGACTCCGAAGACACGTTCCGCCCGGAGCGTATCGACGACATGGTCCGTGGCCTCCCGGACGAGGCGCTCGAAGCGACCCTCGAAGACCGCGAGATGGAAGGCAGTATCGACGACGAGGAGACGATGGAGGCGCTCGTCGACGACTTCCTCGACAAGATTCACGTCGCGAAGGCGTTCAACTCCAACCACCAGATGCTGCTGGCCGAGAAGGCACAGGAGCTCGCTGGTGAACACGAGGACTCCGAGTGGCCCGTCCGCCTCCTCTGTGTGGACTCGCTGACCGCCCACTTCCGCGCCGAGTACGTCGGTCGTGGCGAACTCGCAGAGCGCCAGCAGAAGCTCAACAAGCACCTGCACGACATCGACAAGGTCGGGAACCTGTTCAACTGCGCCATCGTCGTCACGAATCAGGTCGCTTCCAACCCCGACTCGTTCTTCGGTGACCCGACCCAGCCCATCGGTGGGAACATCCTCGGGCACAAGTCCACCTTCCGGATGTACCTCCGCAAGTCCAAGGGTGACAAGCGCATCGTCCGCCTCGTGGACGCGCCGAACCTCGCAGATGGCGAGGCCGTCATGCGCGTGCAGGATGGCGGTCTGAAGCCGGAATAGACGTTCTATCTCGTCCCGTTTTCTACCGTGAGGGAGCCTGCGACCGAACGGACCGACGAACGAAGCGAGGCGAACGGGGAGTGAAACGACCCGTGAGCGGAGCGAGTGAGGAGGGTTTTGGTCCAGCTTTTGCCGAGCGAGGCCACGAAGTGGCCAAGCGCAGCGCAAAAGGTGGGCGTGGGCAGGACGGCGGCCTGAAGCCCGAATAGGCGGGCTCGACGCGTAGAAACCGGGTTCGCAGCCGGTCGTTCCATCCACATTCTTCTCTTTCCGTCGTTGCGAACTCCCAGACTGGCCAGGCACCACTTTTTGCCTCAGAACGCGTATACGTTCGTATGGACCTTCGCCGTCTCCTGCTCGCCCTCGGCTCGGGGGCGACCACGTTCCTGCTCGTCGGTGGCCTCCTCGCGTCACAGATTCCCGACATCCCGGGTGGCATCATCGGCTTCTTCGGTGGGCTGTTGGCCGGCCTCCTCGCGGTCGTGGGGGTCTGGTTCGCCCTCGGCGACGCCAGCCCGTCCCTCGAACGTCTCGCGACGGCTTACGCCGCGTTCGGGTACGCCTTCCTCGGCATCTGGTTCCTCCGGTACGCCCACGTCGCCGGTCTCCGGTCGGCGGTCGACTTCTCACTCCAGGTCGTCCTCAGCGTGGCCGTCGCGGTGCTGGTCGCACTGGGCGACTGGGCTGGAAGACGACAGCAGACGGGGTAGTGGCCGAGCTATTGCCTCTCCCGTGCAAACGCAAATATCCACTTGCAGAGAACAAAAGCTGAGAGTATCCACACGAAAAGCATCCATTACCGACTTTTTTGCGCGATTCCCCCGAGCAGGATATGTGATAGCACAGAGGGATGTTCCCAGAATCTTGGAAATTGAGTACAAGACTATATCCCTCTCGTGCGAACTACCATCTGTGAACTCATCATGAACGGCTATGCAATCGTCATCGCGACGGACGAATTCGAGAAGATAACCGCCGCCAGCATCATCGGCTCCATCGCCGCAGCCTCCGACATCCCCGTCGACGTCTTCGTGACGATGAACGGGCTCCGCCCGTTCGAACACGAGGTCGTCGAGACCAGAGACTTCACCGTCGGGCCGCTCGGCGAGGCTATGCTGACCAGCGAGGAGACCGAGATACCCCTGTTCACGGAGCAGTTCCGTGACGCCAAGGAGATGGGCCCCATGAACATCTACGCCTGCACGATGGCGATGGAGATGTGGGGCCGCGAACTGTCGGACTACGTCGACATCTTCGACGGCGAACTCGGCGTCTCGGGCTTCCTGACCAAGGCCGCCGACAAGCAAGTCATCTTCATCTGAGCCTGCCCGGTCGCCACAGCGACAGGCGGCCACCGCCCGCCGACCACCGAATCGCCCGCCAACCACCAACCCAACATCACGAGAAATCAACCAATGTCCGAACAACTCACTGCTGACGTAACGATAGACGCACGCGGCTCCGGCTGCCCCGGCCCCCTGATGGACCTCATCGGGAAAATAAAGAAAGCCGACTCCGGCACGGTCATCGAACTCCAGACGTCCGACCGCGGCTCGGTCTCGGACGTCCCCGAGTGGGTCGAGAAGGCCGGCCACGACCTGCTGGAGACCGTCGAACACGACGACTACTGGAGCATCTACGTCCAGAAGGCCTGAATCATGACCGACATCGTCATCGTCGGGGGAGGAACCGGCGGCACCGTCCTCGCCAACCGGCTCGTCGAGGACCTCGAACGCGAGGTCGCAGCCGGCGAGGTCGAGGTGACGCTCGTCAACGACTCCCCCGACCACGTCTACAAGCCGACGTTCCTGTACGTTCCGTTCGGCAAGAAGACCGCCGCCGACGCAGTCCGCCCACTCGCGGACCTCGTCGACCGGCGGGTGACCCTCGAGATCAACCGCGTCGTCGGCATCGACACCGACGCGAAGACCCTCGACCTGCAGGACGGCGGCGATACGCTGTCGTACGACTACCTCGTGCTGGCGACCGGCGCGAAGCTGGTCCCCGAGGAGGTGCCCGGCCTCATGGAGGGTGGACACCACTTCTACGGGGCCGAGGGCGCGGAGCAGCTCCGTGACGCCCTCGCCGACTTCGAGTCGGGCCACCTCGTGCTGAGCGTCGTCGGCGTCCCGCACATGTGCCCGGCCGCGCCGGTCGAGTTCGTGCTCATGGCCGACGAGTGGTTCCGCGAGCGCGGCATCCGCGACCAGGTCGACATCACGTACACCTACCCCATCATGCGACTACACGGTCTCCAGCCGGTCTCTGACTGGATGGAACCCCGGTTCGCCGAGCGCGGCATCAACTCGGTGACCTTCTTCAACGCGGAGGAGGTCGACCCCGAGAACCAGGTCATCAGGTCGATGGAGGGCGAGGAACTGGACTACGACCTGCTCGTGGCCATCCCACCCCACAGCGGCGACGACCTCATCGCGGACTCCGGTCTCGGCGACGACGGCTGGGTCGCCGTCGACAAGCACACGCTCGAAGCCAAACACGCCGAGGACGTGTTCGCCATGGGTGACGCCGCCGACGTGCCGACCAGCAAGGCCGGCTCCGTCGCCCACTACGAGGCGGACGTCATCGCGGACCGCATCGCCAGCAAGGTTCGGGGCCAGCTTCCGACCGCGACGTTCGACGGGAAGACCGTCTGCTTCATCGAGGCGGGCATGAACGAGGCGACGTTCGTCGAGTTCGACTTCGAGAACCCGCCCGAACTGCGCGACGAGTCACGCCCCGTCCACTGGGCGAAACTCGCGTACAACGAGTCCTACTGGCTCACCGCCAGGGGGCTGCTCTGAGGTGGGACAGATGGCAGAAGCACCACAACAGATAGAGGCCGAGGAACTCGCCGAGGCCATCGAGCAGAACCCCGAGGCCGTCGCCGAGTTCGTCTCGCGGCTCGACGCCGTGAACGAGCTGCTCGACGTGCTCGAACTCGGCACGAGCGCGATGGACGACGAGATGGTGATGCGCCTCGCCAGAACGGGGAGCACGCTGGCCGAATCCGCCGACGCGGTCGCCACGCCCGAAACGGTCCGGCTCGCCGAAGCGGTCGGGCGCGAGGGCGAGGACCTCGCCGCCGCGGTCGAGACCATCTCGGAACTCCAGCGAAACGGCACCCTCGACGACCTCGCGGCACTGGCCGACCTGCTCGCGCTCATGAACGGCGCAGTGGACGACGAGATGGTCATGCGTCTCGCGAAGACCGGCAGCAGCCTCGGCGCACTGGCCGACACCGCCGCCGAACCCGACACGGTTCGCGGGCTGGAGCGCATGCTCCACGCGGTCGGTGACGCCAGCGTCGAGGAGTCCGAACCCGTGGGAGTCATCGGCCTCGCGAAGGCCACCCGCGACCCCGAAGTGAAGGAGGGGCTGGGGTACCTGCTCAACCTGGCGAAAGCGCTCGGGCGGGCGAACGGTGGCGGGCGGTAGCCGGGAGACAGCGACAGCAGGGAGACGGCGGAGTCAAGATGGCGACAGCCCGGTTCGAGTTTCGATTTTCAGGCCCGGCGAATCACGACGGCAGCGACGAGCACCGACGCCAGCGTCCACGCCAGTAAGACGGCGACTGCGACCCAGAATTCGCCCGACGTTCCGTCGTCCAGCAGGACGTATCGCATCCCGTCGATCATGTACGTGAGCGGGACGACCCGGGCGACGACTTCGAGGTAGTCCGGGAGCGTCTCGACCGGCGCGAAGGTGCCCCCGAGGATGACCTGGGGCGTGATGACGATAGGGATGAACTGGATGGCCTGGAACTCGTTCTCGGCGAACAGCGACAATACGACGCCGATGCCGAGTGCAGTCAGGGCCCCCAGTACTTCTATCAGGACGACCAGTTCGAGGCCGTGTGCGAAGGTCACGTCGAGGAAGTAGACGGCGGCGGCCAGCAACACGCCGGACTGGACGACCGCGAGCACGCCGAACCCGAGGACGTAGCCGAGGACGATGCCAGCTCGTGACGCAGGCGAGACCAGTACCCGTTCGAGGGTGCCGGCCGTCCGCTCCCGGAGGAAACCGATAGCGGTCAGCATGTACGTCAACATGAAGACGAACACCGCGAGCAGGACCGGCGCGACGTCACCGAGCGCCTGCTGGGGGAACACCTCGCTGAACAGCCAGATGACGAACGCGGGGACGACGACGACCAGACCGAGGGTCCGGCGGTCGCCCCGGAGCGATAGCAAAAGCCGGGAGGCGACGGCGACCGTCCCGTGGAGTGGCGACGTGGCGGCCATCACGCGCTCACCTCCGGTGCATCTCCGGTCCCGTCGCCGTCCTCGTCGAGCAGTTCGAGGAAGGCGGCTTCGAGGTCGGTCGTCCCGGTTCGCGTCAGGAGCGCGTCGGGCGTGTCGAATGCGAGCACCCGCCCAGCGCGCAGGAACAGCACTTCGTCGCAGCGCGTCGCCTCGCCGAGGTAGTGCGTCGACACCACGACCAGGTCGCCGCGCTCCCGTCGGTCGCGGAACCCCTCCCACATCGTCGCCCTGAGTTGCGGGTCGAGGCCGACCGTCGGCTCGTCGAGGACGAGCAACGAGGGGTCGTGGACGACGGCACAGGCGAGGCTGGTCCGCCGGACCATCCCGCCGGAGAGTTCGCCGATGCGGGCCCCCTCCCGGTCGTCCAGGTCGACGAACGACAGCGCCCGGTCGACCGCGGTCTCGCGGTCGGGGACGTCGTACAGCCGGGCGAAGAAGGACACGTTCTCGCGCACCGTCAGGTCGCGGTACACCGCCTCGTGCTGGGGCATGTAGCCGATACGCCCGCGTTCGGGCGTCCCGAGCGACCGCGAGTCGGTGCCGTCGAGGGCGGCGGTCCCACCGGTCGGGTCGAGCAGGCCGAGCAGACACTGGATGAGCGTCGTCTTCCCCGAGCCGTTCGGGCCGACCACGCCGAGGATACGTGGCCCATCCACGTCGAGGTCGATGCCGTCCAGCGCCGTGACGGCCCCGAACTCTCGGCGGAGGCCGTCCAGTCGAATCGAAACGTCGGTCCCGGTCATACCGGGAGGGACGCGGGTGGCTCGAAAGGTGATTCTGCCGGCCATGCACGGCTAGTTCATAAGTTACTTCCGCCCAGACTGGTTCCGTGAAACGACTCCGCATCACGGCCAGACCCGACCCGCGGGTCGTCCCCGAGACCTTCCGATTGCTCTCGAACTCCAGCTACGTGACCGAGGCCCGGCTACACGACTGGACGGTGAACCGGGACGGCCGCCCTACGGCCCTCTTCACCGCCGACGGGACCCGCGACGGGTTCGCCGCGGCACTGCGAACCCAGGCCGAGGTCGCCGACGCCGAGACCGCCCCCATCGACGACGGCCAGTTCTCGCTGCTGGTGACGCTCGAACCGACCGCCAGGCCACTGATTCGCCGGATATTCGACGCGTTGCTCCGCGAAGGGCTGGTCATCGTCAAGCCCGTCGTCTACCGCGACGGGCAGGCCCACGCGACCGTGGTCGGTACCCCATCGACGCTCCAGGCGATGCTGGACGAAATCCCGCCGGTGGTGGACGTCACAGTCCACGAGGTCGGAACGTACCGCGGTGGCCCGACGACCGCCCCGGCCGCCGAACTCAGCAACCGCCAGCGCGAGGCACTCGTGGCCGCCCTCGAGCTGGGCTACTACGACGAGGGGCGGCACGCGACCCACGCGGACGTGGCCGAGTGCCTCGGCTGTGCACCCAGTACGGCCTCTGAACACCTGAAGAAGGGAGAAGCGAAACTGGTGCGGGCGGTACTGTCACCGGACAGAACGGGACAATCACCTGGCTCGGAGGACCGCGAAGACTAGTGACGGGAGAGGCTCAGTCGTCGTCTTCCGTCGTCGTCTTGTCGATGTCCTTCTCGCCGAGGTATATCTCGGCACCGTCCTGTGCGACCTTCTCCGCGAGGACGGCGCACTTGATGCGCATCGGGGATATCTCGACACCGAGCATGTCGACCACGTCGTCGCGGTCCATCTCGGCCAGTTCGTCGAGCGTCTTGCCGCGGAGCTTACCCGAGAGCATGCTCGCGGAGGCCTGCGAGATGGCACAGCCGTCGCCCTTGAACGCCACGGCGGCGATGGTCTCCTCGTCCTCGTCCAGTTTCACGTCCATCCGAATCTCGTCACCACACATCGGGTTCTCGCCGACGTGGGTGAACGTCGCGTCCTCGATCTCCCCGTAGTTGCGCGGGTTCTTGTAGTGGTCGAGGATCTGCTGTCGGTACATGTCCGAGCCCATTCCCATTGTTGTGGGCTGGTAGGGTAGTGGCCCGGAAAAACGTTCCGCAGCGGTGTGAGAGTCCGGGGCACCGGGGCGGACGGGGGGCGATAACTAAAATCTACATTTGATAAATACATATTGGAGTTGACAGAGTTGGTCTCTCACATGGCCCCCGATTCGGCAGGCCGAGCAACCGGCCTGCACCGCCGTACCCTCCTGACCGCCCTCGCCGGACTCCCAGCCAGCGCCCTCGCCGGGCGTGCCGCCGCCAGCAGTGCGCGCGCCGGTACCGGTTCGGATGTCGGACCGATGGTCCCCCCGGCGCTCGAACCGACCGCGACACTCGACGTGAAAGGACTCTCCGAGGCCGTCGTGGACGACGCCGGCGAGACGGTGTACTGCGCGGTCCGCGACGGCTTCGCGGTCGTCGACGTGAGCGACCCCGCCAACCCCACTCTCCTCGCCGAAGAACGCGAACTCAGCCACTCCGGCAACGGCCCGATGCAGCGAATCTACGACGTGAAGTACGCCGACGACCGGCTGATCGTCGCCGGCCCGAACGCCGGGTCGAACGACGACCTGGTCGGGTTCTTCGTCTACGACGTGTCGGACCCCGCCTCTCCGGAACGCGTCGCCTTCCAGGGGACGCGACACGGCATCCACAACTGCTTCGTCGACGGGAACATGGTGTACCTGACCGGCGGGAACCTCCCCGGGTCGCCCACGATGATATACGACATCTCGAACGACGAACCCGAGAAGGTCGGCGACTGGAGTGCGACCCAGGAGGACAAGGTCTGGGACGGCGTCTACACGAACTACCTCTCGTGTCACGACGTGTACGTCCAGGACGACATCCTCTACGTCTCGTACTGGGACGCGGGGACGTGGCTCGTCGACGTGAGCGACCCCGCCAACCCCACCGCAGTGGCGCGACTGGGTGGCCGGGACCCCGAGTACCTCGCGGACCTGGACAGGGGCTTCACGTCCGAACTCGTCGAACTCCCCGGCAACAGTCACTACTCCCAGCCAAACGACGACGGCTCCGCGGTGTTCGTCGGCAAGGAGGCGTGGGACCGGGAAGACACCGGCGACCACGACGGCGGTCCGGGCGGCATCGAACTGTGGTCGATGGGTGAGGAACCGACCCGCGAGAGCATCATCCAGTCACCGGCTGGCCCGGATTCGGGCGCGACCTCGCACAACTTCGGCGTCCGCGATGGCCGCCTCTACGCCTCGTGGTACGCCGGTGGCGTCGCGGTCTACGACGTGACCGACCGGGCCGCCCCGCAGGTGCTCGGCGCCTGGAGCGACCCGGAGACGACCTCGTTCTGGACCGCGAAACCCATCCACGAGGGGTTCGTCGGCGCGGTCCACATGGACCCGAGCAACGACCGGGAGGAAAAGCGGGTCGGGGAGGGCGGGGCGCTGTACGTCTTCCCCGAGCCAGAGAGTGGTAGCGACCCCGCCCCGCTCATGGAACCACTGCTGGAGCCAGCCACGGCGTGGACCCAACCGCCGGACAGCGGCGGCTCGGGCGGTGGGGACGGCGACGGTGGCAGTGACAGCGACGGCGGTGGCAGCGACGGCGGTGGCGGCGATGGAGGCGGCAGCGACGGCGGCGGAACCACCGCAGCCACCGGTGGGGACGAGACCACGACGACGACCGCGTCGTCGGCCGACTCGCAGTCCGACGGGAACGACGAGAGCGCCATCCCCGGCTTTGGCGTCGGCGCAGCCGTGACCGCCGTCGGTGCGACGCTCGGGCTGGCGCGATTGCTCGGCGAAGAGGAGAACTGAAGACCCGACTCAGACCGGGTCCTCGTCGGGTCGCGTCGCCGGGTCGAGCATCTCCCGGCCGACCGGGTCGTACTGCGAGGTCGCCGCCGGGTCGACTTCGGTCGTCGGAATCAGGTCGGTTCTGGTCTGTCTGTCCTCCGCACTGGCGGGCCCACTGCCCCGCCGGCGAGGCCGGATTCCGGGCGCTGACTGGGCGACCGTCGCCGGTTCGACGGGCGACGTGTCGGCTCGGGAACTGGCCAGTTCGTCGGGAAGTGATGGTGCCTCCTGTCGCGAGGCGGCCGAACTGGCCACGACCTCCGGCTCGTCCGGTTCCACCACGTCGTCGACGTCCAACCCGCCGTCACCCTGTACGGCCCCGTCCGCCGGTTCCGTCTCCGCGTCGTCTTCCGCAGTCCAGTGCGCCCCCAGCATGCCGACCACCCCGACGATCGCCCCGAGGAACGCGAGCACGTCGGCCGCACCGAACCCCGCGGTCGACAGCCCTTCGACGAACCGGGCGAAGGTGATGACGAGCAGCCCCAGCAGCAGGAACTGTAGCGCCATGAGGTGTCGTTCGAGCGTGTCGTCCATACCATAGAGAGGTCGCGAGCGGGGGTATTCCTTTCGCAGAACTGAGTTATCGGTCGCCGATGACTTCTGCCTCGAACCGGGCGACGAACGTCTCCAGGAAGTCGTGTCGGTCGGCGGCGGCCACCGTCCCGGCGTCGGTGTACATCCGCGATTCGAGCCGGAGCAGTTTCTTGTGGACGTGGTTCAACGCGGTCTGCCCAGCGGGTGAGTCGTCCTCGCTCACTGGCAGGTCCGGGTCGTGGATGGGTTGTGCGAGTTCGCCGGTGTGCGCGAACGTCCGGGCGAGGCCAACCGCGCCGATGGCGTCCAGATTGTCGGCGTCGGAGAGAAGCTCGGCCTCGATGGTCTCGGGTTCCACGTCGTTCGAGAACCGGTGCGCGCGGATGCAGTGAGCGACGGCGTCGATGCTCGATGCCGAGAGCGTGGACGTCTCGAGGATGCGCCGGGCCTCTTTCGCGCCCCACTCGGCGTGACACTCGATGTCGCCGTCGGCCTCGCGCTTCCGACCGATGTCGTGGAGCCACGCCGCGGCGAACAGCACGTCCTCGTCCACCGGTTCGTCTGTCTCTGCGGCGAGGTGCTCGGCGTTTGTGACGACGCGCTGGACGTGGTGCCAGTCGTGGGTCGGCGAGAGCCCGCCGAAGTAGGTCCGGGCGCGCTCGCGGAGGGCGGTCTGGTCCATGCGCTGACGAGTCGAGTGGAGCGACGAAAACGGTTGTGTTCGGGGTTACGCGAACAGCTGGCGCGCCTCGTCGACCGCCTCGACCAGCGCGTCGACCTCCTCGCGGGTGTTGTAGATGTAGAACGAGGCGCGGGCGCTGGCGGCGACACCCAGTTTGTCGTGCAGGGGCTGGGTGCAGTGGTCGCCGGCCCGGATGGCCACCCCGTAGTCGTTGACGATGGAGGAGAGGTCGTGGGCGTGGACCGAGTCGAGGTTGAAGGAGACGAGACCGCCGCGACCCTGCTCTGGCGTGGGCCCGTAGATGTCCACGTCACCCTGCTCGGAGAGGCGGTCGTAGGCGTATTCGGCTAACATCTCCTCGTGGGCCTGCACGCGCTCCATCCCGATGTCCTCGAGGTAGTCGATAGCGGCTTCGAGCGCGATGCCCTGCGAGATGTTGGGCGTGCCGGGCTCGAACTTCCAGGGCAGGTCGTTCCACTTCGACTCCTCGAAGGTGACCTTCTTTATCATCCCGCCGCCGTAGAGGTACGGCTCCATCTCGTCGAGGATGTGGCGCTTCCCGTAGAGGACGCCGACGCCGGTCGGGCCGCACATCTTGTGCCCGGAGAAGGCGTAGAAGTCGGCGTCGATGGCCTCGACATCGACCGGGCGCGTCGGGACGGCCTGTGCGCCGTCGACGAACGCGAGGGCGTCGTGGTCGTGGGCGAGGTCGGTTATCTCCGAGACCGGGTTGACGGTGCCGAGCGTGTTCGAGACGTGGACCACCGAGACCATCTCCGTGTCGTCGGTGATGAGGTCTGCGGCGGCCGCCATGTCGAGCTGGCCCGACTCGTCGATGGGGATGAACTTGATGTCCGCGCCGGTGCGCTTTGCGACCTGCTGCCAGGTGACCAGCGAGGCGTGGTGTTCCATCTCCGTGGTGACGACCTCGTCACCGGGTCCGAGTTCGTTCAGGCCCCAGGCGTAGGCGACGAGGTTCATGCTCTCGGTCGTGTTCTTCGTGAAGATGACCTCCTCGCGGCCACCCGACGCGCCGATGAACTCGGCGACGCGGTCGTGGGCGTCCTCGTAGGCGATAGAGGCCTCCTGGCTCAGCGTGTGGATGCCGCGGTGGACGTTCGCGTTGTAGCCGTGGTAGTAGTCGACGATGCAGTCGACGACCTGTTCGGGGGTCTGCGTCGTCGCCGCGTTGTCGAGGTAGACGAGGGCCGTCCCGTCGAACTCGCGCTGGAGGATGGGGAAGTCCTGCCGGATGCGTTCGACGTCGAGGGGGTCGGTCGTCTGGGTGCTCATTGTCGTCTCCTGGGGGCCAGAGACCCAACTGTCCTTCGGTACAGGACGCGTCTGTCGGCAGTGTCACAGTATCCCGCCGTTGCGCGACAGCCCGCCACTGGTGTCACCGTCGACGACTGTCGTTTTCAACGACCGGAAACGAGACGCCGGTTTTAAATCGGCTGCCCGACTCACTCCCGCCCATGCGCCGACTCTTCGACGTGTGGCTCGTCACGGTCGTCGTGTTCACCGCTCTCGTCGCCCCGACGGTGGTGTTCACCACCGCACACTCCGCCGACTCGCTGCTCGTCGAGTCAGAATTCCTGCTGAGCGTCGTCGTCGGGTACCTCGTGGTCTTCAGAGGCGTGACCGACGACGGCGTGGACGACGTGTTCGAGAAGCGGCTGGGCCGGCAGTGACGTGATTCCGTGCTCCAATTCAGCCCAGCCGGAGCAACTGGGCGTGTAACGTCCCTTCGATGGCGAGTACCGCGTCCTCGTCGATGATGCCCGCCTCGACGGCCACGTCGACGGACCGTTTGCCGACGATGTTGGCGACGGTCGCCCGGCGCAGGCTGTCGAGGACGGCGTCCTCGTCGCGGTGTTCGCCGCCGTAGAACTCCTCGGAGACCGTCAGCGACACCGGCCCGTCCTCGAACGTCTCGCCCATCACGTCCGGGTCGCAGACGGAGACCAGCAGTCCCTCCTCGGTCTGTCGCTCGTTGACGATCATTCGACGAGTTCCTCTTCTGCGCGTTTGCGAAGTTCTTCTGCCTCCTCGGCGACCTCCTCGGCCTCTTCGTCACGTCCGAGTTCTTCGAGCGCCCGGGCCTTCTCGCCGAGCACGTCGGCGTTGCGCATCCCGAGACGGATGGCGTTGTCGAGCGCGTTGAGCGCGTCCTCGGCGAGGCCGCGTTCGAGCAGGAAGAAGCCGCGGTTGTACCACGCCTGGGGCGAACGCGGGTCGATTTCGACGGCACGCTCGGCGTGTTCGAGCGCCCGGGAGACGTCACCGGACTCCCAGAGTGCGTAGGCGAGGTTCGTCTCCGCGTCGGCGGCGAACGGCCCCTCGTCGTCGATGTGGAGCGCCTCCTGATAGGCACCGATGGCCTCGTCCCACTCCTCCATCTCGGCGTGGGCGACACCCTTGTTCACCCACCCCTCCTGTTTGACCGGATCCTCCTCGGCGAACCGGGCAGCGCGTTCGAACGTGTCAGCGGCCTGTTCGTGGCGGTTGATGCCCATGTAGCTCAGGCCGACGTCGATGAGTTCGTCGGCGTCGACCGAGTCCGCATCGACGTTGCGGCGGTCCAGCATGTCCGTCAGGACGCGCGAGTCGACGGGGTCCACCTTCGTCGGGTCGACACCGAGCTCTGGGGGCTCGAGGTCGAACTCGTCGTAGGGGTCCGAGAAACCCTGTCCCTCCGAGAATTCGTGGTCTCGCTCGCGGTCAGTCATATACGACGCGGTTGGCCGTGAACACGGGTAAGGGTTGCGACCCTCGGAAACCGACCGAATCGACCCCTGCGGGGCGCCGCCACACCGGGGAGAGCGCGGACCCTGACCGGCCAACGAATGCCACTCCCTCTTGCGGTTTGAACGGGAGACACATTCAAGTTCCAGTCGGCCGTCAACAGCATCATGCGACTGTTTGTCAGTATCGACCTCCCCGACGACATCGCCGAGGACGTGGCGGCCCTCCAGGACTGCTTCGCGGAGGCGACCGGCCTGACGTTCGTCGACCCGACGCAGGCCCACGTCACGCTGAAGTTCCTCGGGGAGGTGAGCAAGGCCCGCCTCCCCGCCGTCACCGAGGCCGTCGAGGCGGGTGTCAGGGAGTCCGAGGTCGACCCGTTCGAGGCCACCTTCGGCGGCCTCGGCGTCTTCCCCTCCCTGAACTACATCAACGTCCTGTGGCTCGGCGTCCGCGAGGGGGTCGCGGAGATGACCGCGCTCCACGAGGGTATCGAGGCAGAGACGACCGCCATCGGCTTCTCGCCGGAGTCGCACGAGTTCACACCCCACGTCACGCTGGCCCGGATGGAACACGCCGGGGGCAAAGAGACGGTGCAAGCGTGTGTGCGAGACAACGACCCCGGTGCGGGGTCGATGCACGTCGAGGAGGTCCGCCTCACCGAGAGCGTCCTCACACCAGCGGGTCCCGAGTACCGGACGGTCGAACGTTTCAGGCTCTAATCACGCCGGCGGGCGAGGCCGAGCACCGCGAGGATGGCCGTGACGGCTCCTGCCCCTTCGAACCCGGGAAGTGGGCCGCCAGCACCCTCGTCCTGCTTCGGGGCGGTCGTCTCAGCCCCCGCTGGAATCCGCGCGTTCGAGACGGATTCGGTGCCGACGCCGACGTACCCGCCCTCGCAGGTGTCGGCGGTACTGATGACGAACACCGACCCCGACTCGATGGGGTCGTTCGTCCCATCGACCACGACCCGTACCTCGGCCCCTTCCGGGTCGCGTGCGAGCGTGTCCGTGAGAACCGCCTCGTAGACCACGGTGTTCGACGGGTCCCACCCGGTCAGGTCGCACTGGGAGACCCCGCCGGTGTCCACGGCAGCCGTGACCTGGTCCGTGACCACGAGGTAGTCGCCGACGTACTCTCCCTCGTACGCCTCGGGTTCCGCGAACGCCATCTGGCGGCGGATGGTCGCCCCGCCACCGCTGGTGGTTCCGGTCGTCCCGGCGTCGGATGCCCGGGTACCGGTCGTTCCGGCCGTGGGGCTCGTTCCGCCGGTCGTCGTAGTCGAACCGGCCGTGGTCGTCGGTTCGCTGCTCGCACCGACGGTCCCGACCACGGCGGCCGAACCGGCGGTCGCTGCCACACTCCGGAGGACTGCGCGACGCGTACGGTCGTGCGTACTGCCGTCGGGCATGGGTCACCGAGACGTAGACCGACCAGAGGGGAAACGCCCGTGCCAAGACACCTAGTGGCTCGCCGGAGCGCCCGGAAAAGAACAACATTTTAAACTCGGCAGAGGTACTTCCGGCCACTATGGGTAAGAAATCGAAGGCCAAGAAAAAGCGCCTCGCCAAGCTCGAGCGACAGAACAGTCGCGTGCCGGCGTGGGTCATGCTCAAGACCGACATGGAAGTCCAGCGGAACTACAAGCGCCGCAACTGGCGACGTAACGACACCGACGAATAATGAGTTCCAGTGATTTCGAGGAGCGCGTCGTCACCGTCCCGCTCCGAGACGTTAACGCAGAGGCGAAGCACAAGCGTGCAGACAAAGCGATGACGCTCATCCGCGAGCACCTCGCCCAGCACTTCAAGGTCGACGCGGATTCGGTCCGTCTCGACCCCTCCATCAACGAAGCAGTCTGGTCGCGCGGCCGGAAGAAGCCCCCGAGCAAGCTCCGCGTCCGTGCCGCCCGCTTCGACGAGGAAGGCGAGGCCGTCGTGGAAGCCGAACACGCGGAGTAACGTGCTCCGTACCTCGTTCGCCGGGTCACCGTACGTCGGCGTCTTCGCGCGGACGACCAACGACTGTCTCCTCTGCCGTCCAGACATCGAGTCGTCCGTCCAGGAAGCGATGGCCGACGAACTCGAGGTGCCCGTCATCCCGACCACCATCGCCGGCTCGTCCACCGTCGGCGCGCTAGCCGCCGGTAACTCCAACGGACTCGTCGTGACGAGTCGCGTCCGCGACCGCGAGCTCGACCGCATCGCCGAGGTCGTCGACAGTCCCATCGGCGAACTCCCCGGCCGCCGCAACGCCGCCGGGAACATCGTGCTCGCCAACGACACCGGCGCGTACGTCCACCCGGACCTCTCCGACGAGGCCGTCGCGGTCGTCGAGGACACCCTCGAGGTCCCCGTCGAACGCGGCGACCTCGCGGGAGTCCGTACGGTCGGGACCGCCGCCGTCGCCACGAACAGGGGCGTGCTGTGTCACCCCAAGTCCACCGACGCCGAACTGGACTTCCTCGAAGACCACCTCGGTGTCCCTGCCGACGTCGGCACCATCAACTACGGTGCCCCGCTCGTCGGCTCCGGCCTCGTCGTCAACGACAACGGCTACGTCGCCGGTGAGGACACGACCGGTCCGGAACTCGGTCGCATCGAGGACGCACTGGGACTCATCGACTGAGCACCCACTGCTCGTTCTGCTGTTTCCTCCCTAATCGACTGACGGGACTTCTGTATCGTGCCAGAATCGTGTGAGAACGCGTCACGAGCGGGAGCGCTGGAGAAGGGAAGATTCTTCCATCTCGCTCACGCAGTCTCGGGCATGAGTCAGTTTACTATCCGCGGGACGTTCCAGACACGTCACGGGCCGAACCCGTTCGAGACGACCATCGAGGCAGCAAACGAGAACGTCGCACGCGAGCACACGTACGCGAACTTCGGCAGCAAGCACAACGTCAAGCGTACCCAGGTCGAGATCACGGAGGTCGAGGAACAATGATGGGCGGTGGCGGCGGGCAGGCCCAGCAGCTCCAGCAGGAGATGCAGGCGATCCAGGCCGAGATTCAGGAGATCGAAGAGGAGATCACCGAGGTCCGTAACGAGAAGAGCGAGATCGACGAGGCCATCGAGGCGCTCGAGACGCTCGAATCCGAGTCCATCGTGCAGGTCCCGCTCGGCGGCGACGCGTACATCCGCGCCGAAGTCCAGGACATCGACGAGATCATCGTCGGCCTCGGCGGCGGCTACGCGGCAGAGCGTGACCGCGACGGCGCCATCGAGACCCTGGAGAACAAGCAGGACTCCCTCGACGACTACATCGACGAGCTCAACGAGGAGATCGCGGAGCTCGAAGACGAGAACAGCGAAATCGAGGCGCAGATGCAGCAGATGCAACAGCAGCAGATGCAACAGCAGATGCAGCAGATGCAACAGCAGGCGGAAGAGGAAGGCGACGACGAATAATCGAGAGCGATGTTCGACAACCTGAAGAAGAAGCTGGGTAGCTTCCGCAAGGACGTCGAGGAGACGGCCGACGAGAAGGCCGAGGCGGCCGAAGAGGAGGTCGACGCGGAGGAACCCGAAGCCGAGGCGGAGCCGCCAGCCGACGACGAGGTGGCTGCGGCCGACGCCGAGGCGTCAACCGAACCCACGCCGGACGACGCGGCCGTCGACACCGGCGACGAGGCGGTCCCGGAGCCCGAGGAGGCAGTCGAATCAGCCCCGCAGGACGAAGAGCCAGCGTCGGCAGACGAGGAACCGGGGTCGGCAGACGCAGTTCCGGAGGCCGACCCCCGCGAGGCCGAGGACGACGCCGAGGAGTCGACGAGTGGCTCGACCGGCATCGGCTCCAAGCTGAAGGCGGCCGCCACCGGCAAGTTCGTCATCGAGGAGGAAGACCTCGAGGACCCGCTCTGGGAGCTGGAGATGGCGCTCATCCAGTCCGACGTGGAGATGAGCGTCGCCAACGAGATTCTCGAGAACATCAAGCGTGAACTCGTCGGGGAGCGCCGGAAGTTCACCGAGTCGACGGGGAACATCGTCGAGGAGGCGCTCGCAGACGCGCTGTACGACGTCATCTCGGTCGGCCAGTTCGACTTCGATGCGCGCATCGCAGAGGCCGAAAAGCCCGTCGTCATCATCTTCACTGGCGTCAACGGCGTCGGGAAGACGACGAGCATCGCGAAGCTCTCGCGCTACTTCGAAGAGCGCGGGCTCTCGTCCGTGCTGGCGAACGGGGACACCTACCGCGCCGGCGCGAACGAGCAGATTCGCGAGCACGCCGACACCCTCGGCACGAAGCTCATCGCCCACGAGCAAGGCGGCGACCCGGCGGCGGTCATCTACGACGCCGTCGAGTACGCCGAGGCCCACGACATCGACGTGGTTCTGGGCGACACGGCGGGTCGCCTGCACACGAACGAGGGCCTGATGGACCAGCTCGAGAAGATAGAACGCGTGGTCGGTCCGGATATGACCATCTTCGTCGACGAGGCCGTGGCTGGACAGGACGCGGTCCAGCGTGCGAAGAAGTTCAACGAGGCGGCCGCCATCGACGGGGCCATCCTCACGAAGGCCGACGCCGACTCCAACGGTGGCGCGGCCATCTCCATCGCCCACGTCACGGGCAAGCCCATCCTGTTCCTCGGCGTGGGGCAGGACTACGACGACCTCGAACGGTTCGACCCCGAGCGGATGGTCGCCCGGCTGCTCGAGGAAGACGAGGAGTAGGCTGCACCGTCGGCGGCGCTTTCTCTCCAGCCCGTCTGTGTTCCGGAGAGCGGCGCTGCCCGACCAGCCACTGGAAGATCTCCGCGTCGGGTGGCGGTCCCAGGTGGCAGAGAGACGCGGCGCTCGCGGGCGGTCGAGAGTGACTGCGGAAAGGTGGGATGACAGTGTGGTCGTCGGTCACGCAGCCACGCCATTTGGTATACGTTACCACACCTTAAAGCTCTGCAGGAACGAGTTTCGGTCCCCGAACCGACACGAGCGGTTCCCGAGAGACACGCGCCGAGAAAAAGGCTTTAACGCACGACCCGTTTACCAGACGGTAAATGGTACTCGACGACCTCGGGAGTTCGTTGCGGGGCACCCTCGACAAACTCCGCGGGAAGTCCCGTCTCTCGAAAGAAGACGTCGAGGAGATCGTCAAGGAGATTCAACGTTCGCTCCTGCAGGCCGACGTCGACGTCTCCCTCGTGATGGACCTCTCCGACAACATCAAGACGCGCGCCCTGGAGGAGGAGCCACCGAAGGGGACGCCGGCCCGCGACTTCGTGCTCCGAATCGTCTACGAGGAGCTCGTCGCACTGGTCGGTGACTCCACGGACCTCCCCCTGGAGAATCAGACCATCCTTCTCGCTGGCCTGTACGGGTCCGGGAAGACCACGAGCGCGGCGAAGATAGCCTGGTGGTTCTCGAAGAAAGGGATGCGCCCGGCCATCATCCAGACTGACACGGACCGCCCCGGCGCGTACGACCAGTCCAAGGAGATGGCACGTCGCGCAGAGGTCGAGTTCTATGGCGACGAGGACGCCGAGGACCCCCTCGAAATCGTCCGTGACGGGATGGAAGCGACGAAAGACGCCGACATCCGCATCGTGGACACCGCCGGTCGTGACGGGCTGAACCAGGAGCTCATCGACCAGATAGAGCGCATCGAGGGCGTCGCCAACCCCGACAAGAACCTGCTCGTCATCGACGCCGCGATGGGGCAGTCCGCGAAAGAGCAGGCCCAGAAGTTCGAGGAGTCCATCGGTATCGACGGCGTCGTCATCACGAAGCTCGACGGGACGGCGAAGGGTGGTGGCGCACTCGCGGCCGTCAACGAGACCGGTTCCTCCATCGCCTTCCTCGGGACCGGTGAGGAGGTCAAAGACGTCGAACGCTTCGAGCCCGACGGCTTCATCTCCCGCCTGCTCGGCATGGGCGACCTGAAGCAGCTCACCGAGCGCGTCGAGCGCGCGATGGAGGAGACCCAGGCCGAGGACGACGAGGAGTGGGACCCCGAGGACATGCTGAAGGGGAACTTCACCCTGAAGGACATGAAAAAGCAGATGGACGCGATGAACAAGATGGGGCCGCTCGACCAGATCATGGACATGATTCCGGGCTTCGGTGGGGGCATCAAGGACCAGTTGCCCGACGACGCCATGGACGTGACCCAGGAGCGCATGCGCAGCTTCGAGGTCATCATGGACTCGATGACCGACAAGGAGATGGAGAATCCGCGTGGCATCGGCCAGAAGCAAGTCGAGCGCATCGCCCGCGGCTCGGGCCAGCCCGAGGAGAAGGTCCGCGAACTGCTCCAGCAGCACAAGATGATGGAGCGCACCCTCAAACAGTTCCAGGGCGGCATGGACGGCGACATGCAGCGTATGATGAAGAAGATGCAAAAGCAAGGCGGCGGCGGTATGGGCGGTCTCGGTGGCGGCGGCGGTGGCCCGTTCGGATAGAGTGGCCCGCCGACTGCGCGGCCTCGCCGGGTACGACGCGCTGGTCCTGACAGCGCTCATCTGGTTCCTCGCGAAGTTCCTCAGATACGCGTTCCCGCCGCTGTTCGGGACGCTGCAGAGTACCTACGGCGTCTCGAACGCGGTCGTCGGGTCTGCGTTCACTGCCCTGATGCTGGCCTACGCCGCGATGCAGTTCCCGTCTGGGTTGCTCGCGGACCGGGTGGGCGGTGTTCGGGTCGTGACTGCCGGTGCCATCGTCGCAGCCGTGAGTGCGCTCGCGCTCTCGATTCCGCTCCCGTTCGCCGTCTTCGTTGGCGTGATGGTGTTCGTCGGGGCCGGGACGGGCGCACACAAGACGGTCGCGGTCCGGCTGCTCTCGCGGGTGTATCCTGCCAGAACCGGCCGCGCTCTCGGCGTGATGGACACCTTCGGGGCCTTCGGTGGGGTGGTCGCGCCGGCCGCCGTTGTCTGGGCGCTGGCCGCGGGCGGTGTGGAGTGGCACGTGGTGTTCCTCGGCGGCGGTATCGCGGGGCTGGTGCTGGCGGGGCTGTTCCGGTGGCGGGTGCCACGTCGGCTGCCGGAGGAGCCAGCGCGGGAGCGCGGCGATGGCGGCGCGAGCGCCTACCGTGCCCTCTTCTCGGACCGCTGGTTCCTCGTCTTCGTCGGCGTGACCGTCCTGTTCTCGTTCGCCTACAACGGCGCGGTCGCGTTCCTGCCGTTGTACCTCGAAGAAGCAGCGGGGCTGTCGCCAGCGACGGCCGGAACCCTGTACTCGAGCCTGTTCCTCGTGAGCCTCGTGCAGGTCGTCACCGGCGACGTGAGCGACCGCCTCGGCCGGCTGACGGTCATCGGCGGGACGCTGGCGCTGGCGACGGTCGGGCTGGCGCTGGTCGTCGCGCTTCCGCGGAGTCCCCTTCCCGTCCTCGCCGCGTCTGTCGTCGCTTTCGGGCTCGGCAGCCACGGTTTCCGGCCGGTTCGGGGCGCCTACCTCGTCGAGTTGATTCCCGATTCCGTCGCTGGCGGGGGGCTCGGCGTGGTCCGGACCGCCCTCATGGGCGTCGGGGCGGTCGCACCCGCGGTCGTCGGTATCGTCTCCGACATCGCGGGGTTCCAGCCCGCGTTCGCGGTGTTGTTGGGCTCGTTGGCTGCCGGGCTGGTGCTGGTCGGGGTGCTCGCGGTCGGTGAGTCGAGAACCTGAGATAGCCAGTTCGACACGGCACCCGGAACCGGAGCTGTCGACGCTAGGTGCTACCACATTTCATTGCAGATTTTTGTAATTTGAGGTGTGTTAACTAGAGTGTGTCCAGAGACCCACTGGGGACCGCCATGCTGGACTACCAGCGCGGCGGGCTCCGCGGCGAGTGCCAGTACGTGGATGGAGCCGAGACGGCTGACGGCCACATCCACGAGAACTACTTCACCGAACTCGGTGAGGGTGACAGCGACTTCCCGGACCGGTTGCTCGCGCTCGATGGCCCCGTACTCGACGTCGGCTGCGGGAGCGGGAAACACGCCCTGTTCCTGCAGAGACACGACGTTCCCGTCACGGCCTTCGACGTGAGCCCCGGTGCGGTCGAGACAGCCCGCGAACGCGGAATCGAGGACGCCCACGTCGCGGACATGTTCGACATGCCCTATCCCACGAACCGGTTCCCGAGCCTGCTCGCGAACGGGACCCAGCTCGGCCTCGGTGGCTCCATCGCGGGAATCCGGTCCCTGCTCTGTGAGTTCGCCCGCGTGACGACCAGCGACGCGACCGCGTGGGTCGACGAGTACGACCCTGCCGCGCTCGACGACCCCGGCGAGATGTTCGGGTACCGGCCAGACCCGCGCGGGGGTGTCGCACACCGGACCTTCCACTTCGAGTACGACCGCGACGGAGAGCGCCTCGTCGGGGAGACGTTGCACTTCCTGCTCGTGTCGCCCGACCGGCTGCGAGACGCCTGCGTGGGCACGCCGTGGTCCGTAACCGAGGTGGACGACCGGGGCGTGTACTACAAGGCGCGGTTGACGAAGTGACCTGCCTGCGAACAGCCACAGGGAGCGAACAGTTAACACGGCGGCCGGACACTCCCCGGACATGGTACTGGTACTCTCTGACGAGGAGGTCGCCTCGCTCGTGGACCTCCCGTCGCTCGCGCCCGTGGTCGAGGACGCACTCGTGAAGCAAGGGCGAGGGGCGGTCGAACGGCCGGACCGCCCGCACTACGACATCGGGACCGGCCTCGACGGGCCGGAGCCGCTGGGGATGGGACTTGCGATGCCCGCGTACATCCACGGTGAGCCCCACTTCGCGACGAAACTCGTCGGCGTCAACGAGGGCAACGCCGACCGCGGGCTGCCGACCATCCACGCGCAGGTCGTCCTCGCGGACGCCCGAACCGGTCAGCCCGTCTCGTTCATGAACGGCGGGCGCATCACGAACGCCCGGACCGGCTGCATCGGCGGCCTGGCAGCACGCGACCTCGCCCCGAGTGGCCCCGTCCGGGTCGGGGTACTCGGTGCCGGGACGCAGGCACGCTGGCAGACCCGCGCCATCGCGGCGCTGTGTGACGTCGAGTCCGTCGCCATCTACTCCCCGAGTGACTCGCGCGAGGACTGCGCGGCCGACCTCCGCGAGCACGACATCCCGGCCGAAGCCGTCGACTCGGCCGAGGAAGCGGTTCGGGACGCGACCGTCGTGGTGACGGCGACGACCAGCACGGAGCCCGTGTTCCCCGCCGACGCGCTCGAACCGGGCACACTCGTCGTCGCGGTCGGCGCGTACACCGGCGAGATGCAGGAACTGGAGTCCGCGGTGTTCGACCGGGCCGCGCGCGTCTTCGCGGACGTGCCCGAGGAGGTCGCAGAGATCGGTGACCTGCTGGCGACCGACCTGACCACCGAGGACCTGATTCCGCTATCGGCGGTGTTCGAGGGTGAGGCTGGTCGGGAGTCAGACGAGGAGATACTGGTGGTCGAGAGCGTCGGAACGGCGGTCCTCGACGCGGCAACCGCGGCAGAAGTGTACGAGTCGGCGACCGCGGACGGAATCGGGACCGAACAGTCGTTCTAGTGGCGGTCCGAGCCGGGGCAGCAGTCGCCCCGCCTCAGCCGCCGAGGAACTGCCGGCGCACCTCGTCGTCGTCGAGCAGTGCGTCGCCCCGGCCCTCGTAGCGGTTCTCGCCCTGTGCGAGGACGTAGCCGCGGTCACAGCGCCGGAGCGCCTCTTTCGCGTTCTGTTCGACCATCAGGATGGAGGTGCCGGCGTCGTTCACCTCGTCGATTCGGTCGAACATGACGTCGACGAGGTCGGGTGCGAGTCCGGCCGAGGGCTCGTCGAGCAACAGCAGGTCAGGGTCGAGCATGAGCGCACAGCCCATCGCGAGCATCTGCTGCTGGCCGCCCGAGAGCGTGCCAGCGTCCTGGTCGAGGCGCTCTTCGAGGACGGGGAAGCGGTCGAACACCGCCTGCTTGCGCTCCTCGGGCACGTCGTCGAGGATGTACGCCCCGAGTCGGAGGTTCTCCCCGACGGTGAGCGACGGGAAGACGTTCTCGGTCTGGGGGACGTAGCTCATCCCCACCGTGATGACCTCTTCGGGCGGATAGTCGGTGATGTCCGTGCCGCCGAACGTGATACTGCCGCCCATCCGGTCCGCGAGGCCGAAGATCGACTTCATGGCCGTCGATTTCCCGGCCCCGTTCGGGCCGACGATGGTGACGTACTCGCCGTCGTCGACGTGCATGTCGACGCCGGTGAGGACCTGGAGGTCGCCGTAGCCCGCATCGAGGTCGGTGACCTCGAGCAGGTGGTCTCCCCGCGTGCTGCGGGTGTCGTCCGACGTGTCGTCGAGTGTCGTTGCGTCGTTCATGGTCAGCTACCCAGGTAGGCGTCGATGACGCGCTCGTCGTTCAGTACGGTCTCGGGGTCGCCCTCGACGAGCAGACTCCCCTGCTGGAGCACGACGAGCCGGTCGACGAGTTCGGTCAGCGTCTCGAGTTCGTGCTCGATGACGACCACGGTCATCCCGTCGTCGTTCAGGTCGCGGATGTGGGCCGCGATCTCGTTCGTGAGCGTGGGGTTCACCCCGGCGAACGGCTCGTCGAGCAGGAGCAGGTCCGGGTCGAGCATCAGCACGCGTGCGAGTTCGAGCAGTTTGCGCTGGCCGCCCGAGAGGCTGCTCGCGTACTCGTCGGCGAGGCGGGTGAGTTCGAACGTCTCGATGAGTTCGTCGGCTCGCTCGGCCACCGCGTCCTCGGTCTCCTGCATGCCGTCGGTTCGGAGCAGCGCCGAGACGGTCCGCTCGCCGGGCTGGTCCGGCGCGGCGAGCCTGACGTTCTCCCGGACGGTCATCGTGTCGAGCTGGCGAGTGTGCTGGAACGTCCGGACCAGTCCCTGGCGTGCGAGCACTTCGGTTTCCACGCCGGTGACGTCCTCACCGTCGAAGACGACCGACCCGCCGTCGGGCTCGACGACGCCGCTCACGCAGTTGAAGAACGTCGACTTGCCGGCCCCGTTGGGGCCCATCACCCCGACCAGCTCGCCCGCGTCGAACGAGACCGAGAGGTCGTCGATGGCGACGAGCCCGCCGAACTGCTTGTCGAGACTGTCGACGTCGAGCAGCGTCACGAGTCCACCTCCAGGTCGCGTTCGTCGCCCCAGATACCGGCGGGCCGGTACCTGATGACGAGCACGAGGATGAGGCCGACGACGATGAGCCGGATGGACGCGAACTCGCCGGCGGTGACGGGTGCGGCGTCCTGTGCGAACCGCGAGAACAGCCGGAGGCCCATGATGATGCCGAGGCCGCCGAGCACCGCGCGGTGGTTCGACGCGCCGCCGAGCAGCATGCCGATCCAGACGGTCACCGTCACCTGCAACTCGAAGAAGTCCGGCGAGATGGCCCCGTTGTACATCGCGAAGATGGCCCCCGCGAAGCCGGCGAGTGCGGCCCCGTAGACGAACGACTGCATCTTGTAGCGGAACGTGGACTTGCCGACCGACCGCGCCACCAGTTCGTCGGCGCGGATGGCGCGCAACACGCGGCCGTAGGGAGCTTCCGTGAGCCGCGCGACGATGGCGAACGTCAGCGCGGTGAGCCCGCCGAACACCAGGAGCGTCGCCACCAGCGTCGCGTCGCGACTGCCCGCGAGGTCGCCGAGCGGCGTCGGCACGCCGAAGATGCCGGTCGTCCCGCCGAAGACGTCCGTGAAGTTGACGAACAGCGTGTGGAATATCTCGGCGGTGGCGAGCGTGACGATGGCGAGGAAGTCCCCGCGAAGGCGCAACGACGTGGCACCGACGAACGCACCGAGGGCCGCCGCCACGAGGACGCCGGCGACGAGCCCGACCGGCCAGGGGAGCCCGAGGGCGATTCCCTCGAACGAATCCACGGCCGAAAGCATCGCCATCGTGTACGCGCCAGCCGCGAAGAACACGACGTGCCCGAAGTTCACGAGGCCGGTGTGCCCGTACTGGAGGTCGAGCCCCAGCACGAGGATGCCGTAGATGACGAACAGGATACCGACCTCGAAGAACACGTAGAGGTCGCCCGGAATCGTCGCCGTGACCGGCGAGAACGCGATGAGGAGCCCGAGGACGACGGCGACGGTGCCGACGACCAGCGCGAGGTCCGAGTCGCGGTCCGGGAGCGAGTCGAGTACGCTCACGCTTCACGCACCTCCCGGCCGGCGATACCGCTCGGCTTGACGAGCAGGACGACGACGAGTATCATGAACGCGACCGCCGACGAGATGCCCGTCATCCCCGAGGGGAGGAACGCCGTCGAGAGCGAAAGCACGATGCCGATGACGTACGCACCGGCGATGGCTCCGTACGGGCTCCCGGCCCCGCCGAGGATGGCGGCCGACAGTATCATGAGTATCTGACTGAACCCCGTCGTGACGCTCACGTTCGTCTGGATGCCCAGGAGCACACCCGACAGTCCGGCGAGCATGCCAGCGAGCACCCAGACACTGTTGCGGATGAGCTGGGTGTCGATGCCACGGACGCGGGCGAGCGCCTCGTCGTCGCTCATCGCACGCATCGCGATCCCCACGTCGGTCCGGGTCAACAGCCCGTGCAGGACGAGGAACACACCGACCGCACAGCCGACGACGACGAGTTGCTGGGAGGTCACGAAGAAGCTCCCGAGCAGGTCGACGGACCCGACGCTCAGCGCCGGGACGTCCTGGAACTGCCACGTCGTCGTCTCCGTGTCGTAGTACCGGGCACTCCGTCCCGCGACGAGGCGAATCACGTTCCGGAGGATGAGGCCGAGCCCGATAGAGGTCAGCAGCATCGGTATCGGGCCGGTGTGGTTGATGGGCGTGAAGAACACCTTCGCGAGCAGGAGGCTGACGATGCCGCCGCCGGCCATCGCGACGAGGACGGCCACCGGCAGTGGCAGCGGGAGCGACCCGGCCACGAGCAGACCGATGAACGCCCCGGCGGTGATGTACTCGCCGTACGCGAAGTTGATCATGTCCACGATGCCGTAGATGAGCGTGAACCCGATGGCCGCGATGGCGATGTACGAGCCCGTAACCAGCCCGAAGATGAGGTTCTGTGCGAGTCCCATCGCTTAGTACTCGCCCTCCGGCACGAACTCCCGGAGGTCGTCCGCCGGGATGGTTTCGGTCTGTGCGAACTTGCCATCCTGGATTTCGTTGATGACGACCGAGCCGACGACGTTGCCGAACTTGGTGAACGTCACCGGCGTCGCAGCGCCCATGTACGTGATCTCCTCGCCGTTGTCGAGCGCCTCCTTCCCCTCGGCGAAGGTCGCCACTTCGGTACCGGGGCCGCGCGACACCGGCCCGATGTTCTGTTCGATGGCCTCCGCGGTGGCCTCACCGGCGCGCTCGACGGCGAGTGCGGTGACCATGGTGGCGTCCCACGCCGGCGGCGTCCAGGCGTTGATCTCGGCGTCGCCCTCACCGCTCTGGTAGGCGCTCTCGAAGGTGTCGTAGTTCGGGCCAGATTCACCCGGGCTGGCCGCCCACGCGCCGTTCAGCGCGCTCCCGACCTGGTCGGGGAGGTCGTTCTGGGCCAGCGGGTCCGAGAGGATGGGCTGGCGACCGTAGCCGCCGTCGGACCAGTCGCTCAGGAGCGTGATGGCGTCCTCGAGCGGGAGGCTCACCGCGAACGCGCTGAAGTCGGCCTGGAACAGCCGTTCGAGCGCGGACTGGTAGTTCGACTCGCCCTGGGCCACCTCGACCTGCTCGGCGATGGTACCGCCGTTGCCCTCGTAGGCGCTGATGAACCCGTTCGCCCAGCTCCGCGCGCCGGAGGTCGTACCGTTGATGACGCCGACCGTATCGTGTCCCTGGTCGAGCGCACGCAGTGCTGCACCGGCCGTGTGGACCGTGTCACTGATGACCGTCCGCCAGATCCAGCCGTCGTCGCTCACGTCTTCCGGCGTGCCGTTGTCGCCGCCGCGCGTGTCGAGGAAGTTCGAGCCCGGCCACGGCGTGACCACCGGCGTCTGTTGCTCCTGCAGGAAGTCGTACAGCGGTTCGAGTTCGCTGGAGAACAGCCCGAGCAGCGCGATGGCGTCCTCGTTCTCCGTGAGTTGCGTGACGACGGTGCGTGCCTCCTGTGGGTTCACCGCAGTGTCCGAGCGTTCGAGGACGAGTTCGCGTCCGAGTGGCCCTCCCGCGTCGTTGATGTGCTGTACTGCGACGTCGGTCGCCTTCGAGACGCCCGGCTGCAGGAAGTCCCACTGGCCAGTCTGGGCCGCAGGCTGTCCGAAGGTGATCGGACCACCACCCCCGCCGCCGCCGAGACCAAGACAGCCAGCGGTCGCTGCGAGACTGCCCGCACCGCCGAGTTTCAGGAAAGTTCTCCGGTCGACCGCTCGATTGCTGTTTCTAACCATGGGCGAAGGTAACACTGGTCTCTAAAATAGTTTACCCGCCTTTCCTACCCGTCGTCTATCACTTTTGCCGCCTCAACGGTCATCGCGGTCGGTTACCTGCCACCGGGTGTCAGGTGAGGTTCAGCTGGTCGACGATGGCGTCGAGTTTCTCGTGGTGGGCCGCCTCACGGGGGGCGGTCAGTGGCGAGACGCTCACCTCGCCATCGGCGACCGACCGGCGGTCGCTCCCGACCGGGTAGCGCTCGCGGACCTCGTCCATGTCCGGGAAGGGGTTCTCGTAGCCCTCGACGTGGGGCCAGAACTTATCGCGCAGGGCGATGAGTTCGCCGTCCTCGCCGACGTCGACCGGGGGGTCGTCGTCTTCGGGGTCCACCGAGTTGTGCTCCACCCGGACGTCGAAGTCGCCGTGGGGGTGGGTGACCCGGATGCGAGGGTCCGTCGCGTCGACCGGCCCGTTCACGTTGAGGATGTCGACCGCGTCGAACACGTCGGCGTCGAGGCAGTCCTCGATGAGGGCACGAGTGATGCGGGCCGGTGTGGAGAAGTCGTACTCCTCGGGCGGGTGGGTGTAGAACTCGACGTTGTGGTACGCGGAGACGGCCACCGCGGGGGTGCCGAGGAAGGCGGCCTCCATCGCCGCGCCGACGGTCCCCGACCGTCCGAGGACGTACGCGCCCATGTTCGGGCCGTGGTTGATGCCGGAGACGACGAGGTCGAACTCGTGGTCGAGCCCGCGCAGGCCGTAGGCCACACAGTCCGCCGGGGTGCCCGCGATGGCGTACCCCCACTCGTGTTCGGTCCGGGTGGTGTAGGTCGTCCGCTTCCGGCCGACGCCGGACTGGTTGTCGGCGGGCGCGACGACGGTCACGTCGCCGAGTTCGGTCAGTTCGCGGCGGATGGCGGCCAGCCCCTCGCCCGTGATACCGTCGTCGTTCGTCAGGAGGATATCGAGGTCGCGCAAGATATGGAGAGGTTCGCTCGGGGGAGAGTAAATCTTCGGGGACGTAGAATCGGCCTCGTTCTCAGTCAGCGGTCGTGTCGTCCAGCAACTCCTGAATGCGCTCTCTATCCGTCAGATTCTCGGGCAACTCCTCCGGCCCGAACCAGTCCACGTCCGTGATCTCGGGTTCGCCACTGGGCACCTTGTGCGCTGGCGCGGCCCGCCGCCCGCTGACCTTCCGGCCGGTGTAGACCACCAGTGGAATCCGGATCAACTCGTCGTAGCCGTAGTCGATGGCGAAGTCGCGGTGGTAGAACACGCCGGTAATCTCGGCCTTGATGTTCGTCTCCTCGTACGTCTCCCGAACTGCGGTCTCGGCCAGCGTCTCGCCGGGGTCCTGTGCCCCACCGGGGGTCATCCAGCCGTCCTTGTAGCCGATTTCGGTGCAGAGGACCCGGCCCTCGTCGACGACCACGATACCCGCGGAGCCCGCGAGCCGGTCCAGTTGCTCCTCGACCGATTCGGGAAAGGAGTCGGGCTGGTAGTACGCCGGTTCCGTGACCAGGGGATCCAGTTCTGGCGCACCGTCGAACCCCTCGCAGGCGTCCTCGCGCATCCCCAGGGCGCGCTCTCGGAGGGTGTCCGCGATGGCGCGGCGGTCGGCAGCGTCCATATTCGAGGGATTCTCGGGAGGTCTCAAAAATCATGCCCGGGTGTGTCACGGTGTCGGGTCCGACGCCGACTTCGGTTCCGACGCCCACCCACCGACCCGCCCCGGTACCCACCCGCGACCCTCGCCGCGTGACCTGTTTTTATGCCGCCGGCCTGCAACTCGACAGACATGAGTGTCCGCGAGGTCGCGCTGGAAGCCTACCGCGAGGCGGTGCCCGCGCTCGCCGCCAGCGTGGTCGGTGGGCTGTTCGCGGGCGTCGTCCTCGGCGGGATGCGCGTCGAACTCAAGGAGGTACAGGGCTTGCTCGTGCTGGTCCCGGCGCTACTCGCGACCCGCGGGAACGTGTACGGGTCACTCGGGGCGCGCCTCGCGACCGGGCTCCACCAGGGGCTGGTCGACCCCTACGTCGACCTCTCGGACGACCGCCTCCGGGGCGCCATCGCGGCCGCCATCTCGAACGGCATCTTCGTCAGCCTGTTCGCCGCGACCGCGGTGTTCGTCGTTCTGAACCTGCTCTCGGCACCCGTCGCCCCGCTGCCGACGCTGCTCGCCATCGCCGTGCTCGCGGGCCTGTTCTCCGGTATCGCCCTGACCGTGGCGGTCGTCGGCGTCGTCTTCCTCGGCTTCCGCCGGGGGCACAACCCCGACACGCTCGTCGGCCCGCTGGTGACGACCACGGGCGACGTCTTCGGCATCGCCTTCCTGTTACTCGCGGTGCGAATCGTCCTCGGCCTGGGAGGGGGATAGATGCCGGAGCAATGGACCGTCCGGGACATCTCGCGGGCGATGCTCCCGCTGTTGCTCGCGCTCTCGACCGTCGAAATCGCCTCCGGGCTCGTCCTGAGAAGCATCGAGGACACACTGCTGGCGAAACCGTCGCTGCTGGTGCTGGTGCCCGTGACTATCGGGACCGCGGGGAACCTCGGCTCCATCCTCGCGGCCCGGCTCTCGACGGCGGTTCACCTCGGGACCGTCGAGTTCGAGCCGACCGACGACACGCTGGCGGGGAACGCCATCGCCACGGTCGCCCTCGCGCTGTCGGTGTTCCCCATCGTCGGGGCAGGTGCCTGGGCTCTCACCGAACTCACGGTCGGGGCAGTCCTCGGGCCGCACGAGGTAGTCCTCGTCGCGTTCACGTCCGGTGCAGTGCTCGCCGTGCTGGCCATCGTCGTCACGCTGGCGGCGACCTACGCGGCCTACCGACTCGGGCTCGACCCCGACGACGTCGTCATCCCGGTCGTCACCAACACCTGCGACGTCCTCGGCGTCCTCGTGCTGTTCGGCGTGGTCGCCGTATTGCTCTGACCACCGAGCCCAAAAGGTCAAGTCCGGTGCCCGGAAGTACCGAACATGAACCGACGCTCGTACCTTCGCTCGCTCGCGGTGACCGCCACGGTGACCGCGGTAGCAGGGTGTAGCGAGACCGACATCTCCGACGGCACGACCGGCGGCGATGGCGGCAGCGACGATGGCAGCAGTGACAGCGGCGGTGGGGGCGAAAGCGGCGGCGACGGCGGCGAGAGCGACAAGACCACCGAGACGGCCACCGAGACGCCCGAAGAGCGTGCCGAGGGGCACATCAAGGAGGCGGTCGGTTCCCTGAACAAGGTCGGGTTCGTACTCCAGGAACTGGAGAGCCAGATTCAGGAAGACCCCGCGAGCATCGAGTTCGACATCGAGGCGACCCGTTCGGTCGTCGAGTCGGCCCGGGCCGAACTCGACGCGGCAGCCGAGGTCGCGACCGCCGAACAGCAACAGGACATCGAGGCGCTGCGCCACCTCGCGACCATCGTGGCGTCGCTGACGAACGCGGTCGAGGCGCTGAAGAGCACCAACCCGAACACCCGCCTCGAAGAGATACAGACGGTCATCACGAACGAGAACTACGGGGAGGCACTCGAGATGCTGCGCGAGTCGAAGGCGACCATGCAGGAGACCGCCACCCACATCGACGAGGGGCTCGCGGCCGCCGACGCCGCCGACGCAGAGCGGTTGAAAGCCCTGAACGCGGTCGAATTGAAACAGGTCCGCCCGCCGCTGGAGGCGATGCGCCGCATCCTGGCCGGTTTCACGAAGCTCGCGACCGGGTTCGAGGAGATGCTGCTCGGTCGAGAGGACCTCGCCGCCGCCCGGACTCACCTGGAGAATCAGGAGGTCGACGCCGCCACGGCGGACATCGAGAAGGCGAAGACGCACTTCACCGCCTCGCAGACGACGTTCGACAGCGTCTCGGCCGACGCCCCTGACGACGTCAGCACCCACCTCGACAGCGCGCGCTGTCAGGCCGACCACCTCGTGAAAGCGACCGAGCACTTCGAGAAGGCGGCCGACGCGTACGGAGACGGTGACCCCCTGACGGCCAAGCAAGAGAAGGACGCTGGCGAGGCCGAACTGCAGAAGGTCAACGACTGCTGACGCCGAGTCCTGACCCGACGGGGCTTTTTTCCTCCGGAACGAACGCGGCGACGTGAACCTCCCGGTCGACCTGCTGGTGACGGTCCTGCGCCGCGTCCTCTCCATCGCGGTGTTCCTCGGCATCGGGGTGACGCTGGCGAACCTGGCCGTCGAGTTCGGCGCGGTCGACGCCGTCGCCCGGTTCGCCCGGCCACTGACCCGCCCGGCGAACCTCCCCGACGAGGTCGGGACGGCCATTCTCGCGACGACCGCCTCCCCCACCGCCGGGTACGGGATGCTGGCGGAGTTCCGCGAGGCTGGCACGCTCGACGACCGGGCCACCCTCGTCGCCGTGACTGTGAACACCTTCTTCGGCTTCGCCCAGCACATCTTCACGTTCTACGCCCCGGTGCTGATTCCGATTTTAGGACTGGAGGTGGGCCTGCTCTATGTCGGGTCCCGGGCGGCCATCTCGCTCGCCATCACCCTGACCGGGGTGGCCGCGGGGGCCCTGTTGCTCTCGCCATCGAACGTCGACCCCGAGTCGATGCCCAGCGACGTGGTGAGCGACGGGGGCGAGGCCGAGGCGAAACCCCGCCGCGAGAAGGTGACCGACGCCCTCGCGAGCACGAAGGACAAGATTCTGGACATCCTCCCGCGCCTGCTCGTCGTCTACACGCTGGTCGCGGTGGTGACGGAGACGACCGACCTGACGGCGGTGACCGGGGTGGCGGAACCGGTGACCTCACTGATTGGACTGCCGGGCGCGGCCGCAGCCGTCATCGCGGTGTTCGCGGTCGACACCACGAGTGGGGCGCTGTTCATCGCACCCATGCTGGAGGACGTGTTCACGCCGCAGACGGCGGTGGCGACCATGCTCGTGGGCGGCATCGTCTCGTTCGCGGTGTCGACGTTCAAGCGGTCGATTCCGTTCCAGTTCGGCATCTGGGGCGCGGAGTTCGGGACGAAAGTCGTGGTCGTGAACACCGCGTTGAAGGTGGTGTTCATCGCGGTGGCGCTGGTGTTCCTGTTGGTTCCGTGATTCACTGGTTGAACGCGCGCCACGGCGACGTTCTGTCGCCCCCACGCTCATCTTCCTGCACTCCCTAGCCACCGCCAATGCCGCGCCAGTCCCTCGCGCCCTCGCCCAGCGTCGTCGACGCGGGCATCCTCGTCGCGGTCCTCGCCGAGGCAGCCACGGGCCTGTTGAGCCTGACCGCTCGCCCCGACGACGGCTGGCTGTTCGTGGTCCACGGGGTCGTCGGGCTGGCGCTCGTGGTGCTGCTCGGCCTGAAGTTCTGGCGGGTGTGGCGGCGCGTCACTGGCAGGCTCACCAGAACAATCGCCGTCTCTATCCTGCTCTCGGTGCTGGCCGTGGCAGCCCTCGTCACCGGGGTCGCGTGGACCCTCGGCGGGACCTCGCCGGTGCCGGGGCTCACCCTGCTGGTCCTGCACGGCTACCTCGGGGCGCTCCTCCTGCCAGTACTCCTCGTCCACCTGCTCGCCCGGTTCCGGCTGCCGGACCGCGAGACCGTCACGGAGCGCCGGAACGCCCTGAAGATGGGCGGACTGCTGGTCGGCGGCGCGGCGGTCTGGCGGCTCCAGCAGGGAGTCGCGAGAGACCTCGTCCCGAGCCGCCGGTTCACCGGCTCGCGCGAGGAGGGAAGCGGCGAGGGCAACGCCTTCCCGGTGACGAGCTGGGTCGCGGACGACCCCGACCCGATTGCGGTGGACGACTGGCGGCTGGCGGTCGGCGGGGCGGTCGACACGCCCCGGGAGTTCCGGTATTCGGACCTCCCCGAACCGGGCGACGGTGGCGATGCAGAAACCCGCGCCCTGCTCGACTGCACCAGCGGCTGGTACTCCGAGCACGACTGGCAGGGGGTCAGAATCGGGGACCTCCTCGACGCCGCAGGCGCGGACCCCGACGCCGGCTGGGTGCGCTTTCGGTCCGTGACCGGGTATCGGTGGAGCCTGCCTGCCGAAGAAGCCAGGGACGCCCTGCTGGCGACTCACGTCGACGGCGAGCGCCTGCGCCACGGCCACGGGTTCCCGGTCCGGCTGGTCGCCCCCGGTCGGCGGGGGTTCCAGTGGGTGAAGTGGGTCGAGGCGGTCGAGGTCAGGGACAAGAACGACCCTGCGCAGTGGCTGGCGACGCTCGTATCGGGGTTCGACTGACGAGCGAGAAAGCAGCCTCAGCCGAGCAGCGACAGCAGCGCCCCCAGTTCGCCCAGGCTCTCGATTCGCGCCCCCTGGCTCTCGCGGTCGAGGTGGATGGCCCGGAATCCGGCCTCGCGGGCTCCCTGTACGTCCGGTTCGTAGTCGTCACCGACCATGACGAACTCGTCCGTGTCGTCGGGTGCGCGCGCTCTCGCCAACTCGAACACAGCCGAATCGGGCTTGTGCGCCCCGGCCTCGTAGGAGGTCACGACGGTGTCGAACAGCGGCAGGAGGTCGTGGTGGTCGAGTTTACTGCGCTGCCACTCTGGCACCCCGTTCGTGAGCACGCCGAGGTGGTGCCGGTCGCCGAGCGCCTCGAAGAGGGCTCTGGCGTCGTCGGAGACGTGCGTCATCGCGAGTTCGTATTCCAGGAGCGTCTCGCGGAGGGCTTCGGGGTCGGCATCGGCGTCGGCCTGCTCGCAGACGTCCCGCATGGCCCCGAGGACTGGCTCCGGTTCGACCGCCATGAACCGGCGATAGAAGGACTCGTCGTAGGCTTCGACCAGTTCGTCGGGCGCGTGGCCGAAGTGGTCGGTGAGGGTATCAGCGATGACGTCGCCGTAGTCGCGGGTGAACTCGACGACGGTCCCGTCGAGGTCGAAGAAGACTGCTGTGGACATGCGGTCTGTGAATTGTAGGGTTCGGGGGAAGTCGGTATCGGTGGTGTGGTCGTTCTTGACACATGCTCGGACTGTGTCGTCGGTGGTGTCTGTATGGATAGCAGGCGCACGAGCGCCGATGGCAGTGGACACCGCACCACACCCTCCCCAGCCGACTCCCTTCGTTTCGCTCCACTGCGTTTCGCTTCACTTCGGTCGTCCCTCGCGCGGCTGGTCTCGCAGTCTCGCTGCCGCTCGACTCGCTCGAAAGCGCGCGCCACCCGAAAGACGATTCGCGAGAAAGGAGTCGGAAGCTACTGCCCGTCGCCGCCCGATTCGATGGGTTTCCCGTCTTTCGTCGGCGGGGCGATGTAATCCACGAACTCGTCGACGCTGGGGTCTGTCACCCGCACCCGGACGTGAATGTCGCCCAGTTCGTCGGGGTTACCGACCGCGAAGTTGACCCGACCCTGGAACGCGGCCTGTTTCTTCAGGTCGAACGAGAACGTGTCGCCCTCCTGTTCGCTGAAGAACTGGCCGCGGGCGGTGTCGAGTATCTCCTGTTCGTGGAGGCGCTCGGAGAAGTGTTCGAGCTGGTGGGTCGTCGCCATCAGTTCGCCCGGGTGTTCTTCGACCTCGGCCTCGGGGAACAGGTTCGTGATGGCGTCGGCCACACGGTCGGTGACCTCCGTATCGTTGACGGGTGCCGTAATCTGGACGTCGACGCTGTATATCATCGCTCTAGTTCCTGGACTGCCTCGGGACCCTGCTCGAACAGTGCCTCCACCTTGGTTCGGAACGCCGCCAGCGTGTCGGTGTTGTCGATGACGACGTCCGCCCGGGCCATCGCCTCGTCCATGCCGAAGCCGCGTTCGCGCTCGTCTCGGGCTTCGAGGCTCTCGCCGCCCTCGTCTTCGCCCTTGTCACGGCCCCGCTCGGCCAGGCGCTCCTTGCGGACCTCGAAGGGCGCTTCGATGCTGACGAGGACGAAGTCGTCACCGAACGCCTCGCGGAAGGCGTCGAGTTCGACGCCGGAGCGCAGGCCGTCGACGAGGACGGTGTCGCTCGTCTCCAGTTCCTCGCGGATCATCGGGAGCGAACGCTCCGCGATGGCGGCCGGGCCGTTCTCCTCGCGGAGTGCGGTGGCGATCTCGCCGTGGTGCGTGGCCGGGTCGAGCCCGCGGTCGCGACACTCCTGGCGGATGACGTCGCCCATCGTCACGACCGGGATGTCGTGCTCGCGGGCGACGGTGGCCGCCTCACCTTTGCCGCTGCCGGGCAGGCCGACGGTGCCGATGACGGTCATCGGGGGAGCCTATTCGTGACGGCGGCTTAACCCCACCGCTCTCGCCCCCGCAGTGGCGGTCCCTGAAACACTCTCCCCCGCTAGGGTTTTCCACCTCGCGTGCGTCAGTGCAGACATGGCTCGCTCGTTTCTGGTCCGTGCCGTCTGGTTCCTCCTCGTCGGCTGGTGGCTCACGTTCCTCGTCATCAACGTCGCGTGGTTCCTGAACGTCACGGTCATCGGCCTCCCGCTGGGTATCAAACTCATCAATCGCGTCCCGACCATCCTCACGCTGAAAGAACGCCGGGAAATCGTCGACCCCGACGCGGAGGGACGCAGTCAGACCGGCCTGCTCGTCAGGGCAGTGTACTTCGTGTTCATCGGCTGGTGGCTCAGCCTCCTCTGGGCCAACGTCGCGTGGGCCTTCTCGGCCTCCATCATCGGCCTGCCCATCGGCATCATCATGTTCAATTACCTGCCCTACGTCACGTCGCTGTACCGCTTCGACGGGTGAGGCCCCTATTCGAGAACGACCAGCGACCCCGTCGCGAACCGCTCGAAGCCCAACCCTTCTGCGAGTGCGACCGACCACGGCCACGCGTCCAGCGTCCGGTACTGCGGCACCAACCCGGCATCGAGCGCCCGCTCGGTCGCCCGAGAGACGACGGCCCGCCCGTTCCCGGAATCTCGATACTCCGGATGGGTCACGACCGCGATGTGTGCGATTCGGTCGTCCCAGGTTCCATAGCCTGACACCGCGACGAGCCGCCCCTCACGGAACAGCCCGACCGTGGTGCCTAAATCGAACGCGAGACCGCCAGCGTCCCAGTCCGACGCCGAAACTGCGTCTCGGAAGCACTCGAACGCCGATTCATCTGCCTCCGTCAGTACCCTCGCATCTGACTCGACAGGCTGGAAGTTCGACGCGTCGGTGTACCCGTAGAACGCCGGACCGAGCACTTCGGAGACATCGGTGACCGACTCTCCCCACTCGCGAAGCGCGTCGGGGTCAGTCGAGTCGAGCCGTTCGAGTTCCCCAGTCCGAGCCTGGAGGTCATCAACCAGCGACGCCGGTGCGCCGACCACGAGCGAATCACCACGGGAGAACAACCCGACTCCATCCTCGTCCGAGTGGCCGACCGTGACACCGTCGGTCTCGAAGGCGTCTTCCGGAACACCGAGCTGGGTCGTCCAGTACGTCACGAGTTCTCGAATCGTCGACGGGGCGAGGGCCATGCGAACTGCGAGGAGTGGGCGTGTGAAAACGGTTGTACTATCGTGCGCTATGCCAACAGAAGCTAGATTGAATATCACACCCCTAACACAGAATTTATCCATAGATTCGACAATTAGTGACTACGCCTACGAGAGCCAAAAGAAGTTAATTTTAAACCACTATTGGTGCATTTTATGCCATGGACCCGAAGACCCGTGGAGAAAAATCTGAAGCTGCTGTTTTAGCAGAATTAGTCAAGCGACTGTTCGTACGAAGGATACAGAGGTGAAATTGATTTTTCGTGGTTCATTGTCCAACCCAGAACTCGTTCTTTTTGGTTCCAATAGAAGATGCATCAAAGGGAGAGATGGTATTGCGGACGGAACCGACGGCTAACAATCAGTCAAAGGGTATAAATTGGGCTGAGGATTACAATCTCAATACGCAGCTACAACTAATGCAGGGCACGTAGCTCAGCCAGGATAGAGCGTCGGACTTCTATCCCCACACATCTCTGGTGGTGGGGGAAGACATCCGATGGTCGTGGGTTCGAATCCCATCGTGCTCGCTTTCACCGGGGATGGTCAGGATTCGTCGTACAGCAAGGGGTTCCGGGTGCTATTTCACCCGAACCGCGCGGCGATTCCATCCCACACGTGGGACACCACCCGACGTCCGCTGGCGATTCTGTTAGATTCGAAGGCGCGCCCGAAGTTAGGTTTTCCCCACCAGTACAATGCCACCAGATGTGCGTAGTTGTGGCACAGGGTACTATGTTCTCGGTAAGTAACTCTTCACTATGCTTCGCGTGGAAGAGCGTGAGACCACAGAGTTGAGCCCCACGTCGCTACATGAGGAGGGATTGCAAGAGGACGACCTCCGGGAATGGATTCTCGGGAATTGTGAAGGAATTCTCGGGGAAGACCTCCTCATCATTGGCCGCGAGGTGGGTGTCGCAGATATCGGCGATGGAATCGATATCCTTGCCCTTGACCGTGCTGGGAACACCGTAATTATCGAATTGAAACGCGGAGCACTTACTGGAACTGTCGATTTCCAGGCGCTCAAATACGTCTCGTACGTCTCGCGGTGGTCGTACGACGACATCAAGCAGCAGTTCGAGATCTTTCTACAATCAGACTGGGGCGACGAGATTCATGGAGCAGATGCCTCCTTCGCCGATACAATCGAGAGCTTCTGTGACGACGACTACGAGTTGAATGGTAAACAGAGGATGCTTCTAGTCGGTGAGTCCGTACGAGAACGCATCGGGAGCGTAGTCCTCTGGCTTCGCGACCAAGGAATCGACGCCCGGATTACTCAGTACTCCTTGTTCAAAAACGAGGACGCTGAGTTGTATCTCGATTCGAAGACACTCGTTCCGACATCCTCCCTGGAAAAATTCGAAGCAGGGGAAACACCCGACGACAAGCCATGGAAAATTGATGGGGAGCGCTGGCATCTCCAAGAACGGACGAACGAAGATACGGCAGCGTTAGTTCGACAATTAGTTAATGCGCTTGCCGATGTCGAGGGACTTGCCGGGCCGAGCTGGACGCAAAAGGTGTACATCGCATTCCGGATTGATGGGACGAACCGCGCGCTTCTCCGAACTCGTGCGAATTCCGTTATTGTTGATGTCCGTGATTTTGAAATCGATGACAAAGATGCACTCCTTCAGCGAGCATCAGGTATCGTCGACACTGAAGAGGATGTCAATCTAGACGTCGACCGTAGAGACCGGAATATGCTGAAAATGAAGTGCCGTCCGGAGGACGACATCGACTTTGAGGAGCTCAGTAGTGTGATCGCCGAGCTACTCATAGGTGTTCCCAAGGACGAGTCAGTAGCTGACTCTCAAATCCAGTAAGGACATTTGATGATTCCGGTACCGTCAGTCGGCCAGGGAGACAAATTCCTCTGAACGCATCAGTAGATTTGGTTGAACCTCACCCGGGCGAATCACGGTGCCGAGGCTAACCGTCTCACCATCGTACTTTCCGGCCCTGTATCCGTCTTTCATCAGTTTATTCAGCCGTCGTTCAAGCCAGGCCCTCCCTGTTGCAGATGGGGTAAAGACAACAGCGATTCCGTGATTCTCCTTGTGGGCGGTTCGAACCTTCCGGGCAATTCGATGCCGGAAGTTCCCACAGGCATGCTGTACTTCAACGACGATCCCGCTGAGGCCACTCACGTCGGGTGTAGTTGCACCGACATCGTAGAAGTTTGACCCCAGATTATACTCCGAAGTAGTCCCCTGATATGCGGAACCGTTGGCCAGCTTCGCGTACACTGCTTGTTGCGCAACTTGATGATCACGCGAGGCTCTGCCATCACCGAGGCAGCCCCTGTTGACATTTTGATGGATGAATCGGTTGGTCGTTCCATCATATTCGAGGAGTTGGTTCTCGTTGTGGAGTTGGTAGCACTGGGGACAGTAGATTTCGGGATTGTTCCCCAGACCTACGTGCTGTTTAGCGTATTCAACTATCGTCTCGAATCTCCCCTCGAGAGTTCTTCCGACGTACAAGCCGGATTGTTCCCCGTCCATAGTCTATTCGTTGGCTTTTGTGTACATAACGGTCAGCCAAGCGCAGTGAAAGTGAATTGCAACCATTGGCACAGAAGAAGGTTACCTACGCAGTTGATATTGGAAACCACTCTGCCAGGGTGGCTTCCCTGTCTCTGCACATTGAAAAGCTCAAGCCGAACTGGACACCTCATTTCATTACTGCACCCAACAAAATCGCGAGTCGAAGTTACTCATCAGCCACCAAAATATACGAGTGCCTCACATGCAGAATCGCAATACAACAAGTAAGCTCTCCCACGGCCTCCCGAAGCAGGCACTTCGACCGTTATCCTACGCTCGTGTGTAGTTTTATAGGTCTCTAACAAAACTGGTTGCGTATGGCTTCACTCCAGCAGATTACAGCGAAGGATATCGCTGGCTGGGATTCGCTCTCCGATGTCGCATCTACCTTCGAAAAGCGCGGGCTGAAAGTCCGTGATAACCTTGGAGAAGACAACGAACTCGTCCTCCAGCTCACCGACCGCGAGTTCATCGTCCTCGTCGAAGCAGGGCCAGGAGAATCTGCTTCGGACTTCAAACCAGATGACCGACGACGTCGAACGAACCTCGTCGCCACCAATGACTACGAGGAGTTCACGTTCCTCACTCGCATCCGCGCGCTCGACGGACAACAACACGGGCGGATCAAACACCAGAAACTCTCCTTCACCAAGGAACAGATGACCAGCGAGGGTGGCGAGAAGAACACCATCCTCCAGAAGCTCAACAGCCTCGAATATGGCTCGGCGGCAGCAATCTACGACGACCTCTACGACACAAAGCAAGTCGTCAAGGAGTTCTACCAGCAGTTCGAGACCCTTCGAACCGATCTCGTGCAGGAAGTCGCTGGCATTCCGGACGACCGTGGGGATGCGAAGCAGCGCTACGTGCAGGTTACCCTCGACCGGATGATCTTCCTCTACTTCATCCAGGAGAAACGTCTGCTCGACCGCGACCCGAACTACCTCCACGACCACCACAAACAGCGAGTTGACGACGAGAACGTTTACGAGGAGTTCTACGAACCGCTTTTCTTCGATTTCCTCGCCGAACGAGGCAAGAAGAGTACCGAGTTTGGCGCGCTTCCATACCTGAACGGTGGGCTCTTTTCGAAGAACCCTATCGAAGAGGAGTTCGAAGATGCTCGCCTCGGCGAGACGCCCGAGCAAACCAACGAAATGTTCGGTGACATCCTCGACTTCCTCTCGGACTGGAACTGGAACGTCGACGAGCGGCTCGACATCGTCGATCCGAAGAATCTCTCGCCGGCCATCCTCGGACACATCTTCGAGCAAACGGTCAACCAGAAGGAGATGGGGGCGTACTACACCCCCGAGGAGATCACCGGGTTCATGTCTCGACGGACGATTCACCCATACCTCCTCGACCAGCTGAACGAGGAAGTCGGTGCTAGCTACGAGGAAATCGACGACGTGTTCGGATTCCCCTCTCCAGACGCTGAGAGCGGTGTGGAGGCGCTAGCCGATGGAGGCGCAGTCACGGCACAGGTTCCCACTCAAAACGTCGAGACACGGCATGTGGAGGCTCTCTATCACGACTTCCTGAAGGAGGCTCGTGTCCTCGACCCTGCGGTTGGTAGTGGAGCGTTCCTGCTCGCCGCTCAGGAGGTGCTGCTGGACATATATATGCAATGCATCGAGTTCTTCCAGCAAGTCGAAGACGAAGGAAGAGCGTGGGAGCTGGAGGAGCGCACAGTTGAGGAACTGGAGACCATCGAAGGAGGACGAGGGAGTGCCTCCCTGTACGCCAAGCGGTCAATTATCCTCAACAACCTCTATGGTGTAGACATTGACGACGGTGCGGTGGAAATCTGTAAGCTACGACTGTGGCTCTCGATGGTTGCAGACATCGAGGATGAACCGAAAGATGTCGAACCCCTTCCTAATATTGATTTCAACATCCGACAGGGCAACTCTCTGATAGGGTACGTTGAGGAACTACCCTCGAATAACGGAATAACAACATTGGGTGACTGGAATGTCCGAGAGAAGTATCAAGAGATTATTGAAGCGGTGCAAAAGCATCGTGATGCGACCGGCAGTAAGGAAGCATCGAACTGGAGAAAGATCGCTGAAGAGCGAATGAACCGTCACCGACCTGAGTTTGATGAACAACTGGCCCAGAATGCCAGAGACCAGGGTGTTGGTGACCTCACGACAGATGAAATCCAGTCGTTCGACCCGTTCCACTGGATTCTTGAGTTTGCGGAGGTGTGGGATGAAGGCCGATTTGATGTGATAATCGGGAATCCTCCATGGGAGGTACTCAGCCCCAACCGAGACCAGTTCTTTTCGAGGTACGATGAAACATTCCGACAGTACGACTCGGAGCAGAAAGACGAGATACAAGAACGGTTGTTAGAGGATTCAGCAATCGCCACAGAGTGGGAAGAGTACCGCGAGAGTATGGAGCAACGGGCAGATTATTTCAACAACAGTCCGGACTACACGCTTCAAACACCAACTGTTGCTGGGAGAGCCGTTGCGAGTGAGAACGACTTGTCCGCATTGTTTACAGAACGCCTGTTTGACCTCATCGCAGCGGACGGATACGCCAGTCTGATTCTTCCCGGTTTCGTGCTCAACGGAGCAATTGCGAAAGACCTCCGACGACACCTGCTAGACAACACCGAGTTGGACACCGTCGTCGGATTTGAGAATAATGGCATCTTCGACCAGATCCATGGCCAGTACCGATTCGGTATTGTCGCTTGTCGAAACGGTGGAACCACTGATGGTATACAGGGTATCTTTGATCAAAAGACAACAGAAGTGCTGAGGAATGTCGATGAAGTTGCCGCGCACATCCCGCGAGAAGTGTTAACCGAGTACTCACCAGAAGCAGGAATATTCCCAGCTATCACCGAACAAAGAGAGGTTAACGCACTCAGCAACATCATCTCACACCCACCTCTGGTAGAACAGGAGAACCAACCATGGTGGGCAGATATAGTAACGAAAGAACTTCATGAGCCTACGGATAAGAAGCGGCTCTTTTCTGACCCTGAAAAAGGAGACTACCCTGTTTACACTGGGAGTTGCATATATCAGTTCCAGCACGACAATTCAGTCGGTGCAGATATTGACGACCCTCGGTTGTGGAGTGTAGAAGACGATGAAGAGTACAGCGCGAAGTATCGTGTTCGAGAGAAGGCATTCAGAAAAGGGTACCTGAAGAAAGCCATCTATACCCAATTTGGAGGCGAGTCAACTAGTAAGTCACAAAAGGCGTTCGTGAACGACCTTTTAGAAGAGCACCGCGGAAGGGGACTCACAACCGACGACGTATTGCCCGACTTTAGCGAGTATCGGATTGGCTATCGTGCAGTCACAAACTCTACCAACGAGAGAACAATGATTGCCACACTCATTCCGAAGGGAATCCCATGCATCAAAACGGTTCAATTGTTCCGCCCGTATTCCCTTTCCCCCGACGAAAGTGACCTCTCCTCCGAAACTCTGCACAGTGCATATAAACGTATTTTTTCGGATCGCGAACTTGCCGTCGTGACCGGCCTCCTCAACAGTCTACCATTCGACTATTTGATGAGAACGAAGGTTGCAACGGATCTGGTTAAATACAAGCTCGAAGAGTCGCAGATGCCGCGTCTAACTGAGGGCGACAATTGGTTCCAATATATCTCTGAGCGGGCCGCTCGGCTGAACTGTTACGGTGAAATGTTTGAGGAGATGCGGGATCGGCTTGGAGGAATCGAGCCTGTAACTTCCGATAAGGAGCGTCGGAAACTACAGGCCGAGCTCGATGCTGCTGCATTCCACGCATACGGGTTTGAGCGGAGAGACGTCGAGTTCGTCCTTGATGACTTCCACCGAGTTTCAGACCCCCAGTTGATGACCGACGAATACTTCGATATGGTGTTTGAGAAGTTCGATTTGTTAGAGTCGGAAGGCCCTCTCAGGTAAAGCTAACAACACAATTCACAAACCATGGTGTACCACGTCAACGACAAGGGCATCACCGCGCTTGAACCCACCAGCTTCGATGCCCTCGACCTAACCGAGGCAGACATCGAGGAGTGGATTATCGAGACCCCCTCGATACTCGGCGAAGACCTACTCGTGGTCGCCTCCCAGTACGCCAAGTTCGACCGGACTGCGGAACGCCCCGACGTGTTGGCACTCGACCCCGATGGGAAGCTCGTGGTCATCGAGTTGAAGCGGGACAGCGCAGATAAGACGACCGACCTCCAGGCCATCAAGTACGCGAGCTACTGCTCAACAATCAGCGCCGAGGAGCTCCAACAGGACTACCGAGCATTCTGGAACAACCGCCGAGACGAAGACGACCAACTCACGCCTGAAGCCGTCGGTGAGCAATTCAGCGAATTCCTCGGCGAGGACGTCGCCACGAAAGAAGACGGCTACGCGGACTTCGTCTTGGACGACCGACCACGAATCTTGCTCGCCGCGGGCAGCTTCGGCCCGGAGATTACGACCCCTGTTGTGTGGCTTGAACGAGAGTACGGGATGGACATCACCTGCATCGAACTGGATGTTCACCAGCGCGATGAAGAGGTGTTCGTCAGTGCACGGCAGGTGCTCCCGATTCCTGAGGCCGAGGAGTACATGGCCAAACGTCGGCAGAAAGAACGCCAACAGAGCCGGTCGTCGAGTCGAGCAGATCGGGCAATCACCGTCTTGCTAGAGGCGGGGGTTGTCGAGGAGGGGGATATCGTCCTCTTTGACGGAGAAAGCCTGCCGGAGGACGCTGAGCGCGAGTACGACCCGGAGGACGACTTCTGGCGTGGTCGAATCACGGGGAAGACTGGGCGGAGTGACAACGTTGAGTGGCTGGAAAACGGTGCAGAGTACTCATTCACTGCTCTGGCTCAGGAAGTACTCGAACAGGCGACTGGCCGTGAGTTCAACGTCAACGGCTATCCCTACTGGATACACCCAGAGCATGAGATGAGCCTATCTGATCTCCGACGGTCGAAGGTCGGTGACATTGATTGGTGAGCCTGTGAAGAAGAGTGTAGATCCAGGTGATTGTGTTCGAATCGACATCTCCAACAGCGATGGTTCGGACTTCCAGTCCCATGGCAAGCATGGAGAGGTAATGGAGATTCTTCTGGACGATGCGGGCGCATCTACTGGTGACGAGCAGGACTCGTTCAGCAATCGGGTACAGCTAGACTCGGACATTCAATTGGACGTGCGATGGCGTGACCCGCGTCCTCCCCCGAATAGAACTGTGTGTCACTGCTGAAACCCTCAGAATGTGTCTGGAAATAGCGTGCTTGAAGACTGATTGTCTTGGCAGGTGAACATATCTTGGCACTCGGTGGTATCGATTGCAACGTCCTACTACAGCGACCACAATCTTAACAATGGCAATCAATGAGATTGAGCCATGGTAGAAGTTGTGAAGGAGGGCTTTTTGAATAAGGATATTAGGGATCGGAAGACATCGCGGATGTTCCCTACAGACGAATATGAACGAATCCTCTCAGCAGTCAAGGACGCACCGAACAGTGTATTCGACAAGAACCAAAAAGACCTAGATAGTCACGTAGCGAGGGCGCTCTCTGACTACCATTTCGAACAGGATTCAGAGTCGGGGATGAATTCGAAGTGCAAATTGTGGGCACCGGAATTCAACCATAGCGTAGACTTGTATCATCCCGAAGAGCGGATTGCTATCGAGGTTGAGAAGAGCCAGCGGAAGCGCGTGAGCGACGACATACTAAAATTCGTCAAGGGCGGAAAGACACAGCTAAAAAACCGCAAGAAAATCGAATTTGGATGTCTGATTGTCCCAGTAAATTGGGGTGAGAGGAATAAAGATCTTTACAACGAAGCTATGCGCTGTATGCAGTTCATTAGGAGTGTGTTGCACGTGGAGGACATTGCCGTAATTGGATATCGAGAACCATAGGACATCACGTCTCAACGCTGATGATGCGTACTACAGAGTCCACAGCGTTCATTCTGTGCTGATTATCTCCCAGACACGCCCTCGTCGGAGTCATCGGAGGAAAGCCAGAGCCCAAGAGCACCGCCAACAACAGCACCAACTGGCCCACCAGCAGCGAACCCTGCTAGTGCGCCACCACCCGTGCCAAGGGCCTGCCGTTGTTCCTTAGGGATCTTTTCGTGTACTCCCTTCTTGACGACTCCACTCGCATCACACTTCGGACACTGATTGAACTGCCCATTCTGCACGAGAGATCCACTCCCGTCACAACGTGGACAGAGCTTCGTATCAGTCATAGATACAGTTTGGGAGGTGCAGTGATAAAATTACTCCGCTGATCTCTCAAAACGCATCTTGCCATAGTTTCCGCGACCTGGGCCTGTGTAGTAGATTCCCTCCAAGACTTCGCGATTGCCGTCTCGCTTTCGTTCTAAATTAGCGGTGCCGTAGTGCAGTACCATCTCTTCTGGTGTGTCTGGATCTGGTTCATTCTCATATTGGTAGGACAACGAGGGCCATTTCCCATCGTCGGTGAGAATCGTGGCTCCAGAGCTATCCGACGAGGACGATTCTGTCTCCAGTCGAACGTTGATTTTTCGCCACGTTTGGTCGATCTCGATAGCAGCGGTCAGTTTCGGCATATCCGTCTCTGGATTGTTCGACTGATGGAGAGCGGCTTCAGGAATGTCGTCTCCCTCGTATGAGGTCTGAATGTAACCTTCCCAGCGTCCATTCAAATCGGGGACTCGGACGAGGTTGAGCCACCGAGGCACCTGGGTTTTCCAACCCCAGAAATTGAAGATGGCAAGAGCGAGTCCGAAGAGGAGAGTCCAGGTCACACCAAGACCTGCCACGATAGGCAGGTATGCAGAGAGTTGTGTGATCAGCGAGCCAATGATCCCGAGAGCAAGGTATGCCGTTACACCGAGGATCGCGTATACCAATGGTCTTTTGTCGTTGTCCGTGGAGTAGGTATGCATCGTCGATTACCAGCTTTGCCAGAGATCTGTGAGTTTGTACACGAAGTTATCCGCGTGTCGAGTGTTCCATTTCGTATCTCCGTTGCCGAACAGATTTGTTACACCGTTCTGGCATTCCCAACCTGAGTAATCAGTGGCCTGGAGATAGCTGAGAATTTTCTCAAACCGTTCACGCTTGTCGTAGGTGTACCTTCCGTCCGGCACGTTGTAGAGCAGGTTCTCGAGGAAGTACGACGCCACGGTTTCTTTGTCGAGTTCTCCTCGCTTCACGAGGTAGTTCCTGGCTCGCTTGAACATACGGACGGTTTCTTTGAACCGACCATCAGTGTCGGATTCTTTCGAACTGCCTCGATCAATATGGCGCTTCGGATAATTTACAACCTGATTTCCACTAGTATCCCAGAAGACGACGCCCTCGTAGTAACCAGTCGGATACGAGTAGTACTTGCGGTACTGTTGACAGACAAGCACGTCAGCGTTCAGCCGGAGTGCTGAAGTATCCACTTCCACCGCCTTATTGCCTTCCTTGATTGCGCCACTCCCATACTTGTCTTCGAGTGCATCGACAACATCTGTCCTGAACTCCTGCCAGCTGTAGGTCACCCCAGTTCTCTGGTTCTGCCATTGTTGCTTCTCACTGGCGGATAGTCCAGAGAGATCTGCGCGGTAACTCGAGGTGAGCTTTGCGACGATGTCAACGTCACTTGAGCCCCGCACGATTGTGTAGTTCCTATACGACCCTTGCAGGAAATCGTCAAAATCGCCGCTGTTCAGAAAACGGCCTCGATTGAGAACGTTTCGAATTCGCTGATGCGTTGTTTGGGCCGATTGTATCGCACCACTCTCGTAACTCGCCCAAGAATCGAGTGTAGTGGAGTCGATTGTCATGATACCTTACAATCCAGTGGAGCATATTAGAAGTCTCGCTTACGAGTGAAACAATGGCGAATCAATCGCGAGTGCACCACAGGCCCGATTTCCCGATTTGGGCTACTGGCCGATGACGCCCCAACAAATAAGTCGAGCTTGGACAGCGCTCTCACCCACTAGAGTGGTCTGGTACTCCGCGGATGCTTCGATATTGTCTTCAATGAACGCCTCCAGTTCGACCAGGAACTCCTCGACAGGCCAGTCGCCGAGCGAAGTGTAGTCCGGGTGTTCCCGGAAGGTCTCCCGCAATACTCTGTCTTCGTCTGTGTGCTCCAGCTTCACTCGATCAAGCTGGTCGAATAGCGCATTCGTCCACTCTCCGACCGTATCGTGTCCATCCACGGGTGCGGGTTGATTACCGTACTGTGGCAGGATTCGCATCTGCATCATATCGAGGAGCATCTCCTGCGTGGCCGACTGGCCACCGCCACTGAACACTTCCTCGACCTGGCCTTCACGTATCTCCTCTAATCGCTCGGAGAGGTGCTCCTCAACAGACTCCCTGTTTGCGATTACCCTGTCGGTGTTCCCGGAAAGTTGTCCACCCTGCGTTTCCGGTGTGATGGCGAGTGCACCGACGGGTCGCTCCTTCAGATCACCACTGAAGGGCTTGTAGTACAGCGCTCGCCGCACACGCCCGAGCGGTGCGTCCTCGGGTTCTCCGGTCTCTTCGTTCTCGAACCACAGATGTACGAGACCGAAGACACCCGGGCGAGGGCCGCTATCGTGACCAATGGCGTTCGTGTAGAGGAACTCACGCTCATCGGTCGGCTCTTCGAAGTAGTCCTCCGCGAACTCGAAGTCTTCAGAAGAGAGCCCATAGTCGTCGTTCAGTTCCTGTTTGAGTAGCACGCGCTCAAACGCCGCATTCTCGTCGCTACCAGCGTTCCGTAGCAGTGGATTCTTCGAGGTGTCGTCCAGCTCATTATAGTCAGTCACCTCACGTGACTCCCGAATCGACGACTCAATCTCCTCAATCTCCAGTTCGCCGATGGTTTTCTGGGTCTCTACCCCCGCCTTCTCCAACACCGCATCTTCGTTCGGGTCGAGGATGTTGTTCTCCTTCCCGACGATGAGTGCAATGTCGTTGATTTTCGCCTGCAAGCGCTGGAGAAGCTTGATTGCAGCCTCGATGTCTCCGTCGGGATAGAAATTGTGTACGTACTTGTCCGCGGTCGACCCGATGCGGTCAATGCGACCAACACGCTGGACGATTCGCATGGGATTCCAAGGGAGATCGTAGTTTACGACGACCGAGATGTCCTGAAGGTTCACACCTTCGCTGAGTGTGTCCGTCGCGACCACGTACTGCAACTCCGTCTCGTCACTCTCGGCTAGCGTCTGCTGGTATCCTGACGCCTCTGGAGCGAACCGTTTGATGATGTCTTGCTTGTTCTCGTCACCGCCCTTCACGACAGCACTGTTCTCCATCGTCATGGGTGACGACTCGTTGTCGACGAGTGTCCGGTGGACGTAGTCTGCGGTCGCCCGGTACTGGGTGAAAATGAGCACCTTCTGATCGTACCCGTTGAGTACCTCGGCTAGCCGGTCGATCTTTGGGTCACGGAACTCCCGCAGAGCAAACACCGCCTCGTAGAAGTCCAGGGTAGCACTGTCAGCTTCGCTCAAGTCATGACGAGGATAGAGGATGGGATTCGGATCGTCGTCAGTCACATCCGGAAGAACTGCTGCACCGTGGTCAGCGAGCCACTGTTCCAGTTCGACCTCCATGTCCGCGATAGAACCGGAGTCGCGGGCTACACGTCCGATGAACCGGGAAAGGAAGTACGCAAGGAGCGTCAGATCTTCGCGAATATACGTTTTCACCTCTCCCACCGTGGCATCGGCTAGTTCGTCGTCTGAATCGCCCCCATCTGCCTGGAGGGCACCACTGTCGAACCCGAACTCCTCAAGCGTTTGTTCCAGGTCTTCAGCCGCGTCTGCTCCCTCAACGAAATCCTCTAATGTCGTACCTGGTTCATCGCCTCCCATTGTACGTAGTACATCGATATCTTCGTCCTCGGGGAGTCCGTCGAGGAACCCAAGGAGTGAACGTTCACTCTCGTGTAACGTCTGGACTGATTGGACGAAGGCGTAGGTGGAGGACTCAAGACGTTTCAGCAGGTTGAGCTTGTACAGTGCTTTCAGCGTGCCCCCTGCCTGTGGGTTCTTGATCGTGATGTGTGGGAGGTGGAGCGCATCCATCACGTCTGGAAGCATCCGATAAATGGGCTGGTAGGCGGGAGGCAGTGAGTACTGCTCTTTGTTGAGTTCTGGTGGCTTAAAGCTCATATCGAACTCGTCTTGATCGGTCAGCGTCTCTTTGACGTGCTTGCGGGTTCGGAGCACCATCACCTCATTTAGTATCTCGGAGATTTCGTCCGAGTGTCGCTTCAGTTGCTCTGTCATCCGACGCTGCTCCTCCTCAGAGGCCTCCTCTTTACCGGCAGCAACTCGCTTACGCTCCGCAGCGAGGTCGATATAGTCGTCGAAAGCACTGAATTTCAGTGACGCCTTGTTCATCAACTCATTCTCGTCGGTGAACAACCCAATGAGGTTCTTGAGGTCGCTAGCCGAGTTGTTGATCGGCGTTGCGGTCAGCATTATCATCGTGTTGTTCCGGAGGAGGCGAACGTTCGCATGCCGTCGAGTTCCTTTGTAATCGTCGTCGTCAACCGGATTTGGCCGCCACTTCCCGTGGTTTCGGAACCGGTGAGCCTCGTCGATGAGCACTACGTCAAATCGGTCGTCTAGAGCAGTCACCTCCTCGTGCGTGAGGTTCTGGAACTTGCTGATGCTCATGACCTGCAAGTGTTCACCATCGACCTCGAGGCCAAAGAATGGGTCTCCGTCTTCGTCCGTGGCGTCCTGAAGGAGATCTCGCCACTGGTCGGTCAGGTTGGCTGGGACGATAAGGAGACAACGGTCGCCTTGTTCCCGATAGTCGTAGAGGAGTTCGCTCCCGATGAACGACTTCCCCAAACCGACCGAGTCGGAAATGATACAACCATCGTATTGCGACAGCTTCGTCTTTGCACTCTCGTACCCGAGCGTCTGGAAGTAGTAGAGTGGGCTATCACGGACACTGACGTTACCGTTCAGCTCGTCATAGGCGAGGAGCTTGTACATCTCGAACGGCTCGAGGTACGTTCCAACTTCCTCCCCACCCGTATCTTCATCGTCTTCTTTCTGCTGCTCTTTCCACTGCTGGTATCGCTCGCTCTCCTCGATGATATCGATGATTTCCTCGGAGAACTCCTCGCCGTTAGCCCATTGGTTGTCGTACCACTCCTCGAATGCCTCTGCATCGCTCCCGTTCTGACTGGTTAAGTTGAGCTCGACGTTGTGTCTATGGCCAGACTGAGAAAAATTGGATGACCCTACAATCGTGACAGCACCTCTCTGATCTCGGTCGCCCTCACGTAGACTGGGATCATCTGTAACCCCTCGGAAGCACGCGCCTTTTGCGTGGAAATAGCCTGAATCGGGGTTTCGAACTCGAACGTCGACAAGTCCTTCCGCGATGAAATCACGAAGACGGTCAAGCCGTTCTACTTGTGGGTTGTTCAAGTCATTAATATCCTGTTCCAGTTCCTCTTGGAACTGTTCCCGAAGGGTCTGCCCTTCACTAACCTCATCAACTGTATTTCGGTCAGTCTTCCGGCCCATTAGGATTCGAAATGGGGCCTGGTCGAGTTCATCCGGGTCGCGGAGATTATCGAGGTCTTCTTTGAACAAGTCGAACCCGGACAAGTAGAAATAGCCAGTCGCGATACGAATCTCCTCGCACTCGGGAATGACGGTCTTGTAAACGTCTTCGAGTGTTTTGCTCGTGTTATCCACGAGTGCATCAAGCGAGGGTAACATCGGATGATTAGCAAATCGGATTACGATATCATCATACTTTCCCAAAAATCGGCGAATCAGGATTCTCTCCCTCCAAATAGAGCCCAGTCACGTACTTACTCTCACCTGCCCCGCCTCTCTACCTTCATATCCCGACTCATAGTGAACAGAACTTGAGCAGCGACGCTCCAAGGTGTGGTTCTTGGCGGTGTACCTCTGTGGATTCTCTAATCTGACTACTCGCGGGTACTTTTTTGAGATTCTACATTCTTTTCGACTACATGAGCGATTCTAACGACGACGGCGTCGAAGATGAGAATATTGAGAAAATCAGAGAGGAATCACTTGAGATGGGAGATCGCGGTGCGCTGGCCCCACCAGAGGGGCAAAAATGTGCTCGGTGCGACAGGGATGCAGTTCGTGGCCCCGGGAAGGAATGGTTTTGCGATGAGCATCAGCGGGAGTTCTTCGCAGAAAGACATGGCTGATTCCTTGTAAGCGACGAACGTTCCCTACCAGACCAGTAGAATAGCTACTTTATAAAGTGACGAAACCGCGTGTATGAACTCGAATCAGTCCCCACCACGAACCCGATTAGAAACCAGGGGTATCGAGAATAACACGACCGCAGAAATATAAGGACTCACCATGCCCTCAGCGAGATTCTGTGCAACGACCTCCCCTTGCGCATATCCACTCGTGACTAACAACTGAATACCAACAGCGATCACGAATAACACTAGTGTAACGTTCGTATTCACGCTGGAGAGTGCTTTAGCTCGATAGTCAGCTGGCATACCATCCTCGTCAGTCGCCCCTTCCAGCTCGGCTGCCATCATCGCCGGCGAGCGAAGTGACGACACGAACCCGTTGATTGTAGCGAGAGCGATGAATAGAACGCTGTAGACTCCAGGGTTTAGTGGATGGAGGAGGTCGAAACTACCGATGAGCACAGCCGCCCATACAAACATCTTGAACTTCGGCTCTTGCTCGTATGCTTGAAATAGCGAAATTTCGGCGAGAATCTTTGAGCGCCGATCGACATCGTATCTCGATTCTGTTTGGACAGATCTCTCGAGAAGGGGGAGAATCCATTGAATTCCTAATCGGCCTTTCGTAGAGATATCGAACTGGTCGTAGAGTTCTTCTCGAAGGTCTTTTTCAGATTGTTCTTCAGAGTCGGTGTTCTCAGCCTGTTCAACCTTCTCTGTCATATGGTAGAAATGATTCGTCGGGAGTATAAACTTACAATTCGTCTCACATGGAGAGTTAGCGGCGCTGGAAGTGGTCGTAAACGCGCTCACTAGTGGTTACGCTCCGATGGCGGAGGCGGTTCCGTAAATCCACAAGACGGGTGTCAGAATCAGCCAACATATAGTTCGCCAGCGAATGTCGTAGTGCATGCGGATGAAGTTCTGATGGGTCAGCTGGCTCTCCGTCGCTCCGGTGCACGGTGATGTCCGCCTGTACTGCGAGATCTTCGACAATATTGCGCATCGACTCCGTCGTCATTTGATCCGACTGCCGTGATGGGAAGACATAGTCACTCTTTCGTCCCCGGTACCATTCTGAATTGAAGTAGCTCCGAAGGAGGCGAACAGTGTCAAAGTGTCCATAGGGGTCGAGCCGCATCGTTACACTGTTAGGACTGATATTCTCATTGGGGTAGTCCTTCTGGACGTGGCCAGGAATCTGCACTTCCGCGGCGTTCAATCGGAACATCGAACGCTTCAACCCTCGCAGTTCTGCGGCCCGTGCTCCCAGATCGATTCCGAGTACGATGAGTAGTTCATCGCGTAGACGACGACCAAGACTATCGTAGCGGAGAGGGCGGTCGTGGGCTGCATCTCGAAGAGGATCGACTTCGCTCAAGTTGATGTACCGGTGGATTGTCTTTTGCGTGCTCACATATTCTGTTGCTTCTGAGACAACTTAACTAGTAGGGTCAGTTTTGGAATCTGCGAAATAGGCCGTTTGACCCCCTGTTTTGACTCGATATAGATTGAAATTCGGCGCTCAGTTTTGGAGTCTGTTAGAAGAAACCCAAACTGAACACTGGGACTCTACGGGAGGCGTTGATACCCACGGCTATCTGACTGAAGTATCCGAATACTCCCTCTAGACAGCTATCTCACCAAAATAGTCATCATGTAAACGCTTACATGGCGTGCTGCTGGATAGTACAGTAATGGGCGTCTTTGAGGTCGGACACAGTTCATTCGACGACCTCTCTAGTTTCAACCATCACCTCGCAAACGGCGGTCGCGAGAACATCACCAGCGACCTCTACATTGTAGTCGGGCTATCCCAATTCTCACAACAGAAGTTCTTCGAGATTCTCACTCAACGCGGCTATTCGATTGAGGACTTCGGAGCGGTTCAGAAAATCAGCCGTGAGTACACTACTAACGGCGATATCCCGGACGACACAATCGTAGAAGAAGATGAAGAGGTTGAGGAGGAAGACGACGAGAGTGAGAGAATAGCCGAATTCTACCTTTACTACGATGAGGAGACCGGTGTAACCCTGTTCTACACCGACCAGCGAAAGACGAAGGAAATCAAATACACGGTGGCCAAACTCTTGGACGGCGAGCCTGGCCTCCACTACCTGTACATCGGCCCTAGTCTGTTCAGAGACATTCGGCGTGAGATCATCAGGAACGAAGAAATCGCCGAAATCACGAAGTTCGTAGCAGACCGATTAGAGGACAGCGACTATCCTTGCCGAATTCGTCCCGACGTCGAGCGCACAATCCAATATTACGGAGATGATGGTATCGAGGCTCTTGAGGAGATGGAGGAAAATTACGGTGTCCGTCCCCGAAATATCACGTTTAATGTCCCCAACAACGCCAAATTTCGCATTACACGAAAGGGCGTATTCTCGCTAGGACGTGGCGACCTCACCACACTCTTTGAGTACGTCGAACTCTGCATCGAGAAAGCTCTAGAAATCAAAGAAGCGTACGGTGAATCCGAATTTCAGATGCTCGCTACCACCGATAGCCTCAGTGTTCCCACCTCAGAACCCGCTTCTATCGAACTGAGTGGCCATCTCGAATACAGCGAAGTCGAGAAAGTCAAATCTCGAATGAACGAGGAGGGCTACCTTCTGGTCGACTCCTTCCAACAGGAGGGATCGCTATACTTCTCCTCTAAGGTGATGGACACCAAGAAGAAGAACAGATTCCGCATCAAGGCGAGTGAGAACGAAATTCGAGTGTTCCCACAAGAGACTGAAGAAAACCTCGGTTCCTTCCTTCGGTTCCATGAATTTGTTCAGAGCAACATCGACCCTGACGCAAGTGTGGTAGTTGAAACATAGCCATGAGCGGCGAAGTCGCGCCTGACGACGATGTCGCAGACATCTATGCGTATATTGAGGATCACTATCCTCGATGGCGCGACCGGAAAGACGAGATTAAGGAAGCGAGTCTCGGCCAGACTGATGATACCGAGAACATCATTAAGAAGCGTGTTGAGAAGGCCATCAAGATAGAGCAGAACCACGACGACCTTCTCGACTCGACCATCACGGCGTTTGGCCCCACATCTACTATATTCGACGAGACCGGGTGGAAGCTTCTAGGGACTGAACCACTGTATGAAGTCGAACCAGGGTTGCGAAACCCGGATGCCATCGTAGGACACTCCGACCGAGACACTATCGTTACCATCGAATGTAAATCTGGACTTTCTTCGCCTCGGAACGCACTTGAACAGATCCGAGCTGCCGCTGACGTGGTTCTGGATTACGCGAATCATCTCGAGAGGAAGACGGGGATCTCCTTCGACAGTGTTGAGCGTGTATTGTGTGTTCCTGGTCAAAAGGCCTGGCGTGCGGTCGAGGCGATAGAGGCCGAGGAACGTGAAGACGACCCAGACGAGCCCATCTATCTGTGGAAGTTGAACCGCTTCCAAAATGAGACTCTACAGCTCCACCAACAGTTTGATACCCGCTCCGTGCTCGAATCTGCGCACGAAAGCCGACTTGCAGAGATGCTCTCCGGTGACGGCATCGCAATTGCAGATTGCCCGTTGCTCACTCCTTCGTTCTTCCCGGACTCGCATCCCTTTACCGTAATGGAACATACGTTTTCAGAGATTCTTTGGAACCGTACAGGCGGGAATAACGGCTCAATTCGGAAGTTCACCCGCTCCGAGATTCACAACTTCATTAACGACCAGCAGAACGTCCCGCACTACGACACCGAGATCGTGGCCGATATGCTGACCGAGGAACTCCTATCTAAGCTGTTGGATTTCGGACTGACTGAGGAAGCCGACCCTTCAGAGGAAGGAATGGGGTCTGGAGTTGAGCTCTACGGATACGATGAGGACAAAGTCTCGGGCCAGAGCATGGATACGATTTTAACGGCTCTGAAGGAGGAATACCAAAGCGAACTGATTGACCGAAAGGCGGAACGTCAAGCAATAGAGCAAACCGTTGAAGAGTTCCTAGACGATCAAAGTTCGATCGACGACTACTGAAGGCAATCTTCGTGTCGTTTTCTACTCGAGTATCAGTATCATCGATACTCAGGGCGTGCGAGTCCACGCTACTCCCCCTTGAACCCCACCTTCTACTAGATAAGATACGATTCCACGGCAACAACACACGATCTTCGAAGATACCCATGGTCTGACCTACACCCACACTATTTCTGAGAATCTGAGAAAGTATCTGAGAATCCCAGACTTTATCTCGGTGCGGCCTAAGTACTGAGTTGGCTACTGCAAATGAACGAGATTGAACTCACGGGCGACAACATAGTACTCCGGGAACAAATCGAAGCTTTCGGCGAACAAAGAACAGAAGAATTGACAATAGACTATGGGGATCGTGGCGAGTTCGAGTTAGAATTAGATACGGGCGGCTTTGTCTCGCTAGATTCACTCATTGATGTCGAGCTTGAAAGCGATGGTAATATCGAATCACTCAGGCTCAAGTTCGACGAATTTCCGTCGATTCAAGCCTCAGTCAGACGACAATCTGAGGCGGTAGAAAGTGACCTCCCCACGATCCCTAGTGTTGATGTTTCCGAGGTCGATGTTGGTGGTCGCCGGAGTTTTTACAAACGCATGCGTAACTCCCCGGACTCACAGCCCGCAGAAATTCGACGCTTGATCCATGAACATCAAGAATTGAATCGAGAAGAATTTGACCGTCTTGTTGACGAGATGGGCTATGCTTCCGACGGTGGTGGGGTAAACATGTCTTTGGTCGTCCTCGAAAACCTCACTGAGGAGATCGAGCGGCACGGACGGGGTGAAAGCCAACGTATTGTCTGGGTTGGATAGCTTCATACCGGCGAGCGCGGCAATAACACAGGGTTCTCCGTCAAACAGTTCCCTCCCCTCAGCCGCGAAGGTTGTCTCCGAGATCGTGATAGCCAGCTTTTTCTAGCGCTCGAGCAACTTCATCATCGTCCATCTCACGTAACTTTCTGGCGGGATTGATTTGTTGGAACGGCATCGCACCGTGCTCCGAGTCGCGTTCTGCTGCTTGTTCGATATGCTTCGGTTCAACCTTATGGAACGGAGGCGTCTGACCGAGAGTCACGGTCATCTCGTTATCACACTCATCACAACGCAGCTCAAAGTCTGGAGAGTACCGATACATACCCGCCTTCGAACCACACTCGGGACAGTACAACCAGTTTATAAACTCATACCCGTTCGGACGGTGAGGGAAGTCGATGTTCCTCATACTTCGGAGTTACTACTAAAGGAAATTATTCTTGTGGGATGGACTGTCACAGAAACGTAGTCTTCGAAAAAGAATCAGTCCTCGCTGTGTGGCTCACAGTCTTTCGGGAGGACGAGTGGCTCAAATACCACGCCATCCGGTTTCAATCGTGCATAACCATCGTCGTCGACAGAAACCACTCCCAATTCGATTAGCCACTCCAATGTGCGATCGGGAATTGAGCCAACAGGCACATCCTCCTGGGGTAGCCGTTTGATCAAATTGACGTCCGAAATTGAGATGTGGTCGATTTGATCAACACGCAGTGTCAGTATTTCGGGCTCACCGTCGTCGATGTCGTCCATGATGTCTTCTCCCCCGTCCACGTCCTAGATCTCGGTATCCGGATTGTCGCCCAACTTGCGTGGCACTCTGCCCGGTGGTAATTCTGCATTTGTCAGTTCTTCATCTTTATCGTAACCTCCGTATCGCGTCGAGTCGCTGTCATTCATGCCTGTAGAGTAGACTGCCGACACACAAGACTTCCGTGGGGTCGGAGAATCAGTCATCGCCTCGCCGGCAGCCAGCAGGCTATGCTCCGTCGACACATCACCGCTGAATAGCTGCTCGGAAGTCGGCATCGACTCCAGCGCTCGCTTCACGCCGTCAATCATCGCCCATCGCCTCTCGTACCTTCTCCGACCCCCCTCCACTCGCCCGATCTTGCCACTCAGGGCACCAGTTGAAAACTCCGATATTTCAACCATTGTCTCCAGTTCGCGACCACGGCACCATTAGTTGTAGATGCAGACCGTACTCTCAAAACGAAAAGGGGGAGGTCAGATAGTCTCAAGCTTCCGTCGAAATGCTTGCTCCGCAATAACTAGTTTCTCGGCCTTTTCGGTATTGCTAACCCTTCCTCTTTCATCATCGTATTCGATAGCTTCCTCGTTAGCAAGTTTAGGAAGATGCGATTGGAGAAGAGAGACGTAGACCCGCTTACGCTGGTCTGAAGATAATGCAGCCTCGGCTATATCGTTCTCTTTGCAGGCGATTGCCGTTGCGAGTTCTCTAACGGGAATGGATTCTTGCTCGCGTGCGGTGAGTTCTCGTAGAACTTCCCGGCGGCGTTCATTTTTTAGTAATGTATGTGCGGTACCAGGCTCAATATGATATTCTGACGGACTATCCTTCTGTGTCCGAAGGTATTGACGAATGGCTCGAATCATCTCGCTGCACCCGCCCTCTGTAGGCGAGATGAGAGAGTCCGAGCGACGTCCCGACTGGTGTCTCGCTACGAGTCAGGTTCCTGCATCCGATGGAATGTATATCCACATGTAGCGCAGCCGTTGCTTACGTATCCGGTGTACTCCCAGTAGTCACAGTCTGTACACTCGAGCGTTTCGCGTATCCTATCTTGACCGTCGGTTTGCTCAGAAATGACGAGTTCGGGATAGTGATTGGCCAGCTCCTCGGCTCGTTGCTGGCTTGCCAATTGCCGGTCGATAGTTGCTTGGTTAGCCATGTAGGTGTCACCTCCTCCTGTCCCGCCCTGTCGGCGCGTGCGAATCTCTATATTCAGAAATGAGTATGGAACGTGACTGGATGTCATCGACGGAACGAGGGTCTTGTGAGTCGCGATTGGTTGCTCGCTCCTTCTGAAAATCGTTCTTCACTTGGTTTCTCTCTGCTTTCCGCCTATCCCTGCCCGAACCGGATTTAGTTTGTTGTTTCACAACAAATACAACAATCTGAGTCCGTATAAAGACTCGGGCCAGCGGATAAACAGAAGACAGTAGGTCGGTGAAGAGATATCGGGCACCGAATGAACTTTGTAGTAACAACTAATATTTGAGAGCATCCAATGGGTAGTGATTCTGAATCCGGCATCCACTCAAAGAAGGAGATCATCATCAACGCTTGGCTGTTAGCGCCTGAAGCACCAGTGAAGCCCGTTGCGGAGGCCGTTGAAAAGGTATCTAAGATTTCATACGAATACGTTCGAAGAATAATCAACGAAGAAATCAAGACCGGTGCTATCAGCCGCGAGGAAATTGAGGAGGCTGCCGATCTCGGTTTACAAGCCAATCTACGAGACCATCTCCAGGCGATGGAAGGGACGGAAGGTATTGAGATGGAGTTACGAACCTCGCCACCGAAGGGCTGGGCCGAGGACTCCGGAGGTGAGAAAAGTGAGTTGCAGCGCGAGATTGAAGCGCTCGATATGCCGAAACGTGTCCGCCTGATCAACGTCTGGCAACTCGAGCCGGACGTCGACTATGCCGATGCCGCAGATGCGGTGGGATGTACGAAGGAGTACGCCCGACAGGTATTCTCGAAGCTGGGCGACGGTGAGATTTCTGAGGGGATGACGCAGGACGCGTTGGACTCCGAGGTTCAGGAGCTATTCGAAGCTCGACTTATCGAACTGGGCGTGATCGTCCCGCAGAGAGACGAACTTGAGCAGGGATACGGTACGACTGTGTCAGTCCCTGATGGGGCGGTCGTGCCTGCGGAAGATGTCGTTCGGGTTCGGGAGGCAGTCGATTTGCTTCGACGTGAGGCCGTCTCCGAGCTGGAGGTAGAATCGAATCCGAGTACGGTTAAAAAGAAGTTCGTTACCGAGGAAGTGCTGCGGTTGCTGGACGGAGCTCTCGAGGAGGCATTCGTTCCGGAGTAAGGGTCGGGAGTCGTCGCGGGAGTTCTCGGGGACTACATATAGGGGCTATTCGACCCCACCGAGGATTGCTGAACGGGGGTCGAGTCACCCCTCTTTCGTGAGTTCTGTCTGTGAGGTACTTGATTTTTAGAATTTGGGGGTTGTTCGAGGGGTGTTTGGCTATCGGCTTGGGGGTCGAACTACCCCTATAGTAGTGGAGGGTGGCTGGCAAGGGACTGAATTAGATGTTGAGTCGGGTCTGGATGTCGACGGAGGTTCCATGGTCGCGTTCGGTGACGAGGGCTTGCTCACCTGCCGGCGTGATCTCGTAGAGCCCGGTGCGTTTGGAACCGATGTGTTCGGTCAGGTCTTGTTCCGTGAGGTGCTGGAGGCGGTTGCTGATGTAGTTGCGGTGACTGTCGAGTTCGTCTGCGATGTTCGTTGGAACATTTCGTCCGTCCACAAGTATTCGTAGAATATCGATGTCGATAGGTCGAATTTGAGGTTTTGAGCCCATATTTCATATTCCCTCTCTCGATAGTTATAGTTGTTGTATGTTGTTGCAATCGTGCTTAGACGAGCAAAGCTTATAAGCTATTAGGTTGTACAACCAATTAACGGGGCTGGAACAACAATATACACCCGGGGCTTCGACACGGGAAGTAGGAAGTCCGCCTCTTCTACCGGGTAACAAACTCTAAAACAATGATCTACAACGCCAACTCAGCTAATCTTTCGCGGGTAGAATTTCAAACAACAACTGACAACGCACGCGTGGGTGAGCGCACGCACACGGACAAACACATGAACGCGACCGACTCGCAGACGGAGACATTCAGGAGGGCTGAATGATGTCAGATGCTGCATCTAATCTGAACGGGCATCAAGAGGCGATGATCGACGCCAGTATCGAGGTGAAGGATACGGTCGAATCCCTCGATCCCGATGATTTGGAGGACAGGAAAGCCCAGACTGAGGCTATCTTCGAGTTTACAGCAAGCATCGGGGAGCTGCTGGCCGAGGGTGCGAACTGGGGGTTGGCTGTGTCTCTGTGCGAGGACGTTGCCGACAAGACGACGTGGAACAAGACGGAACTGAAGAAGCAGATAAAAACGGCGAAGCAGAACGCGATCTCGCAGTCAAGCTCCCGGAGGTCTTTCGACGAAGTACTCGAGGACGACGTGGTAGAGATTGTAAAAATCAAATCGACGGATCACCACCAGGGGGTCTCCTACCGGTGGGTATTCCAGAATGGCACGGTAGAGACGCGCCAGAGCAAGGACGACAAGTACTCGCACTTCAGCTGGAACCATTTCATGGATGACTACTTTGACGCGACGGGCGAGATGCCACACGAGCCGGGGGCAGGCCGCCGCGGTGGTGATGAGTGGCGGGAGTTTGTTGCAGACCTGATCGCTAAGCGTGCGACTGAGAAAGTGACTCGCGGGCCGCGGACGTGCGCGGTGGACGCGCTCCGGAACTACATTTCGAGTACGAAGGGCTACGCAGAGGTCGCTGACGCAGTCAGTGAGAACGGTGTCTATATCGATGACGATCCGGAAGGAGGGTCGCCGTCGGAGGTCTGGGTTCCGAACCCCGTGATCAAGCGGATTTGTAACGAGAACGAATTGAAGTCGACACGGGAACTTCAGTGCGAGCTGGACGGAAGAGGGCTGACGTCTGACCAGGTCAATGGTGCGAGTTTCACCGAGAATGTCGGGAACAGGACAGTGACGGTATGGCGGCTGGATAGCGACATCGCAACTCCTCTGAAATACGTTGAAGAGGTGAAGACGCCGGCGGAGAAGGTTCGGCAGCGTGAAGAAGATGATGAGGCCGACTCTGAGCCGGAGTCTGACGACGAGGGTTCATCGAAGACTGGAGAGGTGGATTCGCTGTTCGAGTCCGGGGGTTCGACCGGGGAAGACGGCAAAGAACCATCGTTCGGGGCAGAAGAATTCGGTCTTGAAGATGATTCGGCGGAGGATGACGAGGAGGACGAGCTGTGTCTTCAGGATGCTTTTGATGCTTTCGAGGATCCGGAGGGGAGCGAGGATGAGTGATTCTGGAGTTATCCCGCTCGAAGAAGTCGAAATCCCTCAGTTGGAGGAGTACCCAGTGACGGAGTCCGTGAAGCTTCACGGCCCGCCAGGTACGGGGAAAACGACGAAATCGGCGGCGCGGGTGGGTCGGCTGTTGAAGAACCACGACTACGACCTTCGTGATGTCGCGTGGTGCACATACAGGACGGCTCTTGCGGACGATACGCTCCAGAGGCTACATGAGTGGGAGTTGGTCGACGAATGGGAGTTGCGGAACAGAAGGGAGGGAGCGACGAAATTGATCGGAACGGCGCACGCGCTCGGCTATCGTTTGTGTAACGGGCTGGGTGACCCGGTGGAGCCGAAGCATCAGGCTGCGTTCTGTGCGATGCAGGACATCCCGTTCCAGAGCCCTGAACCGTGGATGAAAACGCGGGGAGAGCTGCTGTTCGATACGTTCTACTGGCTGAAGAAGAACCTGTACGACCCGAGTGACTCGGCAGACGTGGTTGAGGCACCGTCGTACGAGGCGTTGCAGAATCGGTGGCCGGGCGTCGATGTGCCGGAGCAGTGGGCTCGGTGGACGGAATACAAACGCGAGAAGGACGTGATTGACTACCACGAGATGCTGGAGAAGCCGCTGGAACGGCGGATGTCTCCCGGGACACCGATTCTCGTCATTGACGAGTATCACGATGCCTACCCGTTGCTTGCGAAGTTGGCGATGATGTGGATGGAGGACTCGGAGATCGTGATTGTGGCAGGCGACCCGAACCAGGTGGTGAATAGTTTCGATGGGGCGACACCGGAGTTCTTCGAGGCGGTGGATCTGCCGAAGATACTGCTTGAAGAGAGTTATCGCGTCCCGGAAGGGCAGATGACGATGGCAGAGGCAGTGCTTTCGAATGCGCATCATCCGCCAGCGATCTCACCGAAGTCGACGATGGGGGACGTTCGGGAGTACATTAGTCCGGCGTTTAGGTATACACGAGACTTGGGGTGGGAAGTTCCGACACGAGGTGAGGAGGGGAGTCCTGGCTGGCTGGTCGATAAGTATGGTGAGGACATGATGTTTCTTGCGCGGACGAAGCAGCAGGTCGCGGGTATCGGGGCCGCTCTGGAGGAAGCCGGGATTCTCTACACCTCCCAAGAGGATCTCGGTGGGTGGAATACCGATGAGGCCGCGACGCGCCGGGAGCTGTTCAACGCGCTCCAGAAGATTCGTGGGCTGTCTCCGGGTGATTTCAGTGGTTGGAATACTGGATTTGATGCGTTCCACGGTGATGGTGACCGGAGTGTCAGCACGGCGGTAGAGTTGGAGGCTGAGGAGGCTGCGGAGTTGATGCGGTTGACGAAGTCGAAGTACCATGCTGAGTCCCGCTCGAAAATGAATGAGCGTGCATCGAGGCTGCGTGATACGGGGTCTACGCTGAGGCTCAGAGAGTTGGATAAACTGGTGGAGCCAGAGTTCTGGAGGGTATACTCTCAGGGCGCGAATTCGGTTTCAAACTTGAACAAGACAGGTGGGATGCAAGAGATGGATACCGGTGAGCGCCGTGCATTGGTGCGTGCGCTGAACCGGTACGGGGAATCGGTAGACGTCGATGACATCTCGGTACAGGCGCTGACGATGCATGCTTCGAAGGGGCAGGAGGCAGCGGAAGTAGTGGTCTACGATGGGGTGACGAGAACGATTCGCCAAGGTGTGCGGCTGGATGATACTGCCGAAGCGAATGAATGGCGGACGTGGTATGTCGCCCTGACCCGGGCATCGGAGCGCGTCCACCTGGTACGTGATGCGTTCGACTGGACGTCGTCGTTCCTCCCTGGTAATTTGTTGACGAAAACGAGGCGGCTGGTGGCTGATGGAGGTGAACAGTGAACCAGACTCAGACGAGTGGGGCGGTGGTTGAGTTCGATCTCTCAGAGCTCAAAATACTGCGTGGTTTCGTACGTGATACGCCTGACGAGGGAGAAGTGAAGGGAGTAGTTCGTTCGTTCGATGATTACGACAAGACCCCCTCGGGGAGAGCAATCATTCCCGATCTATATCTCGGGCCGACGACTGCCTCGTGGATTCGGTTGCTGGCTGAGGAGCGAGTTAGGCGGTCAGAATATTCTGACGATTACCAAGCTCTGCATCTATACCATGAGTGTAAGCGCTACTATCAGGCACTCTACCCTGAGAGGTCGGTTCTGGAGCGGCTGGAGTTACGTGGTGAGTTTCGCTAAGTACATCTGGCAGCAGCTGACCCGTGAAAGGCCGAAGCGACTTACGTATCGTTTATCTAGACTTTGATATGCCCTCCAATTCGTCGAGTGATAGCCGTACTCCGATTATCAGAAAACACCCAGAACCGGAGGTGAAGTGGCTATCTCCTCGAGAGTTCAAGCGAGAGTTCGGCTACGTTCCCGGCCAACTGGAAGAAACTGTGCGGGATGAGGTACTCGAACGGATTCTCGAGGGACGGCGACTCACGATAACGGAGGATCGTCTGGAAGCTTTTCGAAGGGTGGCGGCGCTGTGGAACGGGGGATGCGTTGGGCCTCAGAATGTCCATTTGCTCGTGGATCGAATCCCGTCCTGGGACGAGGTCTTTGCAGGTCTCAGTATGGACGAGCTGGAGGCGTTTCGCCCCGAAGTGAAACGACTCGATGAAGAGCTGATTGACGCGTTCGGAGACCAAGACTGGTTCGAACCCGAACTGCGCCAACGGGGATGGATGAAGACATCGTACATCGGGGGATTGCGAGCGAGATATGATATTGAAGAGCGTGCGCGAACACTCATCAACGAGCGGAATGACCTCCCAGACTTACGCGGTGACCCATTCGAGGGGCTACCCCACCGCGTCGCAGTTGGACTCGAGGCCGTCCGGGCGACCTATCTCAATGGACACGAAGTCGAGACTTACCCACAATTCCGGGGATATACGCCTGACTTGCTCAAGCGAACTCCAGATGGGAGAATCCTCGTCACAGAGGTTCTTATAGATCACCACAATAACCAGCTATACCGAGATACGTACGCGAAGTTGGTGTCGCTCGATAAGGCAGCTGTATTGGTGTTTGACACCCGAGATACTGCGCGCCGAGTGCTTAATCACTGGGAATCATGGGAAGCAGACGTTCCAGGTGCACCCTTTGGGTCAGCGCTAAGAATGGATTGGGTGAGACAGAAGTTCAGTGAGGCTGCGGATGATCCCTCGCAGGATTGGCTCGTCAAAGATGTGCTAACAATCAAGCAATTGTGGGGCTATCTGTCAACCGTGCTTGAGCATCGGAGCCCCCAAGAAATAATGACACATTTCTGGTGATTTTGTGAATTATAGACGATAAGATGGGCAGAAGATTTCCGTGCGGTGTATACTATTACTGGAGCTCTACTGTTTCCCAAAAACTCCAAATTCGGTAGCCTCACCCGTTTCCGCAACCCGAATTCACTGCGGAACATTCTGAGACCACGCAACGAGTGACAGCTAATTGTTAATTTTGACGGTACTCTATGTGCGGTTGCCAAAGATGCTTGGTGGATTCATCCGACAAAACGACTTGCGGCAGGTCGGTGTTTACGACAAGGAACCAATAAAGTGAATATATTCACATCTATATTTTGAAGTCATGAGAGCGATGGAGGAAGACTGTGGTTGAAATCAAATTAGCTGCTGTCGTCCAGTTTGGGTTTTATTCTTCGAAAGATTCTGAGGTGGTCGAGCAAGCTCTTGAGGAGATCTACGGCGAGAGTGGCGACACGTATGGTGGTGTTATCATGGGGACTGGTGGGTCGTGGGGTCGGACTGAGTACTCCAAGGATGACCCAGAAAGCGAGGAACTGTCCCCATTCAGTGAGATTACAACGTACGTAGAGCCAGACAACCGCCATGTTCACGACGTAGTCACTGTGGGACGACTATCGGAAGACGAGATTGCTCGTCTGAAGGAAATAGACCTCAAGCAGGCTGAGACGGTTATTTCGGGAGCAATTGAATCAGTTGAGTCGTTTACCTCAGACGTTCCTACAGTTCCGCAAGGAGAGGGAGCAAAGCGTCCGACTGTTTTCTATGTAGAACCAACTGAGGAACTGGAGTTCCGTCGCGAAGGGATTGAAACTGACCAGACCGTGGAATGGCTGGAGGAGAACAGGGATTTTTTGCAGCGAATGAACATACTACTCGGACAGCCCATCTCGATCGTCGGAACAGAGGATGTCCTCGCTCCCCATTCATTTGGGGCAGGCTTCATTCGTCGGGTTACAATGCTGAACGCCAGTTCGACGTTCGATTTTGAACACGAATCCAAAATCGGGCCAATTTGGCTCAGACGTATCGAGGATGCTCTCAAAAGGTACTATCGTTCTGATTGTTGGTTGAATTATAGGAGAACTCAAATCGGAGAAATCGACTCGCAAACGCACGGCACGGAGAATCTATTGGCTCCTAATTCGTCCGACTTGGATTCGTACCAATCTGCCGAGAGAGACATTGAGGAACTCCGACGAAACTGGGTGGACGTCTATACGATGGTGAGTGATGAGGTGGCTACGTTGGAGTCGGACGTTCCAACAGGGGAAGAACTCGAGATACCGCCACAGCAGGAAATTGTTATCCCGCCACCAGCCTCTCATTCAGAGGAACATCATTCATTGTATAAACAATATGTCGATCATATCGACCATCTACGCGGATTGGTTCAAAGTGACTTGGATCGAGTGGGGAAGAAACTCGACCGGTTTTCGCAATTCATCCACGATTCTGTGAATGCACGAGCCACTGAGACCAATATACAGCTACAGGAAGACGTGAAGTACCTGACAAGGATACTGACGTGGTTGACTGTGCTTCTTGCTGGCCTTGGGGTGGCTCAGTTTCTTCTTTCGGTTTTCTAATTACAGAAAGAGGTCGGCGGCGAAGTCTCGATTGTCCGGAATCTCTAGATTACTCCAAGTGAAGCTATAAGCTGTAACAGGAATCCGAAAATAAGCACTTGTAGGCCGAAATTGAGCATATCCCCCTCAAAAATTTCTTCAAGCTTATCATCTATGTCATCATATGAACGGGTGAGCTTCCGTTTCTCATTGACATTCGGCGTATTTGGACGTTTATCCGCAATATAGTGAAGTTCGGAGATGGTTGTGATTTCTTTTGAGTTCACTATATTATTTAATCTATCCGCTCGTTTTGGTGGATATCCCGGGTCAAGTCGTTCTACTTTGAAGTCCTCTTTTTTGATTCTTACTGGTTTTGCGTCCTTATCGGAGAAAAGTTCCTCTGCATCTACTTTACTCTGAGAAGAGAACACTCTCTCCTTCCCGGTTGGGAAGAGTGCGTTTCGAAGTTCAGTAAAGCCTTCTTCCGTTGGGAGAATTTCTCCATTCTCCAGTAGGGTCTGGTATCCTGAAGCCCTCTTTGAGTGCTTAGGAAACAACCAGAAACCGATAGCACGCCCAGGATTGAATTTAGTCCCGACCATTAGTGTTGCTCCTATCAAATCGAAAATTAGCCCAATCGTGGCCAAATTTTCAGAAAGCCAGTTGCAGATGCACATCAGTCAGTTACTATCGCATTTTTCGCTTTATTATCATTCGTGTTTATCCCTATTTCTGAACTAAGCAGAATAGCTTAGCGCAAAGTCAAGTTTCAAAAGAGAGTCACTAGGGAGATAATTGTAGTCTGAGACCATGTAGTCATAGATCTTTTTTGGAGCGAGTGCGGACATATTGTTGTGGTTTTCTACATCAACACCAGATTGTACGAAGAATATCATTTCTCCGTCTGAAGAGTACTTTTCATAAGTGTCTGGGTCGAGGCTCGCATCTCCTGTCTTCACTTGGAGATAGCCCGCCACTGATTGTCCATGCCGTTCTTTCCGCATCTCACATTCTATATCTGCTTGCGAGCTGCTGGTGCTGGATTTGATTATTCTCCATCCCTCTGACTGGAGGTAACTTATGACGATGTCCTCCGTTTCATCTGAGCCTAGGATATTGAATACTCTTTCTGGCTCATGGGTCGCCAGCTTTTTCGCGATTTGTTCTCGGTCGAGAGAGCGGTCAGAGGCAAGTTCGCCCTGCGAATGGAGTGCCAGTATGACCTGTTTCGAATCTTCGTCAATTCCTGTATTCATCCGTTTGAGCGTGCCAAATGGCCGTGAGAATTTCCGACGGACATACCCGGGAACCAATGAATAGGGGATATCGACCCAATCAACGTGGCGGAAATTCTGTATATCGCGCTTGTGGAAACGTTCGAACTCCTCATCAGAGAGGTTGGATGAGACGGCCCAATCGCTCTCGATCTTACAGAGCGCGAATTTGTTCTTCTCGTTCACCCAGACAAAGTCTCCGGGTTCCATGTTTTCGAGTACATGTCGAAGCGCGGCATTCAAACGGCCATCCTGCAACACGCGACCAGCCTCTTTTCCCTGCTCAATCCGCCGCTCTCGAATCTCACGGTGGTTCTCGATGACTTCGTCGAGAGTGTCGAACTGTCGTCTGTCTAGCCCCCAGCCTACGCCAACAACGCCCTCCTGTTTGCAGAACTCGAACGGGTCGGTTCCAGCCTCTGCGGCTCCCGGCTGGAGCTTCATTCCATAGACAGAGAAATCAGTATCAGTCATAGTAGAAAATATAAATAATACTACTTCAATGCTCGTGGTGGTCGAACTGTTACTTGAAAAACTTGCGTCTCTGCTCCATCTTAGATCGTTCTGACTGCTTGTCGTAGTGCTTCCGGAGAACGGCTTCACTCACCTGTGCCCGCTCCGAAACGATTCTGTAAGGGACGTCGTCTTCAAGCATTGCCGTGATTGAACCACGGCGAACTGAATGAGGGGCTGTACTTTCCGGACATTCATAGACGTAGTTCTGGTTCTCGTGGGTGCGACACCCCTCCTCTTCGTGTGGACAAGCGTCGAGATAGAACCTCGGACAGGTCATTTGGTAAACCCAGCCTCGAATCGTTCCGGCAGCCATCCGACCGTTAACTTTCGTGGTCAGAAGTGGATATCGCCCGTATTCATCCTGTTTCTCGGTACGGTTCTCAGCGATGTAGTCATCGAGGACGACGCAGGTTTCTGGTCTCAGTGCGACGAGCCGCTCACCGTTCTCTTTGTTTTTCAACGGAGTCTCTGTCTCGGGGCGGTGATGGAACTCGAGGTACTGCTCATCGGGGTTGTAATCTTCAAGGTCGAGTCCTCTGAGTGCTCCGGTACGTGCGGCTGTGTTCCATGCGATGGTGAAGAGAGTGTGTTCACGGGTTGCGTAGCGGAACTTGTCCAGGTGTGCGAGGATGGCTTCTGCTTTCTCTCGACGGACGATTGAGTCAGAGACGTTCTCGTCGTCTCGCAGCTCAGGGGATTCAGCAGCGTCGTGGAGTTCGTCTGGTGCGTACTCCAATTTCTCCATGTAGCGGAGGAAGCCGCGAAGGCAGTCCATGTTGCTCTTCACTGTGGGTCTGGACATCTCGCCCTCTCCCTGGTGACCGTCAGTGCGACGCCACTGTTTGTACTCGTGGATGTCGCGTGGACTGACGTCGTTGAGAGTGTCGATATCTTGTTCTTCGCACCAAGTGACGAAGTGCCGCAGTCTGTAGTCGTAGCTGCGGAGGCTGCTTGGTGCGAGGTCGGGTTCTCGGTGCTCCAGGTAGATGGTCAACGCTTGCGATGGGTCGATGGGGTTCGTCATGCGATTGCTCCGGAACCGCCAGCGGACATCCGATGGTCGTGGGTGAGCAAACCGCGAAGCGGTTTGCGATTCAGGCTGAAGTCCTGAAACTTTGTTTCAGGTCTTCAAGCCGTGGTTCGAATCCCATCGTGCTCGCTTGCTGTTGCTAACAACTCGTGAGCAGCAGCAAGCGGATTGAGAGGGGATACGAATCCCCTCGCTTCGCTCGCGGGACTCCCATCGTGCTCTCCAACCGGTCGATTCCCTGCGCTCCACACGCTCGTTTGCCTCTATGGAACTCCTCAGAACAGGACGTGAAGTTCGTTCAACATACAGAGAATGTACCTGTCCAGTGCGACACAAGACACATTAGTCTACTTTCAGATATACGAGTATATGAATCGGCGAAAGTTCCTCGCTGTTACTGGAACTGTGGTCGGTACATTGCTCTCCGGGTGTTCGGCCCTCTTTTCACAGAAGAAGAATCTCGGCCTGATAGTTCTCAATCGTGATGAGACATCACACATGGTCGGAGTCAAGCTTCTGAGACGAAACGCTGACACGTTTGGCGAAGCACGTGTCTACAGCGAACAGATAAATATTTCAGCAGGAAGTTCAGGCGATCCCACCGAAGTAACGCGAAACGGTGTCGCTGAAAGACAGCCATACATCGTCCAGATAGATCTCTCCGATGTAGAGAGGCGAATCGCTCCATATCATTTCTACCCGGGTTGCGACGGGCCTGATGAAAGCCTCGTGATCGAAGTCGACTCTGATGACGATGGACAGGTCTATCTCCAATTCCTCGTCGACTGTTGAGTTGTGTCTCGATATCGGTGTTCGGTCCTTCATCAGATGCGCCCTGTATTCAGCACGTCCCCAACGACCCATCAGTGAATGAGGGTTTCAACAGAGCCTCTCGTTTCCATCGTGCCACCCCCTCTCGCACGCTTCTGACTTCGAAACCGTTAGCCACCTTCACCCCGGAACACCGCCAATGAACTACCTCCTCTGGGCCGTACTGGCACTGGTCGCCTACACGCTGGTCGCGCCACTGATGAGCATCGCGACGAACGGTGACGCTTCGATTCCGAGCAACGTGGCGACCCTGCTCGGGAACGGCATCCTCGTCGCCATCACGATGGGTGTAGTCACCTACACCGGCGAGAACCCGACGCAGTACCTCACGCACCCGAAGGCGGGGTTCGTCTACGCGGCGGGGGCGTGTCTTGGTATCGGCATCCTGGCGTACTACAAGGCACTCTCGCAGGGGCCGGTGAGCGTCGTCTCGCCCATCTTCGCGATGTTCCTCGTGACGAGTTCGATCATCGGCATCCTCGTGCTGGACGAGCCCGCGTCGGCCCGGAAGCTGGCCGGTATCGCGCTCGCCGGCGTGTCGGTCTACCTCGTCTCGACCGGGTGAACCGATAGCCGCCCCGTCCACACACCCGAGATTTTTGTCGCGTCGCAGTGACCCAGTCGCATGGAGTACTTCGAGGACCTCGACGTCGGCGAGACTCGAGCGCACGGCAGCTACGTCGTCGACGCGGAGGAGATAACCGACTTCGGACAGCAGTACGACCCGCAGCCGTTCCACACCGACCCCGAAGCGGCCGAGCAGTCGCTGTTCGGTGGCCTGGTCGCCAGCGGCTGGCACACGGGGTCGATGACGATGCGACTGCTCGTGGACGGAATCTTCCCCGGGACGGCCGCGCTCGGAGCCGTCGGCGTCGACGAGCTCCGCTGGCCCAACCCGGTCCGCCCCGGCGACGAACTCCACGTCGAGACAGAGGTGCTGGAAAAACACGCTGATTACCGACCGGGCGTCGGGCTCGTGTTGAGCCGCGTCGAGACGAAGAACCAGGACGACGAGGTGAAACAGTCGTTCGTGGGGCGGGTGCTGTACGAGCAACGCGAGTAGCGGGGGTCAAAAACCACGCGAATCCCCCGGTCGTTCACGTCACCCGACAGCCCGAACGACCAGTTCCGTTCTCCAGCCGACTGGACGTTCTCGGCCGACTGGAGGACCGAATAGCGTTATCATGCCAGACACCGTACAATGTGGCATGGGAACAACCACCGTTCGCGCGCCGACGCGGTCGGTCCAGCCGATTCGCGCCATCGCGGAGCGCGGGGGGACAGGTGCCGGCATCGCCGTCATCGTCAACACCCTGTTGCTCGTCGTCGGGCAGCGGTTCGTCGATATTCCCGTCGGCTTCGACCCCCTGAGCATCGGCTCTGTCGTCACGGCGTCGGCCGCCGGCGCCGTCGCGGCGACGGTCGTCTACGTCATCCTGGACCGACTCGTCACCGAGACGGACAAGCTCATGACCGGCATCGCCTCGTTCGTGCTCATCCTCTCGGTCGTCCCGGTGTTCGTGGTCGCGCCGACGCTGGCCGAGGGCGTCGGGCCCGGCGTGCTCGTGCTGTTGGTGCTGATGCACGCCGTCGTCGCGGTCGCGAGCGTCGGTGCCCTTACGCACGGTGAGGTGTTCGAGCGGTACCGGGAGACTCCCGACCAGGAACGTCCCGACCAGGAACGTCCCGACCAGGAGCGGACCTGAACAGAGACAGGAACAGCTGGCCGCTACCGGTCCAGTTATGCTTCGAAACCGTCTTCGAATCTGAAGGTCCCGTTGCGCTGGACGACCTCGCCGTCGACCTCGATGTACGAGTCCTCGCTCATGTCGACGATCATGTCCACGTGGACGGACGACTCGTTCTGCTCGTTGCCCTCGCCGACGGTGTCCTCGTAGGCGCGGCCGACCGCCATGTGGACGGTGTCGCCCATCTTCTCGTCGAACAGCATGTTGTACGTGAACCGGTCGATGTCCCGGTTCATCCCGATACCGAGCTCGCCGAGGCGCTTTGCGCCCTCGTCGGCCTCCAGGACGTTCTCCAGCACTTCCTCGTTCTTCTCTGCCTCGTACTCGACGACCTCGCCGCCCTCGAAGACGAGACGAACACCGGTGACCTCGCGGCCCTGGTGGTACAGCGGCTTGTCGAACAGCACCTCCCCCTCGACACTGTCGGGGACCGGCGCGGTGAACACCTCGCCGCCGGGGAGGTTGCGCTTGCCCGTGTCGTTCAGCGTGGTGTTACCCTTCACGGACATGGTCACGTCGGTCGTCTCACCGGAGACGATGCGGACCTCGTCGGCGGGGTCGAGAATCTCGACCATCTGCTGCTGGAACTCGCCCTGCTCGTCCCAGTCCTTGTTGACGGCGTCCCAGACGAAGTTCTCGTAGCCCTCGGTGCTCATCTCGGCGAGCTGGGCGTTCGCGTCGGCCGGGTACTGCGTGAGCACCCAGCGCTTCGAGAGGCGCTCGTCGAGCAGGGGACGGCGCGCCTTCTCGTACTCGGCGGTGACCTCGGGTGCGACGTCCGACGTCTCGGTCATGTTCGCGCCCGCCCGGATGGCGATGTAGACGTCCATCTCCTCGAACAGGGCCATCTCGTGGCTCGGCAGGTCGAACTCGGTGTCGTCGCTGTTTCGCAGGTACGCGCGTCGGAACCGCGTGCCTGTGCGCTGGCTGATGGCCAGCGGATTCGCGCCGACGTCGGCGCACTCCTCGAACAGGGCCGTGACGAGGTCTTCGGCGACCGGGTGGGCGTCGATGACGACGTTGTCACCCTCCTGGAGGTCGGCGGAGTGACTGGCGACGATCTGGGCGTGTTCACGAACTCGTGGGTCCATGGTCCAGTATTCGACCGAGTGGTTGTAAACGGTTTTCGATGCGAAACACGGCTGGTCGAAGGGACCACGCGTCCACCAGCCGGCTGGCTCGCGCTGTCGTCGGTTCGAGCAGAGCGCGGCACGCAGTGCCGCGTCAGCAAATGGGGGCTCCCGAGGGACGACCTGAACGCCCCTGTTGAACCAAAGGGAATGCCAGGAGTGGTGACTGACAAAGAGTTCTCGGTCTGTCGCTTCGCCCAGTGTTCTGAATCAACCTTATCAGGAGTGGCGTGCTGAATACAGGGGATGAGTTCAGCACGGCCAAAGTGTCACCTCGCGACACGTCGCCCGAGGACGTACACGAATAGTGCGATGAGGATAGCCCCAATCAGCGACTCCAAGCCCACCAGTATCCGCGAGCCGAATCCATGGGGTGAGACGTTGGCGTAGCCGATGGTTGTAAACGTGATTGTGCTGAAGTAGACGCCCCGGACGACTGCCTCCAGCGCAGCGATGACACCATTTGCCGTCGGCAATTCGGCGGCAAGCCGAATCTGGTAGACCTCACCGTTGTCGTTGAAGCCGCCGCCGAACGGATAGAGTACTGCAAACCCGAGGATAGTGACCACCCAGGCCCTCAGGAGGTGTTGTATGCTTTCACCGTGTAGGGAAAGATACCGGTTAAGCGTCGCGACAGTCCATCGACCGTAGTTACCCTGCCTACGGTCAAGAAGTCGCTGGGCCTCCTCCTTACGGATATGATAATGACGTGTTAAGTCGGCCATCGCGTTCCCTTCGTGGAGCGATTCTAGCCGCCGGTACACCCATGTCGCTGCCTCCATCGGTTGGATTGTATCACTACCGTTTAAATAAGGCCCTTCGCGAGTCTCTTCGTAGTTGCAAACCAACCCGAAGGATGTCTGGTTATTGATTCGGGTGTCAGAGAACTGAATATCGTAAAGAGAGGTGTTTTCGAGGGATGCCTCACGGAGATCGGCACGAGTTAGGATCGCATTCTCCAATATTGCATTAGTGAAGGTGGCATTTCTGGCCTTGGCATCTTTCAAAATACTGTCAATGAGAACAGCATCCGTGAAATTTGCATGAGAAAGATCGGTGTCTGTGAAGTCACACTCACCTGTCATGGCGGCTTTGAACTCGGCACTGGTAAGATCAGCATCAGTGAATTCAGCCTTGATTAAACGGGCTTCGGTGAAGTTTGCGCTATGAGCGTAGGCGCCAGTGAAGCTTGCCCCATGAAGGTCAGCATTTGTGAACTCGGTCGAAAATAATTGTGTATTCTCGAAACTCGCGCTTCTGAGATCAGCACCGTTGAAATCGGCCATACTCACATTGGCTTCAGTCAGATTCGACATCTCAAGATTGGCATTGGTGAGGTTCGCTCCACGAAGATTAGCGTCGATAAGTATAGCCTCATACAACTTGGTGGAAGTGAGGTCAGCACCTTCGAAATTTGCCCTGGTCAGGTCAGCATCAAAACAGTCGACGTTCTTGAATGTAACCTCATTGAAGTTGGCATCGGTGAGTTTAGCCCAAACAAAGTTGGTACCGACTAAAGTGGCCCCACGGGCATCGGCCTCTGTGAGATCGGTCCCGGTTAGTTTTGTCTCGGTGAGGTCGGCATCCCGGAGGTCAACACCAGATAGGTCAGCCCCCTGAAGAATAGCTTCCGTCAAGTCAGCAGCGAATAACGAACAACCTGCAAAGGAAACCGAATCCGCGAGGATTGTCCCTCTTAGCATCGCTCCATCAAGACGTTCGGCCTCGTTGGTTCGAGCGACAGTCAACTCTTCACTGTCTTTACTACGGACGTTCGTGTGCCAACGACAATGATCGCTACCAATCTCCTTCCAACGTTGTCGCCAGCAGGTGACGTTCCCGGGATACTCATGAGAGTCCTCTGGATAGTTCGTTGTGACCCCACACCGATTATCGGGAGTTCTGTCTTGAATATAGAACCGCTCTTTCTGCGTCACATCCGCCATACCTCCGCCTGTCGGCGGATGAATATAAAGGGGGAGCCCTTGCCGCATACGCGCTCTGTATTCAGCAAGGTACTGGGAAGACCACACGAGAGTGTCAGGAACGCCGGCGATTCACTCGCATCCTCGGTCTATCGGCGCATTCACCGACTCGAAAGCGAAACAGACGGGAGGCCGTCCCTGACTGTATCCGCTACGTTCGGCAGCCAGCGTCGGACAGAATATGAACGAATGTACCGGCCGATAATCGTTTCATCAGCACAGTCACAGTCCGAGACTCACGCGCTACCAGTGGTCATCGATCCACTCACAAAACGAGTGGAAATCGTCTGCACCACACTGCGGCGACTTCCCGGCCTGTGAACGTCGTCCGCCCCACGTTACTCGTCCCACGGTGGGCGGCCTTCGCTCCCGATTTCGTCCTCGTCGAGACCGAGTTCTGCTGCCAGGTCGCTCTCGTCAACTGGCTCGCCCTTCCCGTGATAGGCATCGAGTGCGTCGGCGAGCATTCGTAGAGCCTCCGCACGGTCGTCGCCGAAGGAAGCGACACCCGTCTCGATGTCCTTCGCGGTGACGCGTCCATCATCCTCGTAGATGAACTCGACGCCACCGTTACGGTTGTCACGAGTCGTGCTGGCCATCTCTAGTAGAAACGAGCCGGGGACTGCAAATAAGCGTTCGGACGGCCTCGCTTCGGTCTCTTCAGCACGTCCTCGACGGGATATCGGCAGCGGAGGATTTCAACAGAGCAGCCGGAACGGAACGTATCTAAGTGGAGCGTCGGCTGTCCGGGGTCGAACCACACTCGAAGCCGCCAGCTCGAACGGCCGCCCGGTTACGGGAGCCGAAACCGACGCCAGATACACTCCCACACCACCACCAGCCTTCAGTAGCCCGCCCCGGCAAGCCAACCCATGGACATCCGCGAACTGACCGCCGACGCCGACCGACGTGAGGCGGTGCCCATCCTCCAGCAACTGTGGGACGACGCCACCCGAGCCGAGATACTCGACTGGACGGGCGAGGACGACTACCACCTGTTCGGCGGGTTCGTCGACGACGAACTCGTCGGGGTCGCCGGTGTGCTCGTCCGGCAGGTCCTCCACCACGACCGCCACGCCTGGCTGTACGACCTCGTCGTGGACGATGCCCACCGGGGCGAGGGGCACGGCACCGCTCTCGTCCAGCACGTCGAGGACTGGGCGCGCGAGCAGGGCTGCGAACACATCGCGCTGGCCTCTCCGCTCGCCAAAGAGGGCGTCCACGAGTACTACGAGGGTCTGGACTACGAGCGGTGGGGCTACGTCATCGAGAAGACGCTCTGAGCCGATACGTTCGCGCGGGGACCACCGCCTATTTCTCCCCCGGAATCGAACCCGCGACACATGATAGACCTTCGAAGCGATACAGTCACCAAGCCCGACGAGGCCATGCGCGAGGCCGCCATGACAGCCGACGTCGGCGACGACGTGTACGGCGAGGACCCGACCGTGAACGAACTCGAGTCGAGAGCTGCCGACCTCGTGGGCAAGGAAGCCGCCCTCTACGTCCCGACCGGGACGATGGGCAACCAGCTCGCGGCGCGCACTCACACCGACCGCGGCCAGGAGATACTGGTCGAACGCGAGAGCCACATCTACAAGTGGGAACTCGGCGGGCTGGCACAGCTCTCCCAGCTGCAGGTCCGCACGCTCGACGGTGGCCCGCGCGGGATTCCGACGCCGGAACAGGTCCGCGACGGCTACGTCGAGGAGGACGCCCACCGGCCCGGGACGGGGCTGCTGAGCCTGGAGAACACGCACAACTCGAAGGGCGGGGTCGCCATCGAGCCCGAGAAACTGGCAGCCGCGGCGGAGGCGGCCCACGACCTCGGCCTGCCGGTCCACCTCGACGGGGCGCGAGTGTGCAACGCCGCGGTGGCGCTCGATGTCCCTGTTCACGAGGTCACCGAGTCGGTCGACACCGTGATGTTCTGCCTGTCGAAGGGGCTGGGCGCGCCGGTCGGCTCGATGCTAGCCGGCCCCGAGGCGTTCATCGCGAAGGCACGCCGGAACCGCAAGCTGTTCGGCGGCGGCATGCGCCAGGCTGGTATTATCGCCGGTCCCGGTCTGGAAGCCCTCGGGAACGTCGAACGTCTCGCCGACGACCACGCGAACGCGAAGACGCTGGCGGCGGGACTGGACGACCTGCCGGGGCTGTCGGTCCCCGAACCGGAGACGAACATCGTGCTCGTCGACACGAGCGGGGCCGACCTGACGGCCGACGAGTTCCTCGCTGCCTGTGAGGCCGTCGACGTACTCGGCTCGAAGTTCGGGCCGACCACGGTCCGGTTCTGCACGCACTGGAACGTCGAGGCCGCGGACGTGGAGACGACCGTCGACCGCGTCGCGGACGTGCTGTAGTCGCCGCGTTTCGAGCCCGACCGGGGCTGTGCACCGACACGACCATCGCCCCAAACCTGTTTTTCTCTTGCGCGCCTCTCTGTGCCCGTGACAGGCAACGCTACGGATTCGACCGCCGCCACACTTCCCGATTCCACCCACGTCGGCCGGGTCGCCCTGCGTGTCAACTCGCTCGACGCGACCGTCCCGTTCTACCGCGACGTGGTCGGCCTCGACGGAGAGCGGGACGACGAGGCGGGTGAGGCGCGGCTATCCGCCGGCGGCGAGGAGCTGGTCGTGCTAGAGGAAGACGCGGGCGCGCCCGAGCGCCCGCACGAGGCCGCCGGACTGTTCCACCTCGCGGTCCGGGTGCCAGACAGGCCAGCGCTCGCGGCTGCACTGGCCCGTGTCCGGGCACACGGGTCACTGGCTGGGGCCTCCGACCACGCCGTCAGCGAGGCGCTGTATCTCCGCGACCCGGAGGGAAACGGGGTCGAGATATACCGCGACAGACCCCGTGAGGAGTGGCAGAAGACGGCCACCGGGACGCTGGTGATACAGACCCTGCCGCTGGACCTGGACGACCTGGCGGCGGCGCGGTCGGGAGCCGCGGCCGACGGACGAGACGCCGACCGCGTCCCCACCGGAACCGACGTCGGGCACGTCCACCTCGAAGTCGGAGACCTCGACCGCGCCATCCGGTTCTACGTCGACGACGTGGGGTTCGCGCTCCAGAACGACGAGTACGACGGCGCGGCCTTCGTCGCCGCCGGTGGCTACCACCACCACCTGGGCCTGAACACCTGGAACCGCCGCACGGCCCCCAGCGGCGACCACTGCGGACTGGCCTGGTACGAACTGGTCCTGCCAGACGAGTCGTCACTGGCGGCACTGCGGGACCGACTCACGGGCCGTGGCTATTCGGTCGAGGCGGCCGACGGGGGCTTCCACGTCGCCGACCCCGACGGCATCGCGGTCCGGGTTCGCGTCGAGTAGTCGCTACTGTCCGACTGACGACTGTCCGGCAACTCGGCCGGGAGACGACGACTCAGCGCTTCTTCCCGGAACCCTTGTCCATCCCTTCGCGGAAGCTGAGCATGGTCCGACGGAACATCAGGTAGAAAAAGAAGATGAGTGCGAGCAGGAACCCGACGACTAGCAGGGTGAACGGGTCCTCGAGGAGCCCACCGAGCTGGGCTGGAAGCGGTGTCTGCATACGCGACAGTTCTCTACCCCGCCGTTTATGCGTTTCGCCGGGTGGGACCGTCGGAAAAGATACAAACCTTCATGCCAAACGATGACTAGGCGTACTGTATGGCCGACCTGTTGCCCTCCACTCCGGACACGTCGGCGGCTGACGACGCAGAACCACGTGTCATCGGCCTCGACAGTGACGACGCCGACGACCTCATCGGGGCGTTATCGTCGTCGACCGCTCGCCAACTCCTGACGGCACTGCACGACGAGCCCGCGACCCCTTCACAGCTCGCCGACACCGTCGACACGTCGCTCCAGAACACACAGTACCATCTGGAGAAACTCGAAGACGCAGACATAATCGAAGTCGTCGACACGGCGTACTCGGCGAAGGGACGCGAGATGAAGGTGTACGCCCCGTCGAACCAGCCACTCGTGGTGTTCGCCGGCGGCTCGGACGAATCCACTGGGCTGAAAGCCGCCCTCTCCAGACTGCTCGGCGCGTTCGGCCTCCTCGCCCTGGGGGCCGTCGCCGTCCAGGAGTTCCTCGGCGACGGACTCGCCCAGTTCTTCGGAGGGGGAACGCGCGGGCCGACTGGCTCACCGGCCCCGGGGCCGAGTACGCAACCCGTCGCAGGAAACGCGAACAATACGACCGAGGCGACGACGACCGCCGTCGAGACGACCGCACAGGCCGCCGGCACCGCTGCGGACACCGCGGCGGCGGCCGTCTCACCCGGACTGGCGTTCTTCCTCGGCGGTGCCATCGTCCTCGTCGCTGGCTTCGCGTACTGGTACACCGAGAACGCATAATCGGGCGAAAATCACCGTTCGAGCCCGTCTCGTATGTAAAATACACGTTTGAGCTTACGGTATCTACTTTGAAACGTCCCCTGTAGGTACGGGTGCACCCCGGGTCTTCGGCCCTCCACCGTCATGACACACTCGCCCGGGGTTGGGGAGTCCGGCCCGAGACACCGTGCTGCCCTGTCCCCGCTTTCTGCCGTCTCACTCACGCGCGCCAATCGACGGGACCGAGAACCGTTCGAAGATGGTCCCGTCGGGCTGAACCAGTTCTCCCGAGAGTCCGTCGGCCGTCACGTCGAGTTCGGCGTGAGCCGGGCGGTTCCCGCGCGGCTGGGCGTGACTGCCTGGATTCAACAGACAGACGTCCGGTGTCTCCACGAACCGCGGGCGATGCGTGTGTCCGGAGACGACGATGTCTGCACCCCGCTCCCGGCCGAACATCCGTAAGCCCAGGTCACCGCCGTCACGGCGATGGGTGAGCGCGATTCTGACGCCCTCGTGCTCGAAGGTCCGCACGGTCGGGAGTCGCTCTTTGACCGCCGGGACGTCGGCGTTGCCGTGGACCGCGAGCAACCGGTCGGCCTCCTCGCCGAAAGCGTCCAGAGCTGTTGGTGTAGTGAAATCTCCGGCGTGGACCACCAGGTCGGCCTCACGCACCGCCTCGAGAGTCCGTCCAGACAGGGCGTGGCCGGTGCGGGCGTGCGTATCCGAGCAGATGACGAGCATACCAGCGGGTACGACGCGAGGGGTGACGTGATTTTCGTCGGACAAAAACGGATTTGGTCACGCCCCCAGTATGTGCACACATGTCGAAAGAGCGCGAGCGCCAAGAGAACCACCGGGCCGTCGCAGCCGCGGTCGTCCTCGCGACGTTCGACGACGCTGCGCCACGGACCGCGACGGAGGTCGCAGCCGAGACGGACGTCTCGTTCGAGGTCGCGGCGGATATCCTGGACGGACTGGTCGACGATGGTGACCTCCACGCGAAGGAACTGACCGACGGGGACGCGACGCTGACGGCCTACTTCGCCCCTGCGTCCCTGCACGGGACACCGACGAGTCTCGACCCCGAGGCGGCCCGGGAGGAGGAAGTCGCCGAGGTAGTCGCCGAGATGGACGTCCCCGGCGTGAGCGAGATGATGCTCGACTGGCGGCGCGACGCAGTCCGGGCGGCGTGGGACCACCTCGCCGACGAGGGTACCGTCACCGACCGGGAGTTCAAGACCGAAGTGTACCCCAAGTATCAGGCGGGCTACGACGACGCAGAGGCGTGGTGGTCGTTCCTGCGCCCGCGACTCCCCCGACTTCCAGGTGTGACCGGCCCCGGTGAAGACGGGAGTACCTGGGAGTACGTGTCAGCGTAGGAGAACGGAAACGCTTTTTTACTGGCCCTCGCGCGCTTATCTGATGGCCTCAAGCAAGTCCGTCGTCATCGCGGCGCTCTTCGCGAACGGCGCGATCGCGATTCTGAAGTTCATCGGGTTCACCATCACCGGGAGTCCGGCGATGCTGTCCGAGACGTATCACTCCATCTCCGACACCGGCAACCAGATATTCCTCCTGGTCGGCATCCGGTACTCCGGCAAGGAAGCGACCCGGAGTCACCCCTTCGGCTACGGGAAGGCGCAGTTCTTCTACTCGTTCCTCGTCAGCGTCCTCCTGTTCGGCATCGCGGGCTGGGAGTCCGCGAAACACGGGTTCGACGCCATCATGCACCCGCACCCGCCCGAACTCGGACCGGAGACCCTGCTCGGGTTCACCTTCCCCGGCATCTGGGTGAACTACGCGGTCCTCATCGGTGCCATCCTGTTCGAGTCCTACGCCTTCATCAAGGCGTACCAGGCGATGCAGCTCCAGATCGACCGCCACAACTGGTCGGGCTTCCGCGAGGCGTTCCGCAAGACCAGCGACGTGACCACCCTGACGGCCCTGACCGAGGACGCCATCGCCCTGGGTGGGGCCGGCATCGCCCTCTTCGGTATCTACCTCTCGCGTATCACCGAGAACGGCATCTACGACGCCATCTCGGCGTTCCTCATCGGCATCATGCTGATGGGCTTCGCCATCGCACTCGCGTGGGAGAACAAGCGCCTGCTGCTCGGTGAGTCCCTCCCCGAGGACGCCGAGAGCCCGCTTCGCAAGATAGTGGCCGGCTACGACGGCGTCACGAAGGTCGAGGACTTCCGGACGGTCTACTTCGGTCCCGGCCGCGCCGTCGTCACCGCCGACGTGGCGTTCGACGCCGACATGGACACCGAGGAGATCGACGACACCATCACCGCAATCGAACGGGAGTTACAGGACCACGACGCCCAGATCAAGAAGGTCTACATCGAACCGGAACTGAAAGACACCGCGGCGGTGTAGCAGGCCAGGAGACAGGCATCGCTATCACCATCGGTATCCTCCACCTACCAGAACTATAGCGAACGGTTATCACCGTTGAACGGGCAATTAGCTTAGTGGTGTCCATCCTTCGGTCGGAGTCGATGACTCGTTTCAATCGGCGGGAATTTCTGACGGTCAGTGGCACAGTACTCGGCGGCATCGCCGCGGGCGGCACGGTCACAGCACGCGAATCGGCGTCGCGGTACGTCGTCGACCTGAAACCGAACGCCGGACTCGACGGCGTAAACGTCGTCCACGACCTCTCCACGGTCGGCCTCGCGGTCGTCGAAGGGAGCGAGCGTGACGTAAGGAAGCTCGGGACGTACGCGCCCGACATCGAGCTTCGGCTGAGTGAGCCAGTGCAGTCCCATCTGGATACGTCGGACGAGAGCAGCACCGACGAACCGTTCTACCCCCTCCAGTGGGACAAGCAGGCGATGGATATCCCCGAGGTTCACGAGTCCTGCCGGGGCGAGGGCGCACGCATCGCCATCATCGACTCCGGGGTCGATGCGGGCCATCCCGACCTCGCTGCCAACGTGAACACCGACCTCTCGAAGGACTTCACCGGCGACGGGTACGGTGCTGGCGGCCCCTACGGCGGCTACCACGGCACCCACGTCGCAGGTATCGCAGCGGCCGACGACACGAACGAAGAGGGCGTCGTCGGGATGGCACCCGCTGCTGAACTCGTGGACTGTCGCGTGTTCTCGCCGGATTCTCTCGCGAGTTTCGCCGACATCCTCGCCGCCGTCACCTACGCCGCGGAAATCGACTGCGACGTGGCGAACCTCAGCATCGGCGCGTACCCAGTCCCCCGGCAGGGTCTCGGACAGTTCTACGGAAAGGTACTCAACCGGGTGATGACGTGGGCGAACAGCCAGGGCACGCTCCTCGTCATCTCGGCCGGGAACGACACGGCCGACCTCCAGCACGACGGCCGCGTCTGCGTCGAGAACGACGACGGGTCCGTCGAGTGCTTCTCGGCCATCAGCCTCCCGAACGAGGGCGCACAGGCGCTCTCCGTGGCGGCGACCGGGCCAATCGGATTCGGCTGGGGAGACACGGGAGTGGAGGAACCCGCGTACTCGCCGGCCTTTTACACCAACTACGGGACGAACGCGGTCGCACTCGCGGCACCCGGCGGTGACGCCGACCTGGAGACGACCAATCCGAACTGGTACCTCGACCTCGTCTTGAGCACCATCTCGGAGCCCATCTTCGACGACGACGGGACCTACCTCGGGAGTAGCAAGAGCTGGGGCTGGGCCGCTGGCACCTCCATGGCCGCCCCGCAGGTCGCGGGCGCGGTCGCCCTGCTGAAGAGCAAGGACCCGTCGCTCGACGCGAACCAGGTCGAAAGTATCCTGAAGCGGTCGGCGTCGGTCCCCGACGGGTACGACAAGGCGTACTACGGGTCCGGCTTCCTGAACCCGAAGGGTGCGCTCGAACTGGTGTAGCGGCGGCGAAAATCGGGGACCGGGTCAGTCGTCGTCGGCCAGCAGTCGTTCTATCTCCTCCTCGGAGAGGATATCGAGCAGACTCTCGCCGTCTTCCAGTCGCTTTCGGTCCTCCTCGCTGAGTATCTCCTCTAGCTGTTTCTCCTCGATGCGCTCGCGCAGGTCGTCGTCGAGGTCGTCGAGGTCGTATCCCGGAATCGGCATGACACGGACAACTATGTCATTTGCTACCTTATGGCTACACCCGAGTCTATCAAGGTCAGGGTCGTCACCGGCGGCAGCCGAACCCTTTTGACCCAGAACGGGCAAACACACGGTGTGTCCGAGGTCAACGCGTACCTGCGCTTTTTCCCCTACGACGAGCCCTACGACAACCAGGGCGAGGCGATGGACCGCATCCACACCTCGCTCGAACGGGGGCAAGACGTGCTGTTCGAGGGGGCCTGCGGGACGGGCAAGACGCTGTCGGCGCTCGTCCCGGCGCTGGAGTACGCACGCGAGACGGGGAAGACGGTCGTCATCACGACCGACGTCCACCAGCAGATGCGCCAGTTCGTCCAGGAAGCGCGGGCCATCACCAGACACGAGCCCATCCGGGCGGTCGTGTTCAAGGGCAAGGCCTCGATGTGCCACATCGACGTGGGCTACGAGGAGTGCCAGGTGCTACGGGACAACACCCGCGAACTGGTCGACGCGCGCATGGAGGCAGCCCAGTTGCGCGACCGCGAGCGCGAACTCCTCTCGGCGGCCCAGGAGGGCGAGGAGAAAGCAGTCGAGGCCCGCGAGGCCGTCGTGGACGAGCTCGACGCGGTGAGCCAGCGCGCCGAATCCATCAGCGAGGAGAAGAACATCTGTGACCACTACCGGAACAACCTGACCGGGAACACCGACGAGTTCTTCCAGTGGCTGTTCGACGACGTGCGCACGCCTGACGACGTGTACGAGTACGCCCACCAGCGCACGATGTGCGGGTACGAGTTGCTCAAAGAGAGCATGGAGGGCGTCGACCTCGTGGTGGCGAACTACCACCACCTCCTCGACCCGATGATTCGCGAGCAGTTCTTCCGGTGGCTGGGGCGCGACCCCGAGGACGTCATCACGGTGTTCGACGAGGCGCACAACGTCGAGGGGGCGGCGCGGGACCACGCGACCCGCACCCTCACCGAACAGACGCTGGACCAGGCATTAGAGGAACTCGACGACAGCGAGGACGCGCGCTCGGAGCGGGCGGAGACCGTCCTCAGAGCATACCGCGACGCCCTGGTCGAGGTGTACGAGGAGTCGTTCTCCTTCGGCGAGCGCGAGCAGGTCGGCGACGACTGGGAGGACGTGGCGGTCGCGAACGAATCGGGAAGAGACGATCTGACGATGGAGTTCCTCCAGCAGCAGTACGATGGGCTGGACTACAAGGCCGACCTGGAGGCCGCGGTGATGCTCGGCAAGGAACTCGACGACCAGTACGAGGAGGCGTACAAGAACGGCGAGGCGACCACCCGCCAGGAGTGCCAGACCCTGCAAGCGGCTGCCTTCGTCGGCGCGTGGATGCGCGAGGGCACCGACGAGGGCCTGCACCCGGTGGTCTCGGTCCGCCGGGACCAGGGGACCGACGAGGTCTATGGAAGAGCGGAACTGTACACCTGCATCCCGCAGGAGGTCACGAAGGAACTGTTCGAGGAGGTCCACGCCACGGTACTGATGAGTGCGACGTTGCGCCCATTCCACGTCACCGAGGACGTGCTCGGCCTGACGAACCCGGTGAACATGGCGTACGGCCTGCAGTTCCCGCCGGAGAAACGCCGGACCTACGCGGTGTCGACGCCAGCCCTGTTCGCCAGTTCGCGGGACGACCCTGCGGTCCAGCAGGAGGTCGGCGACACCCTGCACGACGTGGTCCGGTTCACCCCCGGCAACACGCTGGTGTTCACGCCGAACTACTCCGAGGCGGCGCGCTACGCCGCTCACCTGCGCAAACACGGTGATTCGACGGTGTACCTGGACAAGGCCGGTGTCAGCGCCGAAGAGCTCAGGCAGGACTTCACGAACGACGAGGACGCCGTCTTGCTCACCTCGCTGTGGGGCACCCTCGCGGAGGGCGTGAGTTTCGACGGCGACGACGCCCGGACCGTGGCCGTCCTCGGGGTTCCCTATCCGCATCTGGACGACCGGGCGGAGGCGGTCCAGCAAGCCTACGGAAAGGCGTTCGGTCGCCCCACCGACTCCGACCCCGGCTGGAAGTACGCCGTCGAGATACCCACGGTCAGAAAGACCCGGCAGGCGCTCGGGCGGGTGATTCGCTCGCCGGAGGACTTCGGTGTCCGGGTACTGCTGGACGAGCGATACACTGCCAAGAGCAAGGGCGAGATGGGCAAGTACAGTGTCCGGGACACCTTCCCGGCCGAGGAGCGCGACGAGATGCTCGACATCAAACCGGCGAAGCTGAAGTTCGCGATGATGAACTTCTACCAGGATATGGAGGCGTACGACGGGCCGCCGCCACAGCCGTGAGAATCGATAGACGGTACTGACGTTGTCTGTGGCGACCAGTGTTTGTGGCGACGAGTAGACCACTCGCGTTAGCGTCTATGACCGCACAGCACCGACCACACCCTCTCCAGCCGACTCCCTCCATTCCGCTTTGCTCCATTCCGGTCGTCCCTCGCACGCCCTCGACTCGCGGCCTCACTGGCTCACGGGTCGTTCCTCCCCGTTCGCTATCGCGGTTCTCGCTTCGCTTCGAACCGCGCTATTCGGCACGCTCGTCAGCGCGCGCCACCCGGTCCATCAAAACCCGTGAGTCAGGCAGGCAGACTGATTCTCGCCGCCACTTCCCGGTACCGCGAGTCGAATATCTCCAGCTGGTTCACGGTCCACGTCACCGGCTCGATGTCCTGCTCCAGCAACCGGTCTGCGGCCGACTGCGGCGCGTCCCGGGCGATGGTGACGTGCGGGACGTAGTCCTCGCCCTCCAGCCCGCCGATGGCCCCGAACTCGTCGACGAGGCGCTCGTGGAGGTCCAGCAGGCCGGGACTCTCGACTTCGAAGTAGACGACCGGGGCAGTCCCTTTCGTGGGCTGCTCGAAACAGCCCAGTCCCGTCACCTGCACCTCGAAAGCCGGCTGGCCGCGCAGGGCCCGTCGGACCTCGTGCTCGCGCACGGAGAAGTGTTCGGGGTCGCCGATGCGCTTGGCGAGGAGCGTGTAGTCCTCGCGCACGCGCTCGAACTCCAGCAGGAAGGGATGGAGGTCGCTTGCGAGGCGGGCGACCGTGCCTGGAACCGGGACGTTGACGCTGTACACGCTCGTATTCTGCCAGCGAGCGAAAAGAGCGTGACGGTCCGGCTCAGAGCCGGTCGGTCAGCCACAGCACGATGAGGGCGATGATGGCCAGCCCGAGCAGCGGTTTGAACGGCCCGAGCAGCCAGCCGAAGAGACCGAGGAGTTCACCGACGATCTCCAGCGCGATCCAGACGACCACGAGGACGATACCGAGCAGTGACTCCACGTCGAGGTCGGCACGGTTGTCGAACATACGAAATTGTGGGGATGGGGTGGACATAAAACCAGTTCCAAAGCCAGAACGTGCGTGAGACTCACACACGTGTAACATTTGCTGTCCCACAAGGTTTTAATACCAAGGTGAATCTACCATTGAGTACGATGAAGCAACACCGCAGTCACCTCGCGCCTTCCTTGTCCGCGAGCGGTGTTGCTGTCCGACGACCGCGACGACGACCGGCCCGTTAGGGCCTACTACATTCTCACCATCGCGGCGCACAGTTTCAAACTACACTCGGTCGGCGGACGCCAGTCCGCCAGTTCAACGGACACGGAATGACACAGCACACATCGGACTCCACGACAGCATCGAACCAGAAAGTAGCACTCGCGTTCTCCGGCGGTCTCGACACCACAGTCTGCGTCCCGCTCCTCAAAGAGGAGTACGGGTACGACGAGGTCATCGGCGTCACGGTCGACGTCGGCCAGCCAGTCGCCGAGTTCGCCGAGGCGGAGGAGACCGCCGAGGCGCTCGGCCTCGAACACTACGTCGTCGACGCCAAAGCGGAGTTCGCGGAACTCTGCCTCGACTCGGTGAAGGCGAACGCGACCTACCAGGGCTACCCCCTGGGGACGGCGATGGCCCGTCCGGTCATCGCGAAGGCGATTCTCGACGTCGCAGAAGAGCAGGGCTGTACCGGCATCGCCCACGGTTGCACGGGCAAGGGCAACGACCAGCTGCGTTTCGAGGCGGTCTGGCGTGACTCCGCACTGGAGGTCATCGCGCCGGTCCGTGAACTCGGGCTGACCCGCAAGTGGGAGAAGGAGTACGCCGACGAGAAGGGCCTGCCCGTCGAGGGCGGCAACGAGGGCGACTGGTCCATCGACACGAACCTCTGGAGCCGTTCGGTCGAGGGCAAGAACCTCGAAGACCCGAGCTACATCCCGCCGGAGGACATCTACGAGTGGACCGACGCCCCGACGGGCGAGACGACCACCATCGACATCACGTTCGAGAACGGCTACCCCGTGGCGGTGGACGGCGAATCCTACGAACCGGTCGAACTCATCGAGTACCTCAACGAGTTCGCGGGCGCGTACGGCGTCGGCCGTACGGACATGATGGAAGACCGCATGCTCGGCCTGAAGGTGCGCGAGAACTACGAGCACCCGGCCGCGACGGTCCTCCTCACCGCCCACGAGGGCCTCGAACAGCTCGTGTTCACGAAAGAAGAACGCGACTTCAAGCCCCAGGTCGAACAGCAGTGGGCCCAGAAGGCCTACGAGGGCCTCGTCGACGCGCCCCTGATGCAGTCGCTGAACGCGTACATCGACCAGAGCCAGACCAAAGTCACCGGGAGCGTGACCGTGAAGCTCCAGGGCGGGATGGTCCGTGTCGTCTCGCGTGAATCCGACTTCGCGGTGTACTCCGAGTCCGCGGCCTCGTTCAACACCGAGACGGTCGACGGCATCGAACAGGAGGACGCGACGGGCGTGGCGAAGTACCACGGCTTCCAGTCGCGCCTCGCCAACTCCGTGGCGAAGCAGGCAGAGCCCGACGTCGAACTCCCGGCAGACGACTGAGACAGATGACGGATTTCGAGAGCGACGAGGGGACGGCTGTCCGCGGTGACCGCTTCAGCGGCGGCCCTGCCCGCAGTTTTCTCTCCTCGCTCGAGGACGACGAACGCATCTTCGCGGCCGACGTGGCCGTCGACCGCGCCCACGTGGTCATGCTGGCCGAGCAGGGTATCGTCGACGACGAGACGGCAGGCACCATCCTGCAGGCGCTGAACGTCGTCGAGGTCGAGGGGCACGCGGCGCTCCCCGACGGCGAGGACGTCCACGAGGCCATCGAGAGCGCGGTCATCGAGCAGGTCGGCCCCGAGGGCGGCAAGATGCACACCGCCCGCTCGCGCAACGACGAGGTCGCGACCTGCATCCGCCTGCGCCTCCGCGAGGACGTGCTGGCGGCCATCGAGGCGGTGTGTGACCTGCGCGCCGTGCTCGTCGAGAGTGCCGAGGCACACGCCGACACCGTGATGCCCGGGTTCACGCACCTGCAACACGCACAGCCGACGACGGTCGGGCACTACCTGCTCTCGTACGAGCAGGCCCTTTCACGTGACGCGGCCCGCCTGTTCGACGCCTTCGAGCGCGTGAACCAGAACCCGCTCGGGGCGGCGGCGTTCGCCGGCACACCCTTCGACGTGGACCGCGACCGTACCGCCGAACTGCTGGGGTTCGACGGCGTCCTGACGAACTCGATGGACGCCTCCTCGGCGCGTGACTTCCTCGTGGAGGTCGCGTCGGCGATGGCGAACCTCGCGACGACCCTGTCGGGGCTCTCGGAAGACGTGGTCATCTTCGCGAACCAGGGCTACCTGGACCTCTCGGACGACTATTCGTCCACGTCGTCCATCATGCCCCAGAAGAAGAACCCCGACACGTTCGAACTCGTCCGCTCGGTCGCGGGCGAGGCGAACAGTGGGCTCACGGGTATCCTGACGACCCTGAAGGGACTGCCGCGTGCGTACAACCGCGACCTGCAGAACGCGACCCCGCACGTCTGGGACTCGGTCGACGCCGTGACCCAGGCTGTGGGTGTGGCGGCCGGCGGCATCGCGACCGCGACCTGGAACGAGGACGAACTGGCCGACGCGGCCGGCTCGAACTTCTCGACGGCGACTGGAATCGCCGACCTGCTCGCGATGGAGGGCATCCCCTTCCGCACCGCCCACGAGCTCGTCGCGAAGGCCGGCCAGAACGGCGCGGACTACGCGGCGCTCGACGCCGCGGCCAAGGACGTGCTCGGCGAGTCGCTCGACAGCTACGTCGACAAATCGGCCGTCGAGGCGGCACTCGACCCGACCGAGAGCGTGGCGATGCGCGACTCGGCCGGCGGCCCGGCCCCCGATGCGGTGGCAGCCGCACTCGAGGAGGCCGAGGCGACCCTCGCCGCGGACACCGACGAACTCGAGGCGAAACAGGAGGCCCTCGACGACGCCCACACCGGCCTGATGGCAGAGGTGAACGACTATGTCTGAGGAGTACAGCCACGCCACCGCGCGACCACCACGACCACGACTTCTCCCACCAGTCCCACGACGGGACAAATGAATTAAATCCGACACCCCATCTCGGATGTCCGGTTTAGAGCGCTTTTCTCCCCGATTAGAGCCATCAGAAGTCGTGCAAAATAATTGGTAAGTTCGGAAGTTTTAAGATAGTGTATCGCCCATGGACGGGTGATGACAGAATGCATCGAGTGCGGGGCCGACGTGACCCTGCACGACGACATCGAAGCCGGAGAGATTCTCGACTGTACGACCTGCGGTGCCGAACTGGAGGTTCTCGCCACAGACCCCGTCGAACTCGACGTGGCACCCGAGCTCGAAGAGGACTGGGGGGAATAAGCCGATGAAGGTCGGACTGCTCTACTCCCGGATTCGCAGGGACGAGAAGCTGCTCCTCTCGGAACTGCGCGAGCGTGGCCACGAGGTCGTCAAGATCGACGTCCGGACCCAGCAGTTCGGCCTCACCGAACCGCCAGCCATCTTTGAGGGCCTGGACGTGGTGCTCGACCGCTGTGTGGCGACCTCGCGCAGCCTCTACATCACGAAGTTCTGCGAGGCCTACGGCATCCCGGTCGTGAACTCGGCGAAGACCGCAGAAATCTGCGCCGACAAGGCCCAGAACAGCCTCGCGCTGGCCAGCGCGGGCATCCCCACGCCCGAGACGAAGGTCGCGTTCACCACGGACGCGGCCCTCGAAGCCATCGAGGAGTTCGGCTACCCCTGCGTCCTCAAGCCCGTCGTGGGCTCGTGGGGGCGCCTGATGGCGAAGATCGACTCGCGCTCGGCCGCCGAGGCCATCCTGGAGCACAAGGCCACGCTCGGGCACTACGAGCACAAGGTGTTCTACATCCAGGAGTTCGTCGCCAAGCCCGACCGCGATATCCGCGTGCTCGCCACCGACGGCGAGCCGGTCGCGGCGATGGCGCGCTCCTCGGAGCACTGGCTCACGAACGCGGCGAAGGGCGCTGAAACCGCCGAGTTCGAACTCGACGACGAGGCGACGGCGCTGGTCAAGCGCGCCTCCGAAGCGGTCGGGGGCGGCCTGCTCGGCATCGACCTGATGGAGACCGAGGAGGGATACACCGTTCACGAGGTCAACCACACGGTCGAGTTCAAGTCGCTGACCGAGGCGAGCGCGGTCGACGTGCCCGCGAAGGTCGTCGACTGGCTCGAATCGGTCGTCGAGACCGACGCGGGAACAGACGACGTGGCAGAGGTGACAGCCTGATGGGCGTGAGGACGGCCACAGACGAGGACAGTGAGACCGTCTCCGCCAGCGTCGTCGGCGGCTCCGGCTTCACGGGCGGGGAACTCCTTCGCCTGCTCGCCGGGCACCCCAATTTCGAACTGACGCAGGCGACGAGCCGCCAGTACTCTGGCAAATCCATCGGGAGCATTCACCCGAATTTCCGCGGCTCGGAACTCCGTTTCACCGAACCTGACGACCTCGAATCGGTCGACGTGCTGTTCGCGGCGACGCCCCACGGCGTCACGATGGAGCACATCGACGCGTTCGAGGACGCGGCCGACACGGTCGTCGACCTCTCGGCGGACTTCCGTCTCGCCACCGAGGGACAGTACGACGACTGGTACGACGGGCACAGTTGTCCGGAGAAACTCGAAAAGGCAGAATACGCACTGCCCGAAGTGAACCGCGAGAACCTGCCCGGGGCGGACATCATCGCCTCCGGTGGGTGTAACGCGACGGCCACCATCCTCGGGCTGAAACCGCTCGCCGACGCCGGTGTCCTCGACGGCGCACACGTCGTCGTGGACGTGAAAGTCGGCAGTAGCGAGGGCGGCGCGGGCGGCGGCGAGGCCTCCAGCCACGCCGAGCGCTCGGGCGTCGTCCGTCCCTACGCGCCGACGGGCCACCGCCACGAAGCCGAAATCGAGCAGTGGCTCGGACTCTCGGTCTCGTTCACCTGCCACGCCGTGGACATGGTCCGCGGCGCGAGCGCGACCTGCCACGTCTTCCCCGACGGGCCGGTGTCGAAACGCGACCTCTGGACCGCCTACCGCGGGGCCTACGAGGACGAACCCTTCATGCGCCTCGTCGCGGGCGGGTCCGGCTCGTATCGCTACCCCGAACCCAAGGCCGTCGCCGGCACGAACTACGGCGACGTGGGCTTCGAACTAGATGCAAAAAACAAGCGCATCGTCGTGTTCTCGGCCATCGACAACATGATGAAAGGCTCGGCCGGGCAGGCCATCCACGGCGCGAACGTCGCGCTGGGATTCGAGGAGACGGCCGGACTGGAGTTCACGGGACTGCACCCCGTGGGGAGTCCGTAAATGGCAGTCGTAGTCAAAATCGGCGGTGCCCGCGCCGTCAACCCGGAGGGCGCACTCGCCGACGTGAAAGACCTCGTCGCGGCGGGCGAGCAGGTCGTGGTCGTCCACGGCGGCTCGACCGCGGTCGACGAGACGCTCGAAGCCCTCGGCAAGGAGCCCACCTACGTCGAGACCCCCGGCGGCGTCGTCGGCCGGTTCACCGACGAAGAGACCATGGAGGTGTTCCAGATGGTCATGCCGGGCAAGCTCAACACGCAGCTGGTCGAGGGGCTCCAGAACCAGGGCGTGAACGCGGTCGGCCTCTCCGGGGTCGACGGTGGCCTGTTGAAAGGCAAGCGCAAGTCCGCGGTTCGCGTCCTCGAAGACGGGAAGAAGAAGATCAAGCGCGGGGACCACTCCGGGAAACTGGAGTCCGTGAACACCGACCTCCTCGACACCTTGCTGTCGGGCGGCTACACCCCGGTCGTGACCGTCCCGATGCTCGGCGAGGAGCGTGACGGGACCCTCACAGCAGTCAATGCCGACGCGGACCGCGCCGCGGCCCACGTCGCGGGTGCACTCGGTGCGGACCTCGTGGTCCTCACCGACGTCTCCGGCGTCTACGCCGACCCCGAGGACGAATCCACGCGCATCGACGTGGTCGAGACGGCCGAGGACTGGGACGCGCTCGAAGCCGCCGCGGAAGGCTTCATGACGAAGAAGGTGATGGCGACGAAGGAAGCCCTCGAGACGGGGGCGACCTCTGTCGTCGTCGCAACCGCGAACAACGACGAGCCCATCCAGTCCGCGCTCGCGGGCGACGGCACGACGATTCTGCCGAGCGCCCTCGGACTGGCCGACGCCGACACAGCCGACGACGAGCAGGAGGTGACCCAGTAGATGTCCAACGACTTCGTCTTCTCACGCAAACCCATCAGTATCGAACGCGGCGAGGACGTGTTCCTCTACGCCGACGACGGCACCGAGTACCTGGACATGGGCGCGAGCTACGCCTGCACGCCCGCCGGCCACTCCCACCCGGACGTGGTCGGGGCTGTGCAAGAACAGGTCGCAGACCTCACCTTCGTCCAGGGGTCGTACCCGACGAGTTCGCGCGACGACCTCTACGAGAAACTGGGGGCGCTCGCCCCCGAGGGCGTCAGCAACGTCTGGCTCTGTAACTCGGGGACCGAGGCCAACGAGGCAGCTCTCAAGTTCGCTCGCAGTGCGACCGAAAGCACCAAAATCGTCGCCACCAAGCGCGGCTTCCACGGCCGCACCATGGGCGCGCTCTCGGCCACCTGGAAACCGAAGTACCGCAAGCCGTTCGAGCCACTCCTTTCCGACGTGGAGTTCGTGAGCTACGGCGATTCGGAAGAACTCGCCGAGGCCGTGGACGACGACACCGCGGCCGTCATCCTCGAGCCCGTGCAGGGCGAGGGTGGCGTCAATCCCAGCACGACGGAGTTCCTCGAGGCGGCCCGCGAGGCCACCGAAGCCCACGGCGCAGCCCTGGTCTTCGACGAGGTCCAGACCGGCCTCGGCAGGACTGGAAGCTTCTGGGCCTGCGAGGCCGCGGGCGTCACCCCGGACATCGTGACGAGCGCGAAGGGGCTTGCAAATGGCTTGCCCCTGGGCGCGACGCTGTGTGCCGACTGGATCGCCGAGGACGCGGGCCCGCACGGCTCGACGTTCTCCGGCGGCCCGGTCGTCTCTGCGGCCGCCTCGGCGACCCTCGACGTCATCGTGGACGAGGACCTGCCGGGCAACGCCCAGGACGTGGGCGACTACCTCGTCTCCGAACTCGACGCCGCGGACCTGCCGGTGCGTGACATCCGTAACTCCGGCCTGCTCGTCGGTATCGAGGTCGGGCGCAAGGCGAACAAAGTGCTCCGCGACCTCGCCATCGAGCACCAGATTCTGGCGCTCCCGGCGGGGAGAACGGTCGTCCGGCTGCTCCCGCCGCTGACGATGACGAGGGCACACGCCGACGAGGTCGTCGAGGCGCTCTGTGACATCCTGGGGACGGAGGAATGAGCACGAGCATGGCAACGGAAGTCAGCGACGGGGTCGCCCGCGAACTGCTCGAATCGATGGTTGCCATCCCCTCGCCCTCGGGCGAGGAGACGGCCGCGGCCGAGCGCCTGCGCAACTTCTTCCAGGCCCACGGCCGCGACGCGTACATCGACGATATCGGAAACGTCCGCGCGCCCGCCGACGACTCGGTCCTGCTGACCTCCCACATCGACACGGTGCCCGGGGACATCCCGGTCCGTATCGAGCAGGAAGACGGCGAGGACGTCCTCTGGGGCCGCGGAACCGTCGACGCGACCGGCCCGCTGTGTGCCATGGCCGTCGCGGCGGTCCGCACCGGCGTCTCCTTCGTCGGCGTCGTCGGCGAGGAGTCCGACTCCCGTGGCGCCCGGTATCTGGTCGAAGACCGCGAAGAACCCGACGCCGTCATCAACGGCGAGCCGTCGGGCTGGGACGGCGTGACGCTGGGCTACCGCGGCTTTCTGACCGCGCAGTACACCGCCCACACCGATTCGGCGCACACCTCCCGCCCGGACCCCAACGCCATCCAGGACGCGATGGCCTGGTGGGGCCGCATCGAGGAGGTCTTCCCGCCCGCCGCCGACGGCGAGGTGTTCGACTCGGTGACCGCCAAACCCGTCGACATCGACGGCGGCGTCACCGACGACGGCCTCGCCTACGGCGCGACGGTAGACGCACAGTTCCGGATTCCGCCCGGTACGGACGCCGACGAGATCCGCGAGACGGTCGAGGCCGCGCTCGACGGTGGCTCCATCGAGTGGGACGACCACATCCCGCCCGTGATGGTCAGCCCCCGGAGCGAGGTCGCGCGGGCGTTCCGCGTCGCGATACGCCGACGAGGGGGCGACCCCCGCCTCCTCAGAAAGACCGGCACTGCCGACGTGAACCTGTACGCCGCCGCGTGGGACTGCCCGATGGCCACCTACGGCCCGGGCGACTCCGCACTGGACCACGCGCCGGACGAACGTATCGCACTGTCCGACTACGACAACGCCATCGCGGTCCTAGAGACCGTCTCCGACGAACTGCAATGAGCACCCACACCGACTCCACCACACCGATGCCAGCACAGACAACGAAGCACTTCCTGACCGTCGACGACCTGAGCGCAGACGAACTGCACGCCGTCCTCGAGCAGGCGGCGACGTACAAGCAACAGCTCGCCGCGGGCGAGTCCCACGCCGACCTCGCCGGCAAGACGCTGGCGATGATATTCGAGAAGCCCTCGACGCGCACCCGCGTCTCCTTCGAGACCGGGATGACCCAGCTCGGCGGCCACGCCGTCTTCCTGGGCCCGGACGACACGCAACTCGACCGCGGCGAACCCATCAAGGACACCGCGCGTGCCCTCTCGGGCTACGTCGACGTCATCATGGCGCGCCTGTTCGACCACGACGACCTCACGGAACTCGCGGCCTACGCCGACGTGCCGGTCGTCAACGGCCTCACGGACGACGCCCACCCCTGCCAGACGCTCGCCGACCTCCAGACCATCCAGGAGACCTTCGGCGACCTCTCCGACGTCACGGCGGCCTGGGTCGGCGACGGCAACAACGTCGCCCAGTCGTTCACGAAGGGCTGTGCCATGACCGGCATCGACCTGACCGTGGCGACGCCCGAAGGCTACGGACTCAGCGAGGAGACCCTGGACGCGGCCGCCGACCTCGGCGATGAACCGACGGTCACCAACGACCCGGCCGAGGCCGTCGCCGACGCCGACGTCGTGTACACCGACGTCTGGGTCAGCATGGGCGAGGAGGACGAACGCGAGGAGAAAGTCGCCGCCTTCGACGGCTTCCAGCTCAACGAGGACTTGCTCTCGGGGAGCGACACGAAGGTCATGCACTGCCTGCCCGCCCACCGCGGCGAGGAGGTCGACGACGACACAATCGAGGGTGAGCGCTCGCTGGTCTGGCAGCAGGCGGAGAACCGCATGCACGCCCAGAAGGCGCTGTTGACTAGTGTAGTGTCCGGGTTCTGACGAGCATCGCCAGCACGATACCGAGCAGGAAGCCGTAGACGACGTGCCCGACGAGGGGCATCGTGGCGATATTCGGAATCGGGAGCCCCTGCCCGAAGCCGACGTTGTTCAGCCAGAGGGGCCACAGGAACACGATGTTGAGTGCCCACAGCGTGATTCCGTAGCTGACGGCCGTGCCAGCACCAACGTGGTACGCCCCCATCTTCTCGCGGAGCGGTTCGCGGTCGACGATAAGCCCGAACAGCGCCCCGAACAGGGCACTGTGGGCGAGATGTGCCACCCAGCCGAGGCTCAGACTCGGCTCGCCGAGGGTGTACATGGCACCGATGGCGGTCATCCGCCCGAGCTGGAACTGGATGAGCAGGCCAAAGACGCCACCGGCGACGAGGCCAGCGATTCCGCCCCCCAGCACCATCGCGTTGCGGCTCTCTATCGGGTCGATACTGTCAGTCGTCGTGGGCATACCGTGAACGACTGTGCTGGGATAAAAAGCCGTGACCCGGTCGTGCGTCCGAAGCGCACGCCGTACCGTGCGATTACCGATTCCTCACTGCGGTTGCGTTCCGGTCTCCGTTTCGGTGCTCCCGGTCGTGTAGGTGACGAGCGGGAACGTCGCGCCGAGGACGCCACCGAAGGCGAGGTGCCCGATGAGGCTGGTCATGCTGATGTTCGGGACGGAGGGCGCGCCAGCGAAGCCGACGGTCGACAGCCAGATGGGCATGACGACCACCGCGAGTATCAGCCACAGGACCGCGCCGTAGGCGATACCGGCGAGCGTGCTGCGTTGCATCGTCTCCATGAGCGAGGGCACGTAGTGGAGCAGGGCGGCGAAGCCGACGCCCAGGACGGCGGCGATGGACATGTGGACGATCCATCCCATGAGGCCACCCTCTAACCCGAACAACGCCGGGATGCCGTTCTCGATGACGCCCGGCGTCTGGAGGGTCATGAGGATACCGAACACGGCACCACCGAGTAGTCCCGCGACGACGCCCCCCTGCCATTCTTTCATCTTCTCGGTAGTTTCGAGCTCTGTTGGAGTCGTAGTTTCCGGTGCCATGGTGCCAGATACGCGGCCTGGACGTGAAACAATGCCGCTTGTTGGCATTTCACATGCACTTCCCAGAGGAACGTGACGTTCCAGAGAGACAGCCGGTCGAAAGAATCAGGTGACACGCCGCCGGAGTACGAATCGAACGACCATGGCCGAGCCACTGCGTGCACGCGCCGGGGAACTCAGCGCAGACGAGATACTCGACGCGCTCCGGGCGGGACGGCGCGTCGTCATCACCACCGAGATGCTGGGCGTCGACCACGACGTCACCCTGCGCCACGACGGCCGAATCTTCTACTGCGACACCCCGACGACGTTACACAAACACGAGACCGAAGACGAGATGCGCACGTGCATCGAGAAACAGGGCTACATCGCTATCGACCGCGAGGAGTAGCCTTTAGACCGGCCGTCTCCTTCTTCCCTGCATGACAGACGCGACGCCGGACCACCTCGGCGACCTCATGGAACAGCCGGACCCCGGCTTCCGCGAGGTCATGAGCTGCGTCTTCGGCATCCACCAGCACGAGACGCGGACGTACCTCGCGCTCATCGACCAGCCGGGAAGCACCGTCGAGGAACTCGCTGGCCAGCTCGAACGCGACCGCAGCAACGTCAACCGGTCGCTGTCGACCCTGCTCGAACGTGGCCTCGCGTCACGGGAACGCCGCCTGCTCGATTCGGGTGGGTACGTCTACCAGTACACCGCCGAACCGCTCCCCGAGGCGAAAGAGATGCTCCACCGGGCGCTCGACGAGTGGGTCGAGCACGTCCACGAGGTCATCGAGGAGTTCGACGGCGAGTTGGCGGAGTGAAGCGTCTTGAAGGAGCACTAGCTGTCCGCTCTACTTCTGGCGTAAGTCATATGTCGGCAGTCAGTCCTAGTACGGACTGAGATGGTCGATGCCAAGGACGTCTCCGGCGACGGCGACAACATCACGATTACCGTCGGTGATAAACATATCGTCGCGACGGACGAGCGGACTGGCATCGCCAGCCAGGGCAAGACGAAGCCAGAGGCACTCGCGAACCTTGCGGAAGCACTCGAACTCTACGAACAGCCTGTCGCTGACGAGGATGATGCGTCCGAATCAGCCGACGCACCCTGGTTCTGAACAGGCAGTCTTGCAGAATAAAGTAGAGATAGAAGGGTGTCTTTTTAAACGATAAACGCAACGCCCAACAATAGTGACAAGAGGGACGTATTCCGGAAAGGACGTCGTGAAAGCCCTCCAGAAGTGGCGCTTCCGGCGTGTCGGGCAGACCGGGAGCCACGTCAAACTCCGGTATATCCATCCCAATACCGACGAGAAGCGAACTGTAATCGTCCCGATGCACGACGAACTCGATACCGGGACGCTCCAGAGTATCGCGAAACAGGCCGGCGCTGACGACTTTCAGGCGTTCCTCGACGCAATCGACGAACTAGTGTGAGAATAAAAACGACACGGCAGCGTTTCGCGGAAACCTGCGCCTTTTTGCCCGCGTAGCGCCACCCGCCGGATAATGAGTTCTCTCTCGCTGACCGCGGAGGCACCGGCAGCGCCCGACGAGGCGGACGACGGTGTCTGGCTCGAATGCATCGACTGCGGCGACACCTACGCACCGTTCGACGACATTCGCTACACCTGTGACTGCGACGCGCTACTCGAAGTCCGCTACGCGGACCTCCCGACGTGGGACGACTTCGAGGGCCGCGGCGTCTGGCGGTACTCCGCAGGGCTTCCGTTCGAGGTCGGTGTGACCCTTCCCGAGGGCGACACTCCGCTCCACGAGGTCCCCCGGCTCGAGGAAGCCGTCGGCGTCGAGAGCCTCCGAATCAAGCACGAGGGCATGAACCCCACCGGCTCGTTCAAGGACCGCGGTATGACGATGGGCGTCCGGGTCGCCCAGGAACTCGGCGTCGACCGCCTCGCCTGCGCGTCGACCGGGAACACCTCGGCCGCGCTCGCCGCTTACGGGGCGCGGGCCGACCTCGAGACGCTCGTCCTCCTGCCCGCGGGCAAGGTCGCCGCCGGGAAGGTCGCCCAGGCGTCCCTCCATGGCGCGCGGATTCTGGAGGTCGACGGGAACTTCGACACCTGTCTCGACATCGTCCAGGACCTCGCGGACCGCGGCGAGGCGTACCTGCTCAACTCGCTCAACCCCTTCCGGCTCGAGGGGCAGAAGACCATCGGGCTGGAGATTCTGGAGGCGCACAGGGAGGACTATGGCGAGTACCCGGACCGCATCGTCCTCCCCGTCGGCAACGCGGGCAACACCTCGGCGCTGTACAAGTGCTTCCGTGAACTCGTCCAGGCCGGCGCGCTGGAGACCGATGAGGTCCCGAAGCTCACGGGTGTGCAGGCCGACGGCGCGGCACCGATGGTCGAGGCCATCGAGAACGGTGCAGAAGAGACCCGACGCTGGGACCACGTCGAGACCATCGCGACCGCCATCCGCATCGGGAACCCGGTGAACGCGCCGAAGGCACTTCCGGGCATCCGCGAGACCGGTGGCACCGCCGTCGCCGTCAGCGACGAAGAGATAACCGCGGCCCAGCGCGACCTCGCCGGCGAGGGCGTCGGGGTCGAACCCGCCTCCGCCGCCAGCGTCGCTGGCCTGCGCAAACTCCGCGAACGGGGCGAGGTCGACGCCGACGAGCGCGTCGTCTGCCTGACCACCGGCCACCTGTTGAAAGACCCCGACGCAGCCGCCGAAGCCGGAGCCGACCCCGAACCCGTCCCGGGCGACACCGCGGGCGTGCTCGAACACCTCGGTAACTGACACAGTCAAGCCACCGGTCAAGTCGTCTGACGCTCGTCTGTCGCCGGTCTGTCGCCGGTCTGCCGACGTTTCTTGTAGCCACGATACGAACTAGCATACGTGTCACAACACGCCACCACGGCCGACAGTGGCGCGGAAACCACCGAGCAGTCGTCACCCGACGAGCCCGATGCCGCTGCCCTCCGAGCCCGTATCGACGAGCTTGAACGAGATCTCTCGGCCCGCGAAAGTCAGGTACAGGCGCTCAGACAGCGGTACGAGACGATTCTCGACGAACGGGAGACAGCGGTGACCACCGACGAGCAGGCGACCGATTCACCCTCCCCGTCCGGACTGCTCACACGCCTCCTGTCGCGGTTCTCCTGAGCGACGACGGCGGTCGTCCTCAGTCTTCTCGCTGCTGGTACCGGTAGCCGGCCGCCACCAGGAACACGACGACGCCTAGCCCGGCGAGCAACGTGACAGGGATGCCGAGGCCACCGTCGCCGCCGTCGTGAGTCGACGCGGCCGTCGCCGTGGCCGCCGTCGTCCCGCTGTCGCCCGGTTCGTCCGCGCTGTCGTCTGGGGCCGCCGTCGCGGGCGGTTCCTCGGTCGTCCGTGCCGCCTCGACCGTCACCGAGCCGACGGACTCTCCGCCCAGACTGAGGTCGTAGGTTCCCGGCGTCGACAGGGACGCCGCGAGCGTCGCGGTCGTGTCCGAGCGCGCGGCCACGGTCACCCGTTCGGTCGCGACTGGCTCGCCGTCGGCCGCGAGCGTGAGCGTGGTCTCGCCGTCGGCCCCGCCGAGGTTCGCAATCGTGACCGCGACCGTGGCGTCCTCGCCGACGGTGACGGTATCGGTCCGGAGCGCCGTCTCGGTCACTTCGAGCACCGGCGTGCGGACCCCGATGCTGAACCGCGACAGCCCCGGTGAGACGGCGTCGAAGCGGTAGTGGGTGTCCGTCTCGCCGACGACCTGCGTCGGGAGTTGGCGCCACTGGGTCGTCTCGTCGCGGTAGAGCGCCACCGACTCCGCCTCGATGCTGGACGATTCGAGGTACGTCTTCCGGACGCTGAAAGTGAAGGTGACGTCGTCGATGTCGTCGTCGCTGACGGTGTGGTTCACGATGACGTACCCAGCCGGGCGGCTCCCGGTCTCCTCCACGAACGCGCGGTCATCGTCAGAGAGACCTGCCGTCTGGCCCGATGGGTCGTCTGGCGACGCCTCGACAATCGGACGCTCCTCCGTGGTGACGTTCAGCGTGAAGTCGCCGCCACGGGTGACGTTCAGTTCGAGGCCGTCGACGGCGATGTTCGGTTTGCCATCGCTGGACTGGTCGGGTTCACCGTCGGACTGGCCCGATTCCCCGCCGGTCTCGTTCTCGCCGGTCTCGGACTCGTTCGTGCCGAGGTCCACGACGACCGTCTGGTTGGCCTGCGCGTTCGTGACCTCGATGTCGGAGCGGTTCGTATCGCTGCCGTCCCGGTCGACCGTCACGACCGTCGAATCGGTGGCGGTCCCGGTCTCCGCGCTGTCGTCGGTCCCGGTGTCGGTTCCCGTGTCCGTTTCGGACCCGGACCCGGACCCGGACCCGGACCCAGACCCGGAACCACTGCCGCCGGACGTGACCGTATAGAGCGTGCCGTCGCTACCGGGGACGTAGAGCGTTCCGTTCCAGACGGTCGGCGTCGTGTAGCTCGCCGTCCCGACGGAGTCGGTCCATCGCTCGCTACCGTCGGTGGCGTTGAGCGCGTACACGTCGCCACTGATGGTGGTGGTGTAGACCACGCCATCAGCGACGACCACGCCGGCGTAGGCGTACTCACTCGTCGTGTAGTTCCAGACCTCGCGACCGTCGGTCGCGTTCAGTGCAGTGATGTTATCGGATTTGTCACTCACGTAGAGCACACCACCACTGTGGGTGATGGGGCCCTGGGTCAGCTTCCCGGAGAGAGTCGTATTCCAGACCTTGCTTCCGGTGGTCGCGTTCAGTGCCGTGACGTTCTGGTCGTAGCTGCCGACGTAGACCGTGTCACCGACGACGGTGGGGGTCGGGTAGACTCGTCCCTGTGTCGTGTAATTCCAGCGTTCCGTCCCGTCGGAGGCGTTCAGTGCGAAGACCTGTTTGCCCGTCCCACTCCCGACGTACACGGTGTCGTTGACCACAGTCGGGGTCGAGTAGAGGGCCGTTCCACCAGTGTCGACCGCCCATTGCTCGCTGCCCGTCGCCGCGTCGAGTGCCGTGACGTTACCGAGGTTGTCTGGCACGTAGACGACGCCGTCGACCACAGTCGGATGCGCCGTGACCGCTGCATCGAGCGAGGTGTTCCAGCGTTTCCTGCCGTCGGTCGTCCCGAGCGCCCAGACCTCGTCGTCCGCAGCAGCGTACACGACGCCATTGACGACAGCCAGGCCGGTATACGATGTCGGAACCGACGTGTTCCAGCGCTTGGTTCCGGTGGATTCGTCGATGGCGTAGACGTTCCCGTCCTTGCTGGTGATGTAAACGGTGCCGTCGACGATGACTGGCGTGCTGTAGATGACATCACCGGTGTCGAACGTCCAGGCCTGCTCGGGGTTCGTGGTCGGGCCGGACTGGCCGCTCACGTTGTTCGTGTGCTCGAAGTCGTAGCCGAACATCGCGTAGGCGTCCTCGACCGTCACTGTCACCGTATCCGTGTCCGTGTTCCCCGCCTGGTCGGTGGCCGTCAGCGTCACCGTGTAGTCGCCGGGTGCGGAGTACGTGTGGTTCACGGTCGCACCAGTGCCCGTCGCACCGTCTCCGAAGTTCCACGAGTATCCCGTGATACCGACGGCGTCGGTAGAGGCGCTCGCGTCGAGGCTGGTTCGACTGCCGAAAGCGATGGTCACGTTACTGCCAGCGTCGGCGGCCGGGGCGGTCGTGTCGACGGTGACACTGTCGGATTCGCCGCCTGCGCCGTCGTTGCCGTCGGAATCTTTCGCGGTGTCGACGGTGGCGGTGTAGGTGCCGTCACTCGACCCGCTGTAGGTCGCGGCGTAGGTGTAGGTGCCGTTGCCGTTGTCGGTCTCGGTGAAGTCGCTGTCGGTGAGCGTCGCGGTTTCGGCCCCGCTGATGGACGTCGAGATAATGGCGAGTTGCTTGCTGGAGTCGAAGCTGACCTGTACGTCCTGCCCGCTCGGATTCGTCACCGTGAGGTTGCTCACCTCCGGTTTCCCGGTCAGCGCGTACACCTTGGAGTTGCGGCTCCCGATGTAGACCGTGCCGTCGACGACCGCTGGCGACGAGTACACGATCATGCCGTCGGTGGTGTGATTCCAGTGTTCGGTGCCGTCGGTGGCGTTCAACGCGTACACCTTCTTGTCGATGCTGCCGACGTAGAGGGTGCCGTCGACGACCGCTGGCGACGACCGCACCTGGTGGCCGGTGGTGACGTTCCAGCGTTCGGTGCCGTCGGTGGCGTTCAGCGCGTACACCTTGTTGTCGTTGCTGCCGACGTAGACGGTGTCGTTCCAGACCGCCGGTGACGACTCCACGCGCCCGCCGGTAGTGTAGTTCCAGATTTTGGTCCCGTCGGTGGCGTTCAGCGCGTACACGTCGTCGTCGATGCTGCCGACGTAGACGGTCCCATCGACCACCGCTGGTGACGACGTAACGTCGGCGCCGGTGGTGTAGTTCCAGCGTTTCGTGCCGTCGGTCGCGTTCAGCGCGTACACGTCGTCGTCACCACTGCCGACGTAGACGGTCCCGTCGACCACCGCTGGCGACGAGTCCACGGTAGCGCCGGTGGTGTAGTTCCAGCGTTTCGTGCCGTCGGTCGCGTTCAGCGCATACACGTCGTTGTCGCCGCTACCGATGTAGACGACGTCGTCGACTATCGTCGGCGACGATTCTATCGGGCCACCGGTGGTGTAGTTCCAGCGTTTCGTGCCGTCGGTCGCGTTCAGCGCGTACACGTCGTCACCGCTGCCGACGTAGACGGTTCCGTCGACCACCGCAGCCGACGACTGCACCGGGTTGCCGGTGGTGTAGTTCCAGCGTTCCGTGCCGTCGGTGACGTTGAGCGCGTACACGTTGCCGTCGTTACCGCCAGCGTAGGCGGTGTCGCCGACGACCGTCGGAGACGACTCAACGTAGCCGAGGCTGGTAGTGAAGTTCCAGCGTTCAGTGATGGGTGCGTCGACGCCGGTCGCGTTCGGGGCGGCCCTCGCACCCGATGGCGTGAAACCGAACGACGGCCACGCCGGGTCGACCGTGACCGTCACCGTGTCGGTGTCGGTGTTGCCGCTCTGGTCGGTCACGGTGAGCGTCGCCGTATAGGTGCCACTGGACGTGTAGGCGTGCGTGGGCGAGACGCCGGTTTCGTTCGCGGTGCCGTCGCCGAAGTCCCACTCGTAGCTCGAAATACCGAGATTATCGCTGGAGGCGCTGGCGTCGACAGAGAGCGCGACGCCCGCATCACCCGCAATCGCCGACCCGGCGTCGGCGGTCGGGGCGGTCGTATCGACCGTGACGCTGTCGGATTCGCCACCTGCGCCGTCGTTCGCGTCCGAGTTCTCGGCGGTGTCGACGCTCGCGGTGTAGGTCCCGTCGGTGCTACCGCTGTAGGTCGCGGTGTAGGTGTAACTCCCGCTGCTCCCGGACTCGGTGAAGTCGCTCTCGGTGAGCGTCGCGGTTTCGGCCCCGCTGATGGACACCGAGATGTTCACGAGCTGGCTGTCCGAGTCGAACGAGACGTTCACATTCTGACCACTCGGGTTGGTCACGTTCACGTTCGTTATCGTCGGTCTCGGCTCTTTGAGCGCGTGGAACGCGCTGCCGGAGCCGTAGTAGAGGTAGCCCTCCCACGCGAGGGGCGTCGGATAGAGGGTGGATACCGGCGAGTCGTACTGCCAGAGTTCGGTGCCGTCGGTCGCGTTGAACGCGTAGACCGTACTGTTCCCGTAGTCCGAAATGTAGAGGACGCCACCGGCGACGACCGGTGCACCGCGGAAGCCGTTCCGGGTGACGTTCCAGATCTTCTGGCCGGTCCACGCGTCGAGCGCCACGAGGTCGCCGCCGCGGCTCCCCGCGTACACCACGTCGTTCGCGTACACCGGGCTAGAGTCGACATCGCCCGACATGGTGTAGTTCCAGCGTTTGGTCCCATCGGTCGCGTTGATCGCATACAGCTCCCCGTCGCTGCCAGTTGGCGTAGTGTCGCTGCCGACAAACACGGTATCGTTGGCGACCGTCGGGCCGGACTGGCTGTCGTCGATGAGCGTGTAGTTCCAGAGCTTCGTGCCGGTCTCGGCGTCCAGCGCCGTGAGGTTCTTGTCGTCCGCCGAGATGTAGACGACACCGTCGACCACCGCCGGGTTCGACTCGACCAGCACCGGCTGGTACATCGTGTAGTACCACAGTTCCTCGCCGGTCGTGGCGTTCACCGCCGTCAGGTTCCCGTCGTTGCTGCCGAAGTAGACGACGCCGTCGACCACGGAAGGAGCGGACCGGACGTTCGTCTGCGTCGAGTAGTTCCACAGTTCCGTGCCGGTGTCGGCGTCGATGGCGTGGAGTTTGTAGTCGTTGCTGCCGAGATAGAGCACGCCATTGGCGTACGCGGGCGTGGTCCAGGTCGACCCCGACGAACCGCCGGGCGTCGCGTTCCACTTCTCCGCGCCCGTCTCGGGGTCGAGCGCGTACAACTTTCCACCGTCGTGGAACGCCATGTACATCGTCCCGTTCACGATGGTCGGCTGCATCACCATCGGCGTGCCATCGGTGATGTTCCACGCCTCGATGGGCTCACTCGTCGGCCCGAAGGTGTCCGGATAGTGCCCGAGGTTCCCCGGGCCGCCGTGGAACTTCGCGTTCCCAACCGCCTTCACCGTCACTGTCTCGGTCGCACTCGCGCTGCCGCCGGTGACGGTGACGGTCCGGTCGCCGGTGGTCCAGAGCGTCTCGTTGATGGTGACGGTCTTCGACCCACCGGCCCCGATGGTGCCGTTAGCCCACTGACGAACCGTCCCGTCGACCGACACCGAGACGTTGTACGTCCCGGCGGAGCCGCCGGAGTTCGACACGTCGACGCTCGCCGTGACGGCGCTCCCTGCGGGGAGCGAGGTCTGAGCGATTGCTGCACTGGAGTACGACACCGACGGCGGTGCACCGCTCCCGGTCGCACCGACCGTCGCGGCCGTACCCGCCGAGCACACGAGAAGGAGACAGAAGACGACCGCAACGGACCTGAGGCCTCTTCCGGTACTCACGCGACCACTGCTCCAGGGTTTCGCACGTCACCACATCGACCCGAATCCGCCAGCCGTCCGGTCGTCTCGCGTCGGCCACTCCGCCGGTATCCGTGTGACAGTGAACCACGGACTGTCGCTCCGTTACTAATTCTCCGAGTGAACGGGGAAGTCATGCACACCAAGAAGCAAAAATCGGCAATATAGGTTCTGGCCCCCGCTGTTTCACGGGTGAGAAACCATCTCATCGGTGAATTGTTATCGCGCTCGGTCCCAACCCACTCGCATGGATACGGGGGACATCGACGACGCCGTCTCGCTGTTGCAACGCGCGAACGTACTCGACGCCTGTGACGACGACCCGGTGAGTCGGTCGCGCATCGCCGACCGGGCCGGATGTTCCCGGGCGACCGCCTACCGGGCGACGAACGAACTGCAAGAACGGGGCCTGCTAGAACGGACTGCGGAGGGGTACCGGACGACCGGCGTCGGCAGCGCGATGGTCCACCAGGTTCGCCGGTTCCGCGAGGGCCTCGACGGGGCCGAGCAAATCGCGCCACTCCTGCGCTACGTCGATGCCCCCCTCCTCGTCCAGAACACGAACCGCTTGCGGGACGCGACGGTCGTCGAATCGACCGCCGCGAAGCCGTACGCCGTCGAACAGCACATCGAGTCCGTCATCGCGGGGACGGACCGCGAGATAGTGGGTGCGACGGTGAGTTTCGGCTCGCCACGGACCCTCGAACTGACGTACGAGCAGGTCTGTGACGGCGTCGTCTTCGAGTGGACGTTCCCGAGCCGTGTCCTCGACCGTCTCCAGCGACAACACACGGCCGTCGCCGGGGACGTCATGGACCACGAGAACACGGCGTTCTACGCCGCCGACGAGGTGACCCTGGACCTCGCCATCTACGACGAGACGCTCGTCCTCCTCGGGTTCGACGACGAGCGCGGCGTCGTCGCCGCCGTCGCGACGACCGACGCGCCCGATGCCGTCGACTGGGGACGGCAGGTGCTCGACGGGTATCGAACGGCTGCCGACCGAATCGCCTGAGCGGCCGTCGAAAAGAACCGTTCTGGAGCCCTACTCGCCGCCGTTGAGGACGATCTGGCGCACCTCGATGATGCGGTCGTCGTCGTGGAGCGCCTGGATGGCCTCTTCGGGAACCTCGCTGTCGACGTTGTAGACGGTGAGCGCCTCCCCGCCGATGGTCTCACGGGCGTTGAACATCCCGGCGATGTTGACGCCGTAGTCACCCATCACGCTGCCGATGAGGCCGATGACACCGGGTTCGTCGGCGTTACGTGCCACGACCATGCGGCCGTGCGGGATGGCGTCGACGCGGTAGCCGTCGACGCGGACGATGCGCGGGTCGTCACCCGCGAACAGGGTTCCACAGACCGAGACCTCCTCGTCGCCGTCGGAGACCTTCACGGTGATGAGGCTCTGGAAGTCCTCGGCCGAACGGGTCTTGGTCTCGGTGACCTCGACGCCACGCTCCTCGGCGATACTCGGCGCGTTGACCGCGTTCACCTGCCACTCGAGCGGTTCGAAGACGCCCTTGAGCGCGCTGGCGGTGACGAAGTCGACGTCCTCGTCGGCGATTTCACCCTGGTAGATGACCGAGATGTTCTCGATGCGCTCGTCGAGCAACTGGGCGGCGACCTTGCCGGCGGTCTCGGCGAGTTCGACGTACGGCTTGAGGCGCGGGAACGCCGTCTCGTCGATAGAGGGCGCGTTGAGCGCGTTCATCACGGGTTCGCCCGCGAACGCGGCGACGACCTGCTCGGCGGTCGAGACGGCCACGTTCTCCTGGGCGGCCTCCGTGGACGCGCCGAGGTGGGGCGTCACGACGATGTCGTCGACAGCGAGCAGCGGGTTGTCCTCGGGGACCGGTTCCTCCGCGAACACGTCGACCGCAGCCCCGGCGAGCACGCCCTCGTCGACGGCGCGAGCGAGCGCGTCCTCGTCGACGACGCCGCCACGGGCGCAGTTGACGACGTAGCCGCCCTCGAGCTTGGCGAGTTCGTCGTCGGATATCATGTTCGCCGTCTCGTCCGTCAGCGGGACGTGGACGGTGAGGAAGTCCGCGCGTTCCAGACACTCCTCGAGGTCGACGAGTTCGGCCCCGAGCTGGTCGGCGCGCTCCTCGGAGATGTACGGGTCGAACGCGACGAGGTCCATCCCCAGACTGTGGAACTTCTTGGCGACCTCCTGACCGACGCGGCCGAGGCCCACGACGCCGAGGGTCTTGCCGTTGACCTCGGACCCGAGGTAGTCACTCTTGGCCCACTCGCCGTTCTTCAGGCGGATGTGCGCCTGTGGGATGGAACGCGCGGCGGCGAACGCCATCGCGACCGTGTGCTCGGACGCGGCGCGGACGTTCCCCTCGGGTGCGTTCGCGACGATGACCCCGTGGTCCGTCGCGGCCTCGATGTCGATGTTGTCCACGCCGATACCGGCGCGCCCGACGATGACGAGGTCCTCGGCAGCCTCGAACACCTCACGGGAGACGTCCGTCCCGGAGCGGACGATGAGCCCGTTGGCGTCGGCCACTGCTTCGAGGAGGGCTTCGCCCTCCACGTCGTACGCTGTCTCGACCTCGTGGCCCGCATCGCGGAGCACGGCCAGGCCAGCGTCCGCGATGGGGTCAGTCACGAGTACGTTCATGCGCGTGGCAACCACCTCGGCGGTGTTAACGCTTCCTGTAACGGTTGAATTTCGTAGAATGAGAGGTCCTACCACGTCGTGTGTGAACCCCAACCAGAGTGCTGGCACGCCGTCGTGCGCCCGCGCCGGCTCGTCGGCGGTGATGTCGGCCGGTCGGGGTGACCGGAAAGTATTCAATCGCGATACCAGAAGCGAGTTCCATGAACCGTCGAGCCGTGCTGGCACAGGTGTCCGCACTCTTCCTCTCGGGCTGTGCCGGCTGGGCCGGACGAGGTGACACGTCCTCGTCCACTCCCTCGACGCAGACACGTCCCGCCACCACGTCGGCTACGGAGCCAGCGACGGAGACCGAGACGACGACGAAGACCGAAACCGGCAGCCGAACCCGGACCACGGTCGCGACCCCAGCCACGGCCGAACTCGAAACCGCGACCGAGCCGGTTCGGACGGCGACCGCGGAGACTCCCGCTGTGGTCGAACTTTCTCTGAGGAACGCCGGCCCGGACCCGGTCGAGGTACTGTTCGGGGCCACGCCGCCGCTGACGAACTACGGGGGAGTACGGGTCGACGGAGCGGGACACCTCAAGCTGTTCCCACTCGACTCGGCAGGCCTGGTCGGCATCGAGAACTCGAACGGCGACGACGAGATTTCGGCGAAGGCGTACGACGGGGACTGCTGGCTCGTCGCGGACACCGTCTCGCCGGTCGCGCTCCTGAAGCGGAGACGGCTGGAGCCAGGGGCGGCCATCGCCCGGCAGTACGAGGTCCTGTCCGCGGGGAGTGGCTGTGGGCCCGATGGGGACTACCTGTTCACGGAGTCGGTGCGGTTTCCGAACTCGGATGAGCGAGTCGACCTGGCGTTCCGAATCGACGTTCCGGTCAGCTAACCGCAGTCGGTCGGTGTACCCGGTGTCGGGCACGTGTTTCTGCACACCTCCCGAAACGTCGCCGGGACCGAGGTTTTCATGCACCCCGGCGACACACAGGCGCACATGACACTCGTCGCGTTCGACTTCGACGGTACCCTCTCGGATTCGGAGATGACGGTCCTGCTCGGCAATCGCATGGGCGTCGCCGACCAGATGACCAGGATTACCCAGCGGGCGATGAACGACGAAATCGGCTACGCCGAGAGCCTCCGCCAGCGTGCCGGCCTGCTGGCCGACCTCCCAGACGAGGACGCACAGGCCGCCTTCGACGAGGTGGAACTGCGCGAGGGCGCGGCCGACCTCATCCGCACGCTGAACGACCACGACGTGGTCGTCGCTATCTTCACCGGCGGCTTCCAGCGCGGCGTGAAAGCCGCCCTCGAACGCGAGGGCGTCAGCGTGGACGCCATCGTCTCGAACCGCCTGCCGGTCGAAGACGGCGTGCTCACCGGTGGCGTCGAGGGGCCGCTCATCGAGGGCACCAAGGACACCGCGCTGCGCAACTACGCCGCCGAGATGGAGGTCTCCATCGAGGACACCGTCGCGGTCGGCGACGGCGCGAACGACCTGCCGATGCTCGAAGTGGCTGGTCTCGCGATCGGCTTCGAGCCCAAGCCCGCCGTCGAACCCGCCTGTGACGAGACGGTGAAGACGATGGCGGAGCTGCAAGAGCTGCTGGACGAGAAGGGCCTGTTCTGAGTCTGCGCCGGCTCCACCATCGGCGCACGTCGCCGGCCTACCACCCGAGCGCGTCGAACAGCGTGTACGGGACGATGAACCCGAGCGAGTAGCCGACGAAGTGGGTGTAGTGGTTGACGACGACGCCGTCGCTGACCGCCGGCACCGAGAACGTCAGCACCGCGACGCCCACGAACACCACGAGCGAGAGCGCGGCGATCTCCAGGTACCCCGGGGTGGCGAGGGCCCGTGAGAACCGTGACGGCAGTCGCGAGGAGCGCCGGAAGACGAGGACGCCGACGTAGGCGACGAGACCGATAGAGGCCATCACGACGCCGGTCATCGTCAGCAGCGTCGGCGGGATGACGATTATCCCGATGACCACAGCGCCGAGGAAGAACAGCGCCGGGGCCCGCTCGGTCTGGAACGTCTCCGGCATCCGGTTCTGCAGGTACGCAAACAGCGCCCACGGGAGCAGGCCGACGAACGCCAGCCCGAGGCCGGAGAAACCGAGGCCGACGGTCGGGCGCGCGATGAGCACGTTCAGGCCAGAGATGACGAACGGGAACACCAGCAGGTACGAGACGAAGGCCACGCGGAACTCCCGCTTTCGCCCCGCGACCGCACAGAGCAGGTACGAGAGCGGGGCGACCAGCAGGTAGAGGCCGAGGTTCGAGAGGAGGTGGCCGGGCACGAGGTGGACGTAGTGCGAGACGAACGCGTCGACGAGTGTCGGGTCGGTGTGTGAGAGCGCCGCGTTCCGTTTCGTCTCGTCCGGGAGGGCGTACGCCGCCCACAGCACCGCCGGGACGCTCGTCAGCGCGAGGAGGTCACTGACGGTGGCGGACCCACCGAGGCTCGTCTCGGCAGCGTCGACGCTCTGCTCGCTCGTGTGACTGGGCGACTCCATCCTGTCGGTCCCGGCCGGTCGGCCGTGTGTCGTTCGAACCGACGGCCGCGAAGGGTTTCACTCTCACGGCTGGGACGTCGCTCGAATCGAAGCGTGAGTCGGGAAGACGGAATCGAGTGCGAGTCGGAAACCCGGGAAGAAAGCGCGGCGAGACCGCGGGTTCAGGCCCAGCGGACGAGCGAGGCGGCCACCGCGGCAGCGGCCGCGAGTATCGCGATCATCCCGATCTGCCAGAGTTCGAGACCGCCACCGGACTCCTGTATCGGGGCGGGCGTGCTGGCCCCGTCGGTCGCGGTCTGGGACGCCGGCACGACGGCTCCACCGGCGGTGGTCGTCGATTCCGTCGAGGGCGGTCCCGTCCCCGTGGCCGTGGCTGTCGGCGTGGTGTCCGTGGTCGTCGCCGGCGTGGTCGTCCCGGTGCCGACCTGGACGGTCCTGAAGTCCAGCTGGTCCGGACTCAGGGTGTGGGTCCCTTCATCGACGAAGGTGTGGGTGAACTGGACCGTGCGCTGGGTCCCGCTGACGACGGAGATGCGCTTGCCCTCCACGAACTCGCCGTCGACGTACAGCGCGGGCGTGATTCGCTTCGTCTCGTCGGCAGTGTTCTCGACGGTCACGGTCATCGTGACCTGCTCACCGGGGGCGGGCGAGGTCGGGGTGAACGACCAGTTCGCGATTCGGACCGTTCCCTGGTTCTCCTCGCCACCCTGGCCGCCGCCACCGCCGCCTCCGCCGGCACCGCCAGCGCCGCCGCCACCGCCACCGCTTCCGGCGACGGTGACGGTCGCGTTCGCGGTGTCCGTCTTGCCGGCGAGGTCCGTGACGGTCAGCGACACGTCGTACTCGCCGGTCTCCTCGAGCGTGAAGGCGGTACTCGAACCGGTGTTCGTCTCCCCGTCGACGGTCCACTCGTAGGCCACGATGGCCGTGTCGTCGGTGGACGCGCTGCCATCGAAGGCGACCGACTCGCCGACGCTTGCCTCGCGGGCACCGCCGGGGTCCGCGGTCGGCGCGCCGGTGTCGGTGACCTGGACGACCAGTTCGCGGTGGTCGCCGGACTCCCACGTCACCGTGGTGTCGGCGTCGGCCCCGGCGACCCGGAAGCGGACCGTCGCGCCCGAGTCCTCGCTGCTGTTTCCGGTGACCTCCAGTTTCTCGTCGAACGATTCCGGGCCGCCGTAGGTCCCGTTCGAACCGGTCGTGATGGTCCCACGGACCTCGCCGTCGACCACCGCGACGAGTTCGATACCGGCGGGTGCCGGGTCGCCGTTCACCAGCACCTGTCCGTAGTAGGCGGGCGGCGGACTCGGCGGCCCCGTAGACCCGGTGCTCGCGGCGACCGGCCCGGCGACCGGTGCCAGCACGACCGCGAGCAGGGTGAGCCCGAGGACGAGCCGTGCGATGCGCTGGTCAGTCGTCATCGGTCTGGTCGTGGAGCAAGTCGTACAGTTCGTCGACCGTGACGCCCTCGTAGACGTTCGTGGCTATCTCGCCGTCGCCGGTTGCGTACACCCAGTAGCCGGTGAACGCGCTGACGTTCGGCTGGGCGCTGGACCCGGCCTGATACCGGTCGAAGTCGTCGGGCTGACTGATGGGGAGACCGCTCGGGTCGTCGTACGCGTCCACGACCCGGGCGATGCTCGTCGTCGAGGCCGACATGGCCTGGTCCACGTCACCGCCCTGCGGCGCGGCGACGAAGTTCCAGCCGGGTTCGAGTGCGCGCTCGCCCGGCGTGCCGGGAGTCGAGCCCGCGTTCTCGAACGAGACGGTGACGCTCGTCTCCTCGTCGGCCACGACGACCATCGCGTCGAGCGCGTCGATGCCCTCCGATTCCGCCGGCCGGTACCACGAGTCGGTCGAGGCGTCGAACGCCCAGACCACGCCGTCGAAGTCGCCGAAGACCTCGCCGACGGTGGCGTCGACGGGGCCCGGGAAGCCGACCGCGTGCGGCTGGCCGTCACCGGGGACGGTCAGCGAGATGGCGAACGACTGCGCGTCGGGGTTCGCGGCGCGTGCCGCGTCGAAGGACACGTAGGCGGTGCCGTCGGCGACGACCGGCATGCCGGTCAGCGACCCGACCGTCGTGTCGGACAGGTCGGCGATGGGCGTGCCGGCGACGGTGACGTTCGCGAGGTCGACCGTCCCGGTGACCCCCGACTCGTCGGCGTTCGGCCGGACATCGACGATCTGTCCGACGTCGGAACCGAAGTCGGCTGCACCCGCAGCACGGAAGTCGGCCGAGGCGTTCGCGCCCCAGAGCACGACCCCGTGCTCGCTGCCGGTGACGGTCGTGCCACCGGTGACGTTCACGTGCGAGATGTCGGAACTGCTGTCACTCTCGTCCACGTCGATGGAGTCGTTGACCAGAATACCGGTCTGGTCCGCGTCGATGGAGACGCCGTCGACGGTGACGTAGGAGCCGTCGGCGTCAGGGCTCCCGAAGCGACCCATGTAGTTGGTCGCCACCACACCCGTTTCGACGTCGGTGATGGTGCCACCCCGGACGGTGACGTTCGCGGAGTTCGCGTCGTTCCAGACGACGATGCCGTTCTCGGTCCCGGCGATGTCGTTGTTCGTGGCCGTCGTGTCGACGCTGAGCGACGTGAGTTCGAGTCCGGCCCGGCCCGTGCCGTTCGCGAGTGGGCCGAGGTCGTTGTCCCGGATGACGAACTCGCTCGCGTCCTGGTACTGCAGGTTGTGGAAGATGCCGACCGACTCGGCACGGATGGTGTTGTTCGCGATGATGGCGGGCGAACCGGCCTCGTGGAAGTTGCCGGTCTGGATGCCGGCACCGACCCGCGTCATGACGTTGTTCGAGACGTTCGCGTAGGCGTTGTTGTAGATGATGACGCCACGCCCGTCCGCGACGTTCTCGATGCGGTTGTCCACGATGACGTTGCCGTTGGAGACGCCGCCGCCGGTGTTGTACAGCAACACGCCGTACCACTGGAAGTTCCGGAGGACGCTGTCCTCGACGGTGACGTTGAGGTTCTGGCGGGCCGCGTCGTAGTACCAGAGGCCAGCGCCGGCGTCACTGTCGACGCCGTCGACGTCGACCCCGCTCGTGATGGCGGGGTTGTTCCCGTCGAGCGTCACCCCGCGCACCGTCACGTCGGTCGCGTTGGGCGTGACGATGACTGACTGGTTCACGTCCTCGGGGACGAGCACCGCCTCGGGCCCGCGGGTCGCGTTCCCGTGGACGCCCGCGTTCGGTCCCTCGATGGTCATCGACCGGTCGACCGTCACGTTCGTCGGGTAGGTCCCCGGCGAGATGGAGACGGTCGCGCTCTCGTTGGCGACCTCGACCGCGGCGTCCACATCGCCGAAGACGTGGTCACCGGGACGCAGGTCGTGTGCCGAGACGTTCACGAGGCCGTCGAAGTCGTTCTCCGCGACCAGGTCGGTCGTCAGGTTCGTCGTGGCGTCCCAGAACTGCCTGTCGTTGTTCCGGAACGTGTTGTCCGCGACAGTGACCGTCGAGCTGTCGGCCACCCAGTTCGCGTAGCCGGTCGAACTGTTCGCGATGGTGTTGTCGGCCACCGTCACGTCGGTCGTGTTGTACTGAATCGCGAGCGCGTAGGTGTCGCTCTCGATGGTCGTGTCACGGACCTCGAAGCCGGTCAGGTTCGCCGGCGGCGCGTACTGGTACGACGGCGGTCGCGGCTGGGCGTACACCGCCGGTGCCCAGTGGTCGCCGGCCTTCGAGACCGTCGAATCGAGGATGGAGACGTTCTCGTAGCTCCCGTTCTTCAGGTTGAGTTCGATGCCGTACTCGCTCCCGGAGACGGAGACGTCCTCGAACGTCGCGTTCGAGAGCGCCTCGAAGTAGAGCCCCTTGGAGCGGTACGGGTCACCGCCCGCGGCGAGGCCGTTGTCCTCGACCGTCGTATCGGTGACGACCAACCCGTCGAGGGCACCGTCGTTCCCGTTCGTCGTGAACCCGAGCCCGAAGTAGCCGTTCCGGTCGAGGTGGCTGTCGGAGACGGTCAGGTCGTGGACCTGTGCCGTCGTCGCGAGGGCGATACCGGCCCCGCCGTTCGACTGGCCGTTCTCGCTGAAGTTCACGCCCGCGAGGGTCACGTCGGTCACGTCGGCCGCGTTGTGGAACTCCAGGCCGTCGGCGCTGTTGCCCGTCGCGGTGACGTTCGTCAACGTGATGGACGACAGCGCCGCGTCGGCTTCGATGCCGTTGGTCGCGTTCGTCACGGTCAGGTCGCGGACCGTCACGTCGTCCGAGGCGAGCTGGATGCCGACACCGGAGCCGCCGGCGTCGACCACCGCGTCGCCCTGCCCGGCGAGCGTGACGGACTCGTCGAGGACGACCGGGCCGACCGTCCCGGAGACGGTCACGGTGTCACCCGCGCTGGCCGCGTCGACGGCCGCCTGCGTCGAGTGATAGTACGTCCCGTTCGTGGCCGCGCCACGGTCGTAGTCGTGCCCGGTCGTCTCCACGTCGACCGAGTCGATGCCGGGGTTGGCGTCGAGGAGGCTGGTGACCGCCGTCGCCTCACTCCCGTCTTCGGTCGGCTGGACGGTGTAGTAGCGGACACCGGGCACGTCGTCTGTCGCCCCGGTGATGCTCGTGTTCGCCACCGAGACGGTCGTCGCCGTCCCGATTCCCTCGACGGCGACGCCCGTCGCCGAGAGTCCGTCGATGGTGGCCTCGCCGGCGGTGACCGAGATGGCTACGTCGCCACCGGTCACCGTCACGTCTTCCGCGAGGAAGCCCTGCACGTCGTCCCCGTTCACGGAGTCGTCCTGGACCTGGACGCCCGTCGTCCCGACGGAGATGGAGAGGTCACGGAGCGTCACGTCGTCGGCCCGGACCTCGACGCCGAGCGTCGCGGACCCGTCGAGCGTCAGTCCTTCGACGGTCGCACCGGTCGGGTCGCCGTTCTGGTTCTCTATCTGGACGACGGCAGCGCCATCGCCGGAGACGGTCGGAGTCACCCCGGCGGCCGCCCTGATGGTGACGTTCTCGTTCAGTAGAAATGCATCGTACGTCCCGTCGTGGACGACGATGGTGTCACCGGCGGTCGCGTTGTCGACCGCGTTCTGAATCGTGTCGTAGTCGGACGACCCGTCGTCGTCCACCGTCAGTGTCGTCGCTGCACCGGTCGCTGCCGCAGGGCCTGTCACGGCTGCGACGGTGAGCGCCAACGTGAGTAGTACTACCGCTGTCGATACCCCAATCTGGTGGCCCCAACCACCCGTAGCGTTCATTACAGCAATCTAACAAGCTGAACTGTTCAGATAAATAACTTGTGATGGGAGTGAAAATACAGCATTTCAATCACCACAAAAGATTTCCAAAACGAACATCTGCTTCAGAAATCGAGAGTCCACCCCAGTCCGGCGAACGTTCGGGATAGAGGTGCTCCTCCCGAGAACCAGTCAGTTTTGCCGATATGCGTTCGACAAGGAAGTTGCCCAGTCGTATCAGGGGGCAAGACTGACAGACGGGGTCGGAACGAAGGACCCGGGAACAGACAGGAACGGAACGAACCACTCAGGAGAACAGGCTCGTGTGCACCGGCGCGTGCACGTCCCCTTCTTCTGCTGATTCGACCGTGTCCGTCACCGACTTGCCCGAGACGCCGTCGGCCAGGAAGTCGGCCAGTGGCGGGCCGACCTTGCCCGGTTCGACGAGGAAGGCGTCGTGGCCGTGGTCGGACTCGACGACGTGGTGGGCACAGCGCACGCCGACCTCTCTCGCCGATTCGGCGAGTGCCTCGGCCTGTTCGGTCGTGAAGTGCCAGTCGCCCGTAAACGAGAGCGTGAGCAGTTCGCCCTCGAACGCGCCGAGCGCGGTCGCGTCGGACTCGTAGCCCGCGGACATGTCGTAGTCGTCCATGGCGCGGGTCAGGTAGAGGTAGCTGTTCGCGTCGAAGCGGTCGACGAAGTTCTCGGCGTTGTAGTCGAGGTAGGACTCCACGTCGCGGTAGGGGAAGAACGCACCTGCCGGGTCGGGTGCCTCGCGGGACTGGCCGCGGCCGGCGGCCCGGCGGCCGAACTTCTGCTCCATGGAGGCCTTCGAGAGGTACATGACGTGGCCGATGCGGCGGGCCTGTTCGAGCCCGTGGTCAGGGTTCGGCTGGTCCTCGCCGTAGTAGTGGCCGCCGTTCCAGTTCGGGTCTGCCGTGATGGCGCGCTGGGCGATGGTGTCGAGCGCGAGGCACTGGGCGTCGAGTCGCGGGGCGGTGGCGACCGCGGCGACCCGGTGCACGTCGTCGGGGTACCTGACGGCCCAGTCGAGGGCGTTCATCCCACCCACGGAACCACCGACGACGGCCCGGAGACGGCCGACGCCGAGGTGGTCGAGCAGGCGGCGCTGGGCGCGGGTCCAGTCCCCGACCGTGACGGGCGGGAAGTCGGTCCCGTAGGGTTCGCCGTCGGGGCCCTCGCTGGCCGGGCCGGAAGAGCCGTAACAGGAGCCGGGGACGTTGGCGCAGACGACGTAGTACTCGGTCGTGTCGATGGCCTTGCCCGGTCCGACCACGTCGGCCCACCAGGCGCGGGCCTGGCCCGCGGTTCCCTCGTCCGCACCCGGGCGGCGGGCGACGTGCTGGCTGCCGGTGAGGGCGTGACAGACCAGCACGGCGTTCGAGCCCTCGAACTCACCGTAGGTCTCGTAGGCGATCTGGAGGTCGTCGATAGACTCCCCGCACTGGAAGGTGAACTCGCCCAGCGAGGCCGTGTCCTGTTCGTTGCTCATGCTCCCTCCGTCGCCGCGTCGATGGCCGCTTCGACGTCGCGCAGGATGTCCGCGGGGTCCTCGATGCCGACCGAGAACCGCAGCATATCGGGCTGGACGCCGGCGGCGCGCTGTTCCTCCTCCGAGAGCTGTGCGTGGGTGGTGCTGGCGGGATGGATGACGAGGGACTTCGCGTCGCCGATGTTCGCGAGGAACGAGGTTATCTCGACGCTCTCGCAGAACCGTTTGCTCGCCTCGAACCCGTCCTCCAGCCCGAACGCGAGCATCCCGCCGTACCCAGAGAGGTACTCGCTGGCGTTGTCGTGGGTCGGATGCTCCTCCAGGCCGGGGTAGGTGACCCAGGCGACCTCGTCGTGGTCCGCGAGGTGTTCGGCGAGAATCGTCGCGTTCTCGCAGTGGCGCTGCATCCGCAGGCCCAGCGTCTCCAGCCCCTGCAGGGTCTGCCAGGCGTCGAACGGCGACTGCTGGTTGCCGAGGGTGCGCACGGAGCGATAGCGCACTGCGGCGGCCAGCGGGGCGTCGAACTCGGAGAAGTCGACGCCGTGGTAGGCCGGGTTCTCACCGCCGATTTCGGGGTAGTCGTGGGCGTTCCAGTCGAAGGTGCCGCCGTCGACGACGACGCCGCCGACGGTGGTTCCCGAGCCGTGGAGCCACTTGGTCGTGGACTCCCAGACGATGTCCGCGCCGTGCTCGATGGGGTGACAGAGCGCGGGCGTGGCGAACGTGTTGTCGACGACGAGGGGCGCGCCGGCCTCGTGGGCGATGTCGGCGACGGCCTCGAAGTCGGGAGTGACCAGCGACGGGTTGCCGATGCTCTCGAGGTGGACGTAGGCGGTGTTCTCGTCGACCGCGTCCTCGAACGCGTCGAGGTCGAGCGTGTCGACGAAGCGGGCCTCGATACCACGGCGACAGGCCGCCTTCGCGAGGTAGGAGGTCGTGCCGCCGTACGTGTCGGTCGAGCAGACGACGTTGTCACCGGCCTCGGCGAGCACGAAGGTGATAGCGTCGAGGGCAGCCATCCCGCTGGCGGTCGCGACCGCACCGGGTGCGTCGTGGAGCGCGGCGAGTCGCTCTTCGAGCGTCTCGACGGTCGGATTGGAGATGCGCGAGTAGATGAAGTCCTCCCGGTCGAGCGCGTAGCGGGCCGCGGCGTCGTCGGCGTCGGGGAACACGTACGACGTGGTCTGGTACAGTGGCGGGGCACGGGCCCCTGTGGCCGAATCGGGCTCCTGTCCCGCGTGGACTGCGCGGGTGTCGAAGCGAGAGTCCTCGTCCTTGCTCATGTACGTGGTGCATATTTCTCTACGTTCGTATAACCCACAGTTACGGCAATATTGGATGGAATCTGGTATCGGTGACGAGGGGAGCCTCGACGACGACGGTACTCTCCGGCGGTAGTGTCGAAGAGCCAAAAGGTGAGAGATAGACAGTGGTTCGGTGGGTTCGCAGTGCGACACCGGGCAGGGACCCGATATCGCGGGGCTTCGGTGGGGCGACGGTGGCAGTTCGGGGTGGGTGTGAGCACCGAACGGGTCGTCGCGTCCCACGTGAAGGACGCCCGCGCAGGGACAAAGAGTGACAGGCCGATTCTCAGTCTGTTGGAACGAGGAGAAATCATGTTAGCACCCCATACTCTCGATGTCTATGGCGATATCGTCATACTCTCTGGGGACCTCCTTCGGACATGAACGAAGTCGAGACGACAATCGACATCAATGCCCCCGCAGACGTCGTCTGGACGGTTCTGACAGATTTCGAGCGGTACGCCGAGTGGAATCCGTTCATCACAGACGCGCGGGGACGTGTCGTCGAAGGAGAAGACATCGAGATTCGGCTCGACACGCCGGGGGGCCGGAGCGTCCGCCTCGAACCGACGGTACTCGCAGTCACGGAGAACGAGTTGCTCCAGTGGCGAGGCCAGTACCTCGCCCCGAGACTGTTCGATGGCACACACACGGTCGAACTCGAAGCCCTCGACGAGAGTCGAACCCGTGTCGTCCAGCGAGAGGAGTTCACCGGGACCGCGACGGACCAGGTGTTCGGGGCGACGTCGTTCCGGGACGGACTGGACGCGATGAACCGCGCGCTGAAAGAACGGACCGAGTCGATAGTCGTACTCTGAGCAGACCGGTCGATTAGCCGAGGTTGACGTTGACGTTCTTGACCTGCGTGTACTCGCGGATGGCCTCTTCACCCTGCTCGCGACCGTTACCGGACTGCTTGTAGCCGCCGAAGGGTGTCTGCGGGAACGTCACCGGGTACTCGTTGATAGAGACCATCCCGTAGTCGAGGGCCTCCGCGAGGCGGTGACCGCGCGTGATGTCGGTCGTCCAGATGCCGGCCATCAGGCCGTACGGGGAGTCGTTCGCGACTTCGAGGGCCTCCGCCTCGCTCTCGACCTCGATGACCGAGAGGACGGGGCCGAATATCTCCTCACGAGCGACGGCCATGTCGTTGGTCACGTCGGTGAGGACCGTCGGCTCGAAGAAGTGACCGGTCTCCCTGTCGGCGGGACGGCCGCCACCGGTGGCGACCGTCGCACCGGCCTTCCTGGCCTCCTGTACGTACTTCGAGACGGTTTCGAACTGGTTCGCGGAGACGAGGGGCCCCATCCGACCGTCGTCGTCGATGCCCGACCCGAGCGGCATGGCTTCGGCCATCCCGACGACCTGCTCGACGACCTCGTCGTGGACGTCCTCGTGGACGACCAGGCGCGAACCGGCCCAGCACATCTGACCGCAGTTCATGAAGATGCCGTTGCGGATGCCCGCGGCGGCCGAATCGAGGTCCGCATCGGGGAAGACCAGCTGTGGGCCCTTCCCGCCGAGTTCCAGCGTGACGCCCGTGACGTTCTCGGCGGCCGACGCCATCACGCGCTTGCCGATTCCGGTCGACCCCGTGAAGGCGACGTGTTCTACGTCCTCGTGGGTCGTGAGCTGGTCACCGGCCTCGCTGCCCTCGCCGGGCACGACGTTCATCACGCCGTCGGGCAGGCCGGCCATCTCGGCCGCCTTCGCGTAGTACAGCGCCGACAGCGGGGTCTGGCTGGACGGCTTCAGGACGCAGGTGTTCCCGCAGGCCAGCGCCGGGGCGAGCGAGCGCCCGGCGAGCTGGAACGGGTAGTTCCACGGCGAGACGTGGGCGGTAACCCCGAGGGGTTCACGGCGGGTGTAGTTCAGGCGCGGGCCATCGACCGGGACCGTCGAGCCGGTCACCTTGTCGGTCCAGCCGGCGTAGTACCGGAACGTGTCCACGACCATCCCCACGTCGATGGACGCCTCGAACGGCGTCTTCCCGTTGTCGTGGGACTCGACGAGGACGATTTCGTCTTTCAGCTCCTCGATGGCGTCGGCCATGGCGTCGAGCTTCCGGCCGCGCTCGCCGGGGCCCATGCGCCGCCACTCGGAGTCGCGCAACGCGGCGCGGTCGGCCGCCGCCACGGCACGGTCGACGTCTTCACGCCCGGCGCAGGCCACCTCGGCGTACTGCTCTTCTGTGGCCGGGTCGAACGTCTCGATGGTCTCGCCGGACTCGGCGTCGGTCCACTCGCCGTCGATGTACAGTCTGGTCGGGCCGTCGTAGGACATGTACGGCGATTCGGAAGCAAGTCAATTAGGTTTACTGGATGTCAATATATGCCATAACAGTAACCATATTTGATTACGCCGACTGGCGGCGCGAATCCCCCGCATGCTCAAGACCGCTGCCGGTGAACTGACGCTATCCATGGCGACAGGCCCCCACGTGACGGACGACTACCGGTGCTCGGAGTGTGGCGGCCGGGTCGGCGCGACGAGTCGCCACTGCATGCACTGCGAGGCCGACTTCGGACCGCGGGACGACTACGACGGGAGCGGCGAGGGTGGCGACGAGCCAAGCGACGCGGAACGGCTGATGGCGGCGTTCACCGGCGGCGAACACCCAGGCGCTCCTTCGCCTCCACCAGCCGACGAACGCTCCGGAACCGGCCACGGCCAGCCGAGCGAGGACGCGGTGCGCCTGCAGGCGGCGCTGACGAAGGGCCATCCATCGCACTCGTCGGGTGACGAACGCCTCGGCACCGAAATCGGGACCAGCGCGGTCGGGGTGCTCGCCGGCGTCGTCCTCGGCCCCGCGGCGTTCCTCTCGACCATCACGCTCGGGTGGGTCGCCTTCCCCGTCGGGTTCGTGGCCTGGGCCGCCGGGACCTTCCTCGTCGCCCGCGAGGAGGCCCTGCGTGACGCGGTCGGCCTCGCCATGCAACTGCTGGCGCTCCCGGTGCTGTTCTTCCCGGTGAGCCTCGCGCTCCCGACGCTGACTGAACAACTGCTGTCGGGGTCGTTCGACGCGGCTGTCGACAACCTGCTCGGAGCGGCCGTCGCGGAACTGTTCTTCGCCGTGGTGTGGGTCCCGTTGCTGGTGCTGGGCCGGTGGCTGCACCGGTAGCGGGAGGATTTACCCTGCTCGCCGACAGATGCCGAGACATGCCACAGGACCACGCCGCCTTCCTCGCCGGGTCGCCCAGCCGGGTGCGACTCCTCGCGGCCCTCGACGACGGGGACGGGACACCGGCCGACCTCGCCGAGGCGACCGGTATCGCCCACCGGAGCGTCCAGCGGAACCTCGGCGACATGGTCGAGCGCGGCTGGGTCGAGAAGCGCGCGGGAGCCTACCGGCTGACCGCGGTCGGCCGACTGGTCGCCGCCGAACAGGCCCGTCACGAGCGGGCTCTCGACCGCCTCGACAGGTTCGAACCGCTGCTGGGGCACCTGCCCGCCGACCACACCCCGCCGCTCGACGCGCTCGACGGCGTGACCCTCGTGAGCGCCGCCCCAGACCGCCCGCAAGCGCCCATCCAGCACTACGTCCAGTCCGTCGAGGGGTTCGACCCGACCACGATTCGCATCGCGCTCCCCGTCCTCAGCCGGCTGTTCCACCGGGTCCACGGAGAACTGGCGTTCGACGGCGCACACACCGAACTCGTCCTCGGGTACGAGACGATGGCGCGGGCGGCCGACCTCAACCCGCTGGAGTTCGCAGCCCTGCGCCGGGTCGGCATCATCGACCTGTACGTCTGCGACGACCCTGTCGGCTGCGGCGTGACCGTCGGTGACGGCCGGGCCGTCCTCGGGGCCTACGACGCCGACGGGAACATGCGCGCCTGCGCCGCGGGCGACGGCCGGTTCCACGACTGGGCGAGCGACCTGTACCGGCGCTATCGGGAGGCGGCAAAACCGCTGAGCGAGACGGACATCTGAGCCGACTTCGGTCCCTCGCTGTGGGCGCGTCTCGCCACCTCACCGTGCCCGCGCCACACCGTGTCGTCGACGACAGGCCGTGATGCAAAGACCCGCCGTCGCCGACGAACAGGTATGAAGCGCCCTCCACGACGCGCGTTCCTCGCGGCGACCGCGACCACCCTCCTCGGCGGCTGTGCGGCCACGCTCGGTGGGTCGGACGGTCCCGACGAATCGGCGTCGACGGTCACCGGCGGTGTCTGGCTCCAGGACCACGCCGACGCCCACAACACCGGGTCGAACCCCGAGGCAGCGGTCGCCTCGGGCAGGACCACGCGCTGGCAGACGAGCATCGGGCGACTGGCGTTCGCCTCGCCGGTCGTCCGCGAGCAGACCCTGTACGCGACCAGCGACAGCCACGTCCGGGCGCTCGACATCGAAGCCGGGGGCGAGCAGTGGAAGGTGTCGGTTGACGCGTCGCTCCTCTCGCCCGCACTCCACGGCGACCGGGTCCTCGTCGCCGGGATGGACGGAAGCCTGCGGAGCCTCGCCCAATCCGACGGGAGCGAGCACTGGCAGGTCGACGTGGGTACGAAACTCCGGTGCTCGCCGACGGTCGACGACGACCTCGTGGTGGTCGGCGGCGCGGAAGGCGAACTCGTCGCGGTCGACCACGACGGCTCCGAACGCTGGCGCACCCGGGTCGGCGAGGCCCACGTCCACAGCCCCCAGGTCGTCAACCCGCCCGCGCTCACCGGCGAGCGCGTGTTCGCCGGGAGCGAGGACACCCGTCTCGTCGCCTTCGACCGCGCCGACGGCGGGGAACTGTGGGCGTTCGAGGCGAGTGCCACGGTCGACGCCGCCCCGGTCGTCGTGGACGAGACCGTGTTCGTCGGCGACGCGACCGGGACGGTGCACGCGCTCGCCGTTTCGGATGGCAGCGAACGCTGGCACGCGAGGCCGGGCGAGGGGAGTTCCACGGTCGCCGTCGCCGACGGGACCGTCTTCGCGACCGGCGCGGGCCACGTCGCCGCCTACCGGGCCGACGACGGGACAGAGCAGTGGCGGACCGCGGTCGAGGGCGCACCGCTCTCGGCCCCGACCGTGGCCGGTGACACCGTGGTCGTCGGCGGGGTCGCCAGCCAGGTGGTCGGGCTGGCCGCCGCGGACGGGAGCGTGCGCTGGCGACAGGGCGTCGACGGGAAGGTGGCCACCGGCCCGACCGTCGCTGGCGAGAGCGTCTACGTCACCGACGGCTACTCTGGGACCCTCTACGCGCTCGGGCCAGCCTGAGCCCGGTCCGCCCGATGGACCGGGCCGAGTGGCATGGTTTACGTTCGGGTAGGAAGTAAGCGAGCGTAATGACCGAGGCCGACCTCGCGGACAACCCGTACATCGAAGCGCCGACGACAGACTTCGAGCCAGTCGCCGACCTCTCCGAGGGGGCGGCACGCGAGCAGGCCGCCCAGTTGCGCGAGGCCCTGCGCTACCACGACCGCCGGTACTACGTCGAGGCCAACCCCGTCATCCCGGACCGTGTCTACGACGCGCTGTTCTCGCGCCTGCAGGAACTCGAAACCGAGTTCGACCTCCAGACCGAGGACTCCCCGACGAAGCGCGTCGGCGGCGAACCGGTCGACCGCTTCGAGACGGTCGAACACGTCGCGCCGATGCTCTCCATCGACTCCTCCGGCGAAGAGGTGGACGTGCGCGAGTTCGACCGCCGCGTCCGAAACGCGGTCGGCGACGTGTCCTACGTCTGTGAGCCGAAGTTCGACGGCGTCTCTCTCGAAGTCATCTACGAGGACGGCACGCTCCAGCGGGCCGCGACCCGCGGCGACGGCTACGAGGGCGACGACGTGACGCGGAACGCGAGAACCATCGGCGCGCTCCCCCAGCGCCTGACCGGCGACTACCCCGACTTCCTGGCCGTTCGCGGTGAGGTGTACATGCCGAAGGCGGCCTTTCAAGAATACAACAAAGAGCGCGTCGAGCGCGGCGACGACCCCTTCGCGAATCCGCGCAACGCGACGGCCGGAACCATCCGCCAGCAGGACCCGAGCGTGGTCGCCGAGCGCCCCCTCTCTATCTTCTTCTTCGACGTGCTCGACTCCTCGAACGGGTGGGACACCCACTCCGACGCCCTCGCAGCGTTCCCCGACCTCGGCTTGCCCCTGAACGACCGCGTCGAGACCGACTGCGACGTAGAGGACGCCATCGACTACCGGAACCGGCTGCTAGAAGCGCGCGACGACCTCGACTACGAGATCGACGGCGTCGTCATCAAAGTCGACGACGTGGCGAAACAGGCGGAACTGGGCGCGACCGCCCGGGCCTCGCGCTGGGCCTACGCCTACAAGTTCCCGGCCCGGACCGAGGTCACGACGCTCGCCAACATCGCGGTACAGGTCGGCCGTACGGGTCGCATCACCCCCGTCGCGCTGCTCGAACCGGTCGACGTCGGCGGCGTGACGGTGTCGCGAGCCAGCCTGCACAACCCCAGCGAGATAGAGGAGATGAACCTGAACGTCGGCGACGAGATTCGCCTCGAACGCGCCGGCGACGTGATTCCGTACGTCGCGGAGGTCGTCGAGAAACACAGCGACGGCCACTTCGAACTGCCCGAGACCTGCCCGGTCTGTGCCAGCGTCATCGAACGCGACGGCCCGATGGCGTTCTGTTCCGGCGGTCTGGGCTGTCCCGCGCAGCTGAAACGCTCCGTGGAGCACTACGGGAGCGACACCGGCCTCGACATCGAGGGACTCGGCGCGGAGACCGTCGAGCAGTTCGCGGCGGCTGGTCTCGTCACTGACGGCATCGCGGACCTCTACCACCTGACCGAGGCCGACCTCGTGGACCTCGAAGGCTGGGGCGAGCGCAGCGCCGAGAAACTGCTCGCGGAGATAGAGAAGACGAAGGAACCGAAACTCCCCGATTTCCTGGCCGCCCTGGGCATCCAGAAGGTCGGCCCGGAGACCGCCCGCGGCCTCGCCGCCGAGTTCGGGACGTTCGAGGCCCTGCGCGAGGCCGCCGAGGCCGGCGACGAGGACCGCCTGCAGGGCATCGAGGACATCGGCCCAATCGTCGCCGAGACCATCGTCGACTTCTTCCAGAGCGAGGCGAACCAGCGCGTCCTCGACGGCCTCGCCACGGCGGGCGTCGACCCGCAGCCCTACGAGGTGGTGGGAGCTGACGAACTGGAGGGCCTGACGTTCGTGTTCACGGGGTCGCTCTCGGAATCCCGCAGCGAGTACCAGGACCTCGTGGAGCGCCACGGCGGCAGCGCCACCTCCTCGGTGTCGGGCAACACGGACTACCTCGTCGTCGGCGACAACCCCGGGCAGTCCAAGCGCGACGACGCCGACGCGAACGACGTACCGACCATCGACGAGGACGAGTTCTGGGACGTGCTGGCGGAGCGCGGCGTGACGGAAACACTCGGGGACGACTGAGCCGCCGAAGACTCCCCACGCCACCGAAACGACCAACTCCTCCTTCGAACTACGTCGAAACGTGACAGCCTACGATACGGTCCTCTTCGACAACGACGGGGTGCTCGTGGACCCGCCTGCACCCGAAACGCAGGCCGCGGCCATCCACGAGGCCTTCCGGGCGGTCGGTGTCGAGTCCCCCGACCCCGCCCACGTCGAGTACCTCTGCGGCGGCGTGTTCCCCGACGGCCTCCACGACATCGCGGCGACCTACGACCTCGACCCCGAGGCGCTGTGGACCGCCCGCGAGGAGTACGACGAGCGCTCCCAGTTCGCGAAGTTCCGCGACGGCACCCGCGACCGGTACGACGACGTGACGGCCATCACCGACCTCGACCTGCCGATGGGCGTCGTGAGCAGCAACCACCACAGCACCATCGCGTTCATCCTCGACCGCTTCGAGTGGAACCAGGTCTTCGACACCTACTACGGCCGCGAGATGACCATCGACAGCCTCACGAAGAAGAAGCCGAACACGCACTACCTCGACCGGGCGATGGCCGACCTCGGCGGCGAGACGGCCCTCTACGTCGGCGACAGCGACAGCGACGTACTCGCGGCCCACCGCGCCGGGATGGAATCGGTGTTCGTCCGGCGCGAACACAGCCGCGACACCGTGCTCACGGAGGAAGCCGATTACGAGGTGACGGACCTCCACGGCGTCGCAGACATCGTCGAGCGGTAGCCGCGTCCGCGTCCATCAGGTTCCGGGACAGGACACCACAGGCTCCAGTCGAAACGAAGGGGTATGCGGGGGCGCTCAGAGGTCGGCGTCCCGGAACCGGACGTACGCGAGTCCGAGCGGTACAGTCGCCCAGAGGGCCAGAACCACGGCCGCGACGGTCGGTTGCTGGTACCACGGTGGATTCGGGGGGACGGTGGTGCCGACGAATCCGAATCCGAACCCGAGTTTCGTGTCGAGTGCCACGCTCAGGTTCCGGAGCGCGGCGAGCGGCCCGAACTCGACGAACACTCGCACCCAGGTGGGAGTCGTCTGCGGGAACGAGAAGCCGTTCGCGACGAAGAGGACGACGAGGGGGATGAACCGCCAGACCCGGAAGAAGAACAGCAAGAAGACGCCGAAGGCGGCCGTGACTGTCAGGGCCCGACCGCTGAAGGCGGCGGAGAAGGCGGTGGCGAACCCGACGAACAGCACCGCCAGCACGGTCAACACGAGCAGCGACAGGAACGCGAACGGGAGGTCGAAGGGCGCGAGGAACAGTGCCGCGAGGAGGTGTGAGGTCACGAACGGCGTGAGGGTGAGCGCGAGGACGACCGCGAGGCGGCCGGCGAACGTCCCGAGCAGGAACTCCGCCCGCGAGAACGGCAGTCCGAGCAACACCTTGAGTTCGCCGTCGGCGCGTTTCGTGACGATTGCACCCTGGGCGAACGCCAGCCCAAGCAGCGGCGTCAGGTAGACGAAGCCCGCCAGGAGGAGCCCGACGAGCTGGGCACCGGTGGAGTCGGGCGTGGCGGTGTCCCCGAACACGTAGCCGATGGCGAGCCCGAGCAGGGCGAACAGGACGCCGACGACGTAGAGACTCTTCGAGCGTCGGCTGTCGTGGAAGTCCTTCTCGGCTATCAGTCGCCACGTCATCGGTCGGCCCCCGGCGTCGCCGCGTCGCGTGCTGGTCGCCTCCCGTCGTCTTGCGTGTAGGCGACGAACAGGTCCTCCAGCGAGGCCTCGCTCGTCTCGATGTTCTCGACGGTCGCACCGGCGTTGTAGCACGCCTGGACGACCATCCCCTTCGCGCGGTTCTCACAGCCCACGGTGATGGTGTGCCCCGACGCCTCGACCGAGGAGACACCGTCGAGCGTCCGGATACTCCCGGGCAGGCCGTCGGGGGCCGAGTCGAGGTCGACCCTCAACTGGCCGGTCGTCCCGGCGGCCTCGCGCAGGCCATCGATGGTGTCGATGGCGACGAGGGCTCCCTCGTTCAGGATGCCGACGCGGTCACACACGGCCTCGACCTGTTCGAGGATGTGGCTAGAGAAGAAGACGGTCGCACCCCGGTCGGCCTCCTCGAGGACGATTTCGCGCATCTCGCGGGCACCGGCCGGGTCCAGGCCGGTCGAGGGTTCGTCGAGGATGAGCAGGTCCGGGTCGCCCGCCAGCGCCATCGCGAGCATCAGGCGCTGTTTCATCCCCTTCGAGTAGCCGGTCGCGGCGCGGTCGGCGGCGTCGGGGATACCGACGCGTTCGAGCAGTCCCATCGGGTCCTCGTACCCCTGCTTCGCCTCGATGGCGAACTGGACGTGTTCCAGTCCGGTCATGTCTCCGAGCGGGCCGTAGCCGTCGGGGAGGACACCGGTCCGTTCTCGCACCGCGACCGTCTCCGCCTCGGCGTCCATCCCGAGGACGCGGACCTCGCCAGCGGTGGGGTACGCGTAGTTCAACAGGATGTCGATGGTGGTCGACTTCCCCGCCCCGTTCGGGCCGAGAAAGCCGAACACCTCGCCGTCCTCGACGGTGAGGTCGAGGTCGCGGAGGGCGGTGACTGCGCCGAAGCGCTTCGTGACGCCCCGGCACTCGATGGCGGTCATGCGCCAGTCATCTCCGGCCGGTCGTATAGGTCTTCTTCCGACAGTTAGAGGTCGGCGCGCTCGAACCGGAGGTAGCCGAACCCGAGCGCGGCGACGACCCAGAACCCGAGGAACAGGAAGCCGAGGGCGGGCTGTAAGAACCAGGCGTCGGTCGGGAGCGACACGGCGGCGGACTCGGGCAGGACCGCCTCACGGGCCGCGTTGTACGCGCCACTCGGGGCAACCCACGTCACGAGGTAGTACCACCCCGGGTAGTCGGCCGGGTTTACCGGGAGCGAGAAGCCGTTGACGAGGAACAGCGCCCCGGTCGGCACCACGTCCCACAGAACCTCGAAGACGAAGAAGATGCCAATCGCGAGCGTCGTCGCCCGCGAGCCGGAGCCGGTCGTCGCCGACACGCCGACGACGATGCTCACGTAGACGAACGCGAACAGCACCGTCAGCAGGGCGAACAGGACGTACTCGCCGAGCGGGAAGTCGACGCCGTACCCCACCGCGACGAGGTAGGAGACGACGAATCCGAGGAGGACGGGGACCGCGAGCACCGCGGTCCGGCCGACCGTCTTCCCGACGAGCACGTCCAGCCGGGAGTGGGGCAGGCCGAGCAGGAGCTTCATGCTCCCCGAGTCGCGCTCGCCGGCGATGGACTTGTGACACGTCACGAGGGCCGTGATGGTCACGAACAGCGTGGTCGCGCTGGCGAGGAAGAGGAACGGGCCGAAGTTGACGCCAGCCGTACCGGCGCCGGCCGCGCCGCCCTGTCCCGCCGTCTCGAACAGTCCCTCGGTGAGCGCGAACACCGCGACCATCCCCGCCATGAGCAGGATGAACAGCGCGGAGATGGCCCAGAGCACCTTCGAGCGGACCGCGTCCTGGAAGTCCTTCCGGGCGACGACCGCCCAGCTCATGCCTCGGCCTCCGTGTACCGGACGAACAGCTCTTCGAGCGAGGTCTCCTCGGTCGCAAAGTCCTGCACGTCGACGTTCCACTGCTCCAGCGTCTCCAGCACCTGCATCTTCACGTTGGCCGACAGCGAGACAGTGAGTTCGCGCCCGGCGACCGAGAGGGAGGCGACACCCTCGATGTCCCTGACGGCGTCCTGAACCGACTCGTCGACGGGTTCCGTGGCCGTCACGACCAGCGTCTCGGCGCTCCCGGTCATGCCGTCGCGGAGGTTGTCGATGCTGTCGATGGCGACGAGTTGGCCCGACCGGAGGATGGCGACGCGGTCACAGACGGCCTCGACCTGTTCGAGAATGTGGCTAGAGAAGAACACCGTCGCACCGCGGTCTGCCTGTTCGCGGATTATCTCGCGCATCTGGCGGGCCCCGTTCGGGTCGAGTCCGGTCGTCGGTTCGTCGAGGATGAGCAGGTCCGGGTCACCAACGAGCGCCATCGCGAGGACGAGGCGCTGGGTCATCCCTTTCGAGTAGCCGCCGGCCTTGCGGTCTGCGGCGTCGGCGATGCGCACCTGCTCCAGCAGGTCGATGGGGTCGTCGTCCGCTCGCTTGGAGTCGATAGCGAACTGGACGTGCTGGCGGCCCGTCAACCGGTCGTACACGTGGTAGCCGTCGGGGAGGACGCCGACGCGCTGCCGAACCTGTTCTGGCTCCTGCTGCGGGTCGATGCCGAGGACACGACACGACCCCGAGGTGGGGCGGATGAAGTCGAGGAGGATGTCGATGGTCGTCGACTTCCCGGCTCCGTTGGGACCGAGGAAGCCGAACACCTCGCCCTCCTCGACCGTCATGGAGAGCGAGTCGAGCGCGAGGACCTCGTCGAAGCGCTTGGTGACGCTGTCGAGTTCGATGGCGGGCATACGTAGCAGTACGAAAACGGCTATGATAAATGTCGACAGCGGGCCGAAACAGGAACAGAACAGAACAGAGCGGTTCGGGCTCAGAGGTCCGCGCGGTCGAAGCGCAGGTACGCGATGCCGAGCGGGACGAGCAGCCAGAGGGCCAGCCAGACGAAGCCGAACCAGGGCTCGAGGTAGAACGCGTCGCGGCCCGCGAGGGTCGCGCCGGTGTTCGCACCGTCGATGACGGCGGTGAGTGCGGACTGGTAGGCCGCACTGGGCGAGAGGCTGACGATGCCGAAGTACCAGTCGGGGTACTCGGTGATCGAGCCCGGGAGGCTGAACCCGTTCGAGACGTACAGCAGACCCATCGGGATGGCACCCCAGAGGAGTTCGAGCACGGCGAAGGCGGCGAACGCCAGCGCCGACGCCTTGCCGGCCGTCGAGACGCTGGCCGAGATGGCCGTCATGAGCGCGATGTAGACGAACGCGAACACCAGGGTGATGCCCAGGAACAGGGCGTAGTCGACCAGGTTGTACGTGTCGTACAGCGCGACGACGACGCCGAGGGCGACCACCATCCCGAGGACGATGGGCAGGGCGAGCGTGACGGCGCGGCCGACGACCTTCCCGAACAGCACGTCCGCACGGGAGTGGGGCAGGCCGAGCAGCAGTTTCATCGAGCCCGACTCACGTTCACCGGCTATCGCCTTGTGGGCGATGACCAGCGCCGTGATGCTGATGAACAGCGTCGCCGAGGAGGCCAGGAAGTCGTACAGCCCGAGGGCGGAGAGTTCCGGGTCCGGGCCACCGTTGGTGGCGATCTCGGTGTATATCCACGCCATCCCGGCGGCGAACAGGACGAACAGCCCCGAGAGCAGCCACAGCGACCGCGACCGACGGGCGTCGGTGAAGTCCTTCTTCGCGACGACGGTGAGGCTCATTGGCGCACCTCCACGTCGCCGTCGGTCCGAACCGCGGCTTCGGGTCCGGTCCCGGCTTCGGGCGCGTCGGTGGTGAAGCTCATGAACAGGTCCTCCAGCGAGGTCTGTTCGGTGGCGAAGTCGCTGACGACGAGCCCGGTCGACTCGATGGCGTCGAGGACCGCGGTCTTCGCGCCGGTGTCACAGGCGACAGTCATGGTCGACCCCGCGGCGGTGACCGAGGTCACGCCGGGGAGTTGCTCGACAGCGTCGAGCACCTCGTCGGTGGGTTCGCCCTCGACGGTGACGGTGAGGGTCGCACCCCCGCCCATGCTGGCGCGAAGGTTCTCGATGGTGTCGACCGCGACGAGTCGGCCCCTGTTGAGGATGGCGACGCGGTCACAGACGGCCTCGACCTGTTCGAGGATGTGCGACGAGAAGAACACCGTCGCACCGCGGGCGGCCTCCTTGCGGATTATCTCGCGCATCTCGCGTGCCCCGTTCGGGTCGAGCCCCGTCGTGGGTTCGTCGAGGATGAGGACGTCGGGTTCGCCGACGAGCGCCATGGCGAGGATGAGGCGCTGTTTCATCCCCTTCGAGTAGCCGCCGGCCTTCCGGTCGGCCGCCTCCGCGATGCCGACACGCTCTAAGAGGTCCATCGGGTCCTCGTCCGACCCCTTCGAGTCGATGGCGAACTGGACGTGCTGGACCCCCGTGAGCCGGTCGTACACGTGGTAGGCGTCGGGCAGGACACCCACGCGCTTTCTGACCTCGATGCTGTCGGCCTGGGCGTCCATCCCGAGGACGCTGACGGTCCCTTCTGTGGGACGGATGTAGTCGAGCAGCATGTCGATGGTCGTCGACTTCCCGGCCCCGTTCGGCCCCAGGAAGCCGAATATCTCTCCCTCCTCGACCCTGAGGTCGAGGTCACGCAGCGCGACGACGTCTTCGCCGAATCGCTTCGTGACTCCTGAGATTTCGATAGCAGTAACCATACAGATAGTACAACGGACGAGTATTTATAGATACACTGAGGTATCGTAGCACGCGACCAGCAGACAGTAAACCGATTAAAAACACAGTATCTGAGAAATTATATCAGGCGGCGAGTATACAGTCACGAGTTACTCGCCGGGCGAGGCTACCCCCGTCTCGGCCAGTCGGCGACTGTACTTCGCCAGCGCGTCGTCTGGTGCCTCACCGGCATCGACGTCCAGTTCGTCTGCGAGGGCGAGCAACGAGAACAACGCGTCGCCGAGTTCGTCTGCTTCGACCGCGAGCGCGTCCGGGTTCGTCCAGCTCAGATGGCGTCGTCAGCGTCGTACTGCTCGGCCGTGCGCGTCGCCTCCTTCTCGTAGCGCTCGCGGGTCGCGTCGTCTCCGGTCGCTTCGAGACTGTCGATTGCCACTTCCTTCCCGGCCGTGACGGGGTTCCGGGTGAGGGAGTTCGCCGAGCGTTCCTGTTGCAGGTAGCGTTCGCCGTCGGGCGTCGCGTACACGATTGTCACGAGGTTCCGGTCGTCGAACGTTCGCTCGACCAGCCAGCACTGGACCGTGTCGGTCATGGTGGGCAGGTTGCCGCGGCGGCGGTTTGTATCTGCCGCCACGCTCCGGCCGGTCTCGCCGCCCGCAGCCGTCCACCCTCACCGGTCAGAAGGAGATGTCTACCTCGTCCCGAGGTGCCGGCTGGATGTCCGGGTGGTTGGCCCCGCGGTCGTCGTAGAACTTCCGCCCGATGTACTCGTCGCTCAGGTTGCCGAGGATGGTCTCTAGGAGTTCTGTCGCCGAGTTGTAACTGTCTCGCCCGAGCGGTTCGAGTATCGAAGCGATGCTCTCGGAGTCCGTCGTGTTCGGCGCTTCGACCTCCGTGGTCCCGATGCGGTCGAGGACCGAGTCGAGTTCGATGGGGTACTGCAGTTCCGTCTCCAGGTAGGCTTCGAGATTACCGAGTTGCATGACTAATCATTATAAATCTGCGGCGGGGATAGCGAGTAGCCCTTATGGACCAAGCCGAGTCGCGTGTCACCACGACGCCAACGAAACCCCCATGGGGAACCACCGCCTAGCGCGACCAGCATGGACGCGGCCGCCCTCCGAGACCGTGCTGGCGACCTCCCGACCGAGCCGGGGGTCTACCAGTTCCTCGAGGGGGACACCACCCTGTACGTCGGGAAGGCGGTCGACCTCAGGGCCAGAGTCCGGTCCTACGCCGACCCGCGGTCGGCCCGCATCCGCCGGATGGTCGACCGCGCCGACGGCCTCGACGTGGCCGTCACGGACACCGAGACGCAGGCGCTCCTCCTCGAAGCGAACCTCATCAAGCGCCACCAGCCACGGTACAACGTCCGGCTGAAAGACGACAAGTCCTACCCCCTCGTGCAACTGACCAACCACGAGTTCCCCCGCATCGAGGTGACCCGCGACCCCGGCGAAGAGGCGACGGTCTACGGCCCGTACACCGACAAGGGCCGCGTCGAGACGGTGGTCAAGGCCCTCCGCGAGACCTTCGGCGTGCGGGGGTGTTCCGACCACAAGTTCGCGAACCGCGAGCGGCCCTGCCTCGACTTCGAGATGGGACTGTGTACCGCACCCTGCACGGACGAGATTGCAGAACCAGCGTATCTCGCCGACGTGGAGTCGGTGAAACGGTTCTTCGCGGGTGAGGCCGGCGTCCTGGCGGACCCGCTCCGCAGCGAGATGGAGACCGCCGCTGCAGCCCAGAACTTCGAGCGTGCCGCGAACCTGCGGGACCGCCTCGCCGTCGTCGACTCCTTCCACGGGAGCGGCGGCGAGGCCGTCAGTGGCCGGAGCGACGAGCGCAGTGTCGACGTGCTCGGGGTGGCCATCCGGGGAACAGACGCGACGGTCGCTCGATTGCACGCCGAGGGTGGACAACTGGTCGAGCGCGACCGCCACACGCTGGACGCGCCGGACGTCACCGACACCGACACCGAGGACGAGCGCGACACCATCCCCGCCGTCCTCGCGGCGTTCCTCGTGCAGTTCTACGCCGAGCGCCGACTCCCGGACGCCGTCCTGTTGCCGGAACACCACGGCGACGACGAGGTCGCGGCGTGGCTCGACGCCGAGGGGGTCGCGGTCCGGGTTCCCGGCGCGGGCCGAGAGGCGAAGCTGGTCGAACTCGCGCTGAAGAACGCCCGCCGGAACGTCGGCCGCCGGGACGAATCGGCGGCACTCGCGGACGCCCTGGGCCTCGACCGTGTCACCAGAATCGAGGGGTTCGACGTGAGTCACGCCCAGGGCAAGGCCGTCGTCGGGTCGAACGTCACTTTCGTCGACGGCTCGCCCGAGAAGTCCGACTATCGGCGCAAGAAGCTCACCGAGGAGAACGACGACTACGCCAACATGCGGGCCCTGCTCCACTGGCGGGCAATCCGGGCGGTCGAGGGACGGGACGACCGGCCCGACCCGGACCTCCTGCTCATCGACGGTGGACAGGGGCAACTCGACGCTGCCCGGGACGCCCTCGACGAGGTCGGCTGGGACGTGCCCGCCATCGCGCTGGCCAAGCAGGAAGAGGAAGTCGTCACGCCCGACCGCACCTACGACTGGGCCGACGACGCCCCGCACCTCCACCTGCTCCAGCGCGTGCGCGACGAGTCCCACCGGTTCGCGGTGCAGTACCACCAGACGCTCCGGGACTCGGTCGAGACGGTGCTGGACGGCGTCGACGGCGTCGGCCCGGAGACCAGAAAGCGGCTCCTGCGCCGGTTCGGCAGCGTCGAGAACGTCCGAAAGGCGAGCCTCGACGAACTGCAGTCGGTCGACGGCGTCGGCGCGAAGACCGCCGACGCGATACACCGCGCCCTCGGCGGGGAGTGACCGGCCACAGACGACCCCCGGCCCGCCACGGCCGGCTTGCGCGCTCACCGGCATCTATTAGACCTTACTCAGCGTACTTCTGGTAATGAACAACGAGATTATTAGATATGTCTAAACTATATTCTGCGAGATTCGAAACCAGGAGGCATCGGCCATGAACGAGGTCGTCGACGTGACCCTCGGCTCCCTGCGCGACGGCTACGTGCAGGTGTCGGCGTTCGTCGCCATCACCGTCCTGCTGTTCGGACTGGTGCAGTACCGGACCGGCGGCGCACTGCTCACGAAGATCGAAGAGAACGAGCGACTCCAGCCGCTGTTCGGGGCGCTCATGGGCCTGACGCCCGGCTGTGGCGGTGCCATCGTGATGATGCCGCTGTACGTCCGGGGGACGGTCTCGTTCGGGACCGTCGTCGCGACGCTCATCGCGACCGCAGGTGACGCCGCGTTCGTCATCCTCGTGCTGGCGCCGGAGGCAGCCCTCCTAGCCTACGGTATCTCGTTCGTCGTCGCGGTCGTCTTCGGCTACCTCGTCGACACGGTCGGCCTCGGGGTGGGTCGAGTCGACGCCGCGGTCGCCCGGCTCCAGCCCGCGACGACCGACGGTGGGAGCGCAGTCGTCGGCCGGCGCAGCACGGTCACGCCGAACCCGGCGCACGACTACGGCTGTGACTGCCCGACCCACGCCCACGAACTCGGGCCGGACCGCCACTCACCGGTCCTCACGCCGCTGTCGCACGCTGCCCACGTCGTCTGGTGGGTCGCCGCGCTGGCCGCGGTCGTCCTCGGCGTGACCTACCTGGTGCGTGGCGCACCCGACGTGTCGATGACGCTCGGCCTCGGCTTCGACGGCCTGTTCACCGTGTTCGGGTTGCTCGGGACGACGCTGTCGTTCTACCTGTACTTCGTCGGCCGGCACTACATCGGCGAAGGCAGTGTCGGGAGAGTCCGCGAGTCGTTCGACTCCCTCTACCAGACGTTCCAGCATGCCGCGATGGAGACCAGTTTCGTCACGGTCTGGGTCATCGGCGCGTACCTGCTGTACGAGTACTTCCTGCTCGTGACCGGGGCGGACATCGCCGCGGCGGCACAGGCAGCAGGCGTCATCGCACCCATCGCGGGTGCCGCCGTCGGCCTGATTCCGGGCTGTGGCCCGCAAATCGTGCTCGCGGGCGTGTACGCCAACGGCGGCCTCCCGTTCTCGGCGCTGACGGCGAACGCCATCAGCCAGGACGGCGACGCGCTGTTCCCGCTCATCGCCATCGACAAGAAGGCCGCAATCGTCGCGAGCATCTACACCACCGTCCCGGCCATCGTGGTCGGGGTGGCGCTGCACCTGGTCTGGGGACCAGTGCTGGGGCTGCCGGAGTTCGGCTTCGGCGTGCTCTGAAGAGAATCGCTATTTTCGGGTCAGTCGTCGGCCGGCGAGGCGCGGCCCTTCGTGGCGGCGGGAGCCTCGTCCGTCGTCGTTATCTGCCAGCCGGTGACGGCCATGACGACGAGGATGCTCGGCGCGAGGAAGCCGAGGAAGTAGTACGGGGCGTACTCGAACGGGTGGACGCCCAGCACGCTCCACATGTACGCGCCGCCCGCGTTCCACGGGATGAGCGCGGAGGTGACCGTTCCGGACGCCTCGACCGCCCGCGAGAGGTTCTTGGACTCCAGGTCGAAGTCCTCGTACAGCCCGCGCAGTGTCATGCCAGGGACGACGATACTCATGTACTGCTCGGCGGCGAGGACGTTCATCGAGATTGCTGCGACCCCGGTGCCGAGGGTGAGGCTCGCGACGCTGTCGACGAACCCCGCGATGTGGTGGGCGATGGTCGCGATGACGCCGGTGCGCTCCAGCAGGCCACCGAGGGCGAGCGCGGCGACGACGATGGTGATGGTCCACGTCGAGCCCATCAGCCCGCTGGAGGCGAGGAGGCCGTTGACGAGTTCGGAGCCGGTCGCCGGGTCGGTCCCGTTCTGGGCGATGTCCCAGGCGGCCGTGAAGCCGACGCCCTGGACCGCGATGGTCGTCCCGACGCCAGCGAACACGCCCGAGATGAGCGCGGGGAGTGCCGGGAACCCGTAGAGAGCGAGTGCGAACGTCACCAGCAGCGGGAGGAAGACGAGGGGTGAGATGGCGTAGCTCCCACCGATGGCGGACTGGATGGTCTCGATGCGACCCACGGGGATGGAACCCGTCGCAGAGAGCCCGAGTGCCGCATAGAGGACGAGCGAGATAGCGGCCGCGAGGCCCGTCCCGACCCGCATCGTCCGGACGTGCTCCATCAGGTCCGTGTTCGTGACTGCGGCCGCGAGGTTGGTGGTGTCCGAGAGGGGCGATATCTTGTCGCCGGTGTAGGCCCCCGTCAGGATTGCACCGGCCGTCATCGGCGCGGGGACACCCAGCCCGGCTCCGATGCCCATGAACGCGACGCCGAGGGTCCCGGCGGTGGTCCACGAGGAGCCGATGGAGAACGCGACGACGGTCGCGAGCACGGCCGTCGCCGGCAGGAACACGGTCGGGGTCAGGAGTTCCAGACCGTAGTAGATGAGCCCGGGGATGGTCCCCGCCGAGGTCCAGGTCGCGATGAGCATGTAGATGGTGAACAGGATGAGGATGGCCTGCATGCCCATCCGGATGCCGTCGACGATACCCTCGAACAGCTCCTCCCAGGAGATACCGAGCCAGTAGCGCCCGACAGCCGCGGTGAGCGTCGCCCCCCAGACGATGGGGAGGTGGGGGTCGAGTCCGAGGACGATGGCCCCGATGCTGAGGAACACGACCATCCCGAGCAGCGGCACGAGCGCCTGCCCGAGCGACGGCCGCCGGTCCGCCGGGATGTCGTCGTACGTGAGTGGTTCGAACGAGAGGTCTGTCATCGGCCCGGTGTATTCCCAAGATGCATTAAAATCCGTTGTTGTATTACCACAAGATATCGAACAAAGACAGGTCTCTCAGAGAGAAACAGCAAGAGAGAGCCACCCACGGGCCAGAATACCGCACCACAGCCCCGAACACAAACCAGATTTAGTTAGAGAAATTCTAGTGGTTTTATTGTCCGCCGGAGCCCCGGTTCGGCCATGTACGAACACGACTCCGACACCGCCTCACTCGCCGAGTCCTACACCGAACTGAGCGAGATTCTGATGCCCGACGACACGAACAACATGGGCCGCGCTCTCGGCGGCTCCATCCTCCACTGGATGGACATCTGCGCCGCCATCGCCGCCCGCCGGTTCGCCCGCCGGCAGGTCGTCACGGCCGCGATGGACCACGTCGACTTCAAGAACGCCATCGACCTCGGCGACGTGGTCGTCGTCACCGGCTACGTGTTCGAGACCGGCGACGCCAGCATGGACGTCAAAGTCGAGGTCCGCTCCGAACGCCCCGAACAGGGCGAGTACGAACAGACCGCCACCTCCTTCTTCACGATGGTCGCAGTCGACGACCACGGCGACCCGACTGCGGTCCCCGACCTCGCCTGCGAGACCGAGATGGAGCAGGCGCTCCACGAGGCGGCACTGGAACGGCGGGAGAAACGGCGGGCTGCACTCGTCGCCTAACGACGCAGTCGCAGGGTCTGCTCAGCGAATCCAGCTGCGAATCGCGTTGGTCTGCATGTCGACGTACCGCTGCGGCCAGGTCCGGACGTGGTGCCGGAGCCGACCGACGAGCCCCGTCGGGACAGGTTCGGGAGGGTCTTCGAGAGGCTCCATCGAGTCGGCATCTTCGCGCACGGATCGACCTGGCTCTCTCTCGGGAGGTCGCTCTCGAAAACTCATTACGTATATGCATACCGGTGCATACCCAATAAACATTAGGGATACCGCCACGGGGTGGTTTCGTTCTTCTGCTGACGACAATAGCGTATGCACGCCCGGCATATCGACGGGAGATTCGTCCGAAAATAACCGGAAAACTGGACAGAACCAGGTGAAAACCCCCGGTTTTCGGGAGAAAGTAACGCTCTTATACCTGACTCTCAAACCGTGGCTTCACCACCACATGAGCTCGTCCTCATCGTACAGTAACATCCAGAAGACGTTTCTAAAGTACCAGCACGTGTTCGTGTTCCTGGCACCCGTGGTGTTCATCCTCGGCGTGTTCTTCTTCGCTCCCACGGAGGGAAGCGGTACGAGCTACTGGCTCGAATACTGGTGGCTCCTGCCGTTCTTCGTCCTCGGGGCGACGACCGTGAACACGGTGGGTATCAGCGGTTCGGCGCTGTTCGTCCCCTTCTTCATCTTCATCTTCCCGCTCTTCGCCGGGTACTCGCTCGAACCACAGACGCTCGTCGCCGTCGGCCTCATCAGCGAGTCCTTCGGCCTGTCGAGCTCTGCGCTCGCGTTCGTCCAGTACGGGCTCGTTGACCGCAAGCTCGCGCTCACCCTCGTCGGCGGGGCAGTCCCGTTCGTCGTCGGTGGCGCAGTGCTCTCCTTTTTCATCCCCGAGGCGGTGTTCCAGTCGCTGCTGGGTATCGCGCTGCTGGCAGCCGCGTTCTTGCTGTTCAAGGCGGACCTGGCCCACGAGGAGCCCGCGGGCTCCGACGACGACGACCACACCACCGCCGCCGACGGTGGCGAGATGCTCCCGAACGACGACGACAAGCTCGGTCCGGCCGGCGTCGAGACCGACGCCGACGGCATCGTCACCCGGGTCGACCGCGACGGTGAGGACTACACCTACGACCGCTCTGGCTACACCGAACGCTTCGCGAACTACAGCATCGGTGGCATCTTCCAGGGGCTCGCCGGCTTCGGTATCGGGGAACTCGGCATCATCTCGATGCTGCGCTCCTCGATTCCCGTCCGCGTCGCCATCGGGACCAACCACATCGTCGTCGCCTCGACGGCCATCCTGGCCTCGCTGGTCCACGTCTTCGGCGGCTCGTTCGTCCCCGGCGCGCACTCCATCGACATCGCGTCCACCCCCTGGAACATGGTCGTCTGGACCGTCCCGGCGACGGTGACCGGCGGGCAGATCGCCCCCTACGTCGCGTCCGCCCTCGACACCGAGACCATCAAACACGGTGTCGGTGTCCTGTTCGGCATCATCGCGGTCGCGCTGTTCATCATCGCCCGCGAGGGCATGCTGGACATTCTCACCGGTCTGGTCTAACCCACGACTTTTTCAGGGCCACGCGGTCGTTCTTCAGGTATGTACGACCACATCCTCTTGCCGACCGACGGGAGCGACGGCACCAGCGCCGCCGCGAAACACGCGGCCGAACTCGCGTCGACCTACGACGCGACCGTCCACGTCCTCTCCGTGGTCGACACCCGCAACCGGTTCGAGAGCCCCAGCGCCGGCATCTCCGCGACCGTCTGGGAGGAGACAGAACGCGAGCGCGCCGAGGCCGCCATCGAGTCCACGACAGCGACCCTGCCCGACGACGTGGCGACCGAGGCGGTCATCAGGGAAGGCGTCCCCAAGACCGCGATTCTCGAGTACGTCGACGAGAATCCCATCGACCTCGTCGTGATGGCGACCCACGGCCGCACCGGACTGGACCACTACCTCATCGGTAGCGTCGCCGAGAAGGTCGTCCGGCAATGCCCCGCGCCCGTGATGACGGTGCGCGAGGACGAGGCGTAGGCGCTCGGTTCTGCATTCGGGTTTCCGGGCGGCGCGCGCGGACGAGCGTGGTGAGCGCGAGGCGACGGCGTCGCCTCGCCGCGAACGGGGAGGAACGACCCGTGAGCCAGTGAAGCCGCGAGGCGGACGCGCGAGGTCCGCACGAGCGGTAGCGAGAGCGTGCTCGTGAGAGCTTGCTCTCACGGTGAACGACCGGAACGGAGCGGAGTGACACGGAGCAAAGTGGAGGGAGTCGGCTGGGGAGGAGGTGGCGTGGTGCTGTGCGGGGCGGTTTCTCACTGCCACCAGCGCGAGTGAACTGCTCGGTGTCACGTCCCACCGAATCGAGTGCGGGACAGCCGAGACCGCCGGGAACCACCGAAACACCCAGCTACCCGAACAGCATCAGGCCCAACGACTTTCCGACGCCAGTCACACACCACCAACATGTACACCTGGCAGTACTACGACCTCGTATTGCTGGCTGTCGCGTCCAGCATGGTCACCGGCGTCGGCGTGGGGATGCTCACCGCGGTCTCGATGTCCCTCGCCATCGTCAGCACCGGCCTCGTCGCCGCGGCCATCATCGGTCACGGGCTGTTCGTCCGCGGGCCCATCGACGACCCGCAGGACCTCACGGACGAAGTGGACACGCTGAACTGACCAGAACCCACGTTTCGGGCGGTCTGGGGCCCAACGAGACGATGTTCTCTCCAACAGGGTTCCTAGCAGGATGGGTTCGAGACCCACACTGTCCGGGACAGGAGGAGACCAACTCGCCCTCGCGACCGCGAGAATCTGGACCGCCCGCATCGTCGCCATCACGTCGACGGTCGAGGGCGCAGCCATCGCCGACCCGGGTGCTGCAACTCCTCGTCGTGGCCGCCGTCAGTAGCACGGGACTGGTGACCCTCGGCGTCCGAACGCTCCAGAAGAAGAGACTGGCCTGTTCAAAAGCTCGTCTGTGGCCGTCCCTCCGGCTGCTGGCGCTGTGCCCCGGGTGCGGCCTTGCGGGCGACCCGCCCGAGGTAGTTGAACACGCCAGCGGTGAGGATGAACTGGACGGCGAACCCGACCAGGATGAGGTACAGCGGCAGCGCGACGATGCTCCCGACCATCATGACGATTGCCGAGAGGACGACACCGACGAAGTAGGTGCTGTTGAACGCCAGCCGCTTGACCGACTGGAAGTCGAACGCGGCACCGAACTCGCCACGGGCGGCCACGCCGACCAGCGCCGCCGGCACCATGTAGTAGGCGGCGAACAGGACGACCATCCCGACGGCGATAAACGCGAACAGGACCATCGTCCCCACCCCGGCACCGGTGGCTCCACCGGCCTCGCTTCCGAGACCGAGAGAGAAGATGCCGAGCATCGGGACGAGGATAGCGAACACGAACGCCGGTATCCCGACGTACACCAGTGACACCCCGAACACGAGCGCCCCTTCTTTCAGCAGGCCTTCCCAGTCGTCGAACGTGGGGGCTTCACGGTCGCCGTTCAGCCCGGCTCGCATCGCTCGCAGTCCGTACCCGTAGATGAACAGCTGCGGGATGATGGGGATGACGAACGCAACGAGGTTCAACAACCCACCGATAGCGATGGTCTTCGTCGATTCTTCCCCCTGTAGCGGGAACTTCAGTGATTCACCAAGCACGTTTCGGAGTCGACGTATCGACAAAAAACGTTTTGGGTCCAGATTTCAGAAGTCCGGGTCGGGTTCGGGTTCGACACCGTCGTCCTGCGATTCGAGTTCGTCGAACTCCTGTCGAAGATCACGAATGCGGTCGCGGATGTCCGCCGCGAGTTCGAATTCTAAATTATTTGCAGCCTCCTGCATGCGCTCTTCGAGGCGCTGAATCTGGGCCGCGGCGGCCTCGGCGTCCTCGGGTTCCCCCGTCGTCGAGATACCGCCAGTGTCCGTCTTCGAACCGGGCAGGTTCGTCTCGCCGACGTCTTTCTCGATGGTCGTCGGCGTGAAGCCGTGTTCCTCGTTGTACTCCTGCTGGATGCGCCGACGGCGCTGGGTCTCGGAGATGGCCGACTCCATCGCGTCCGAGGGGTCGTCGGCGTAGAGGACGACCTCGCCGTTGACGTTGCGGGCGGCCCGGCCCATCGTCTGGACGAGCATCGTCTCGCTCCGCAGGAAGCCCTCCTGGTCGGCGTCGAGGATGGCAACGAGCGAGACTTCCGGGATGTCGAGGCCCTCACGCAGGAGGTTGATGCCGACCAGGACGTCGATTTCTCCCAGTCTGAGCGAGCGCACCAGTTCGTGACGCTCCAGCGTGTCCGTCTCGTCGTGCATGTACGCGACGTTCACGCCCGACTCTTCGAGGTACTCCGTGAGGTCCTCCGCCATGCGCTTGGTCAGGGTGGTCACGAGCACGCGCTCGTCTCGCTCGACCCGCTCGTCGATGCGGTCCATCAGGTCGTCGACCTGGCCGGTCGCCGGCGCGACCTCGACCTTCGGGTCGACGAGGTGGGTGGGCCGGACGATCTGTTCGGCGATGCGGTCCGAATTCTCGGTCTCGTAGTCGCCGGGGGTCGCGGAGACGAACAGCCGCTTGTCGGTCTTCTCGAAGAACTCCTCGTAGGTCAGCGGGCGGTTGTCGTAGGCGGTCGGGAGCCGGAAGCCGTTCTCGACCAGCGAGTCCTTGCGGGACTTGTCGCCCGCGAACTGGCCCTTTATCTGTGGCAGGGTCTGGTGGGACTCGTCGACGACACAGAGGAAGTCGTCGGGGAAGTAATCGAGCAGAGTGTAGGGGGCTTCGCCTGACTCGCGGTCCGAGAGGTAGAGGGAGTAGTTCTCGATGCCCGAGCAGTAACCCGTCTCCTGCATCATCTCCAGGTCGAAGGTGGTTCGCTCCTCGATGCGCTGGGCGGCGATGGCGTCGCCCTTGCGCTCGAAGTACCGCACCCGGTCGGCCATGTCCGAGCGAATCTCCTCCATCGCGTTCTGGAGGCGTTCCTCGGGGATGGAGTAGTGCTCGGCCGGGTGGACCAGCACGGCGGGCTCCTCACTTTTGACCTCGCCCTGCATCGTATCTATCTTCATCATCCGGTCTATCTCGTCGCCCCACAGTTCGACCCGGACCGCGTAGCGGCCGTACATCGGGAATATCTCGACGGTGTCGCCGCGCACCCGGAACGTGCCCTGCGTGAAGTCCACGTCGTTTCGCTCGTAGTTCAGGTCGACCAGTCGCCCCAGCAGTTCGTCGCGGCCGATCTCCTCGCCGACTTCGAGGCGCATCGCCATCTCGACGTAGTTCCGCGGGTCACCGAGCCCGTAGATTGCCGAGACAGAGGCGACGACGATGACGTCATCTCGCGTCAGGAGCGAGCGCGTCGCGGAGTGTCTGAGGCGGTCGATTTCGTCGTTGATGGAGGCGTCCTTGTCGATGTAGGTGTCTGTCTGCTCGACGTACGCCTCGGGCTGGTAGTAGTCGTAGTAGGAGACGAAGTACTCGACCGCGTTGTCCGGGAACAGGTTCCGGAACTCCTCGTAGAGCTGGGCGGCGAGTGTCTTGTTGTGCGCGATGACCAGCGTCGGCTCCTGTACCTCCTCGACGACCCACGAGACGGTGTTCGTCTTGCCGGACCCGGTGACGCCGAGCAGCGTCTGCTCCTGCATGCCCGACTCGAACCCGTCGACCAGTTCGTCGATGGCCTCGGGCTGGTCGCCCGCCGGGTCGAACGGGGCGTCCACCCGGAACGGTTGCTGGGCGTCCGGACGGTCGGGTGAGAGGGGACCGGAGTTGGCGTCGCTCATCTGGAGTCGCTATGGGCGCGAACAGTATCAGTGGTGCGCTCCCCGGTGACGGGACCCGCTCACCGTCACCGACCACGGCGAACGGTACCACCACCACAAACGATTATCCGCCGGCCGACCTATCAGAACACATGGTACGAGACGAACTCAAATCCGCCAGTGACCTCCTGTCCGAAGCAGCCGAATCCGCCTCCGGAGAGTCCGCGGAACGACTCCAGAAACAGGCCGAACAGTTCGCCAAGCACGCCGAGTCCGACCGCGGCCCGGACCACGGCCGACTCGCGAAACACGAGCGCATCCTCGCCGAAATCGCCGAGACAGAGGGCGGCGAGGTGGAGACGAAGATAGACGAAGCGCTCACCAACATCCGCGCGTTCCGGAGTACTATCGAAGGCGTCTGATTCTCGGTCTCAACAGACCGGCTTCGGGTTCACGCCCATCGCTTCGAGCCGGTCGGTGTATTCTTCGTAGGCTGCCTGTACGACAGCGCCGGCCGCGCCCGCGGCGGTCTCCCAGTCGTCGTCGCCGTCACACACCGCTTCGAGTTGCTCGCCGAGGTCGGCGAGTCGGTCCTGCAGGTCGCCCTTGCGGTCGCGGAAGGTACTCGCCGTCTGCGGGTCGGCGTTGCCCACGAAGAAGCCGGTGAACTGGTCTGCGAGTTTCAGTTCGACCAGCGTGTAGCCCGCGAGCGCGCCGAGGCGGGCGACCGAATCGTCCCGCTCCGCCAGTCGTTCGTGGACCGCGTACGTCTCCTCGGCGGCCTCGGCGTCGAGTGAGTCGGCCCAGTCGTCCTCGGTATCGGCGACTGCCGCGAAGAAGTCACCGAGGGTATCGTCGTCGGCCCAGGCGGCCACGCGCTCTGCACCGTGTGTCGCCATCGTCGCCGCGACGCCGACCACCTCGTCGCTGTTCATCTCGCCGCCGGTGAAGGCGTACAGCGACTTCGAGGAGCCGACTCGGGAGAGGGCGGTCTGGTTGTCGTCGCGGACGCTGTCGAGGAAGTCCTCTGAATCCATGTGAGAACGTTCGCCGTCGCGGTGCTTGTAACCACCGCCGCTGGCGGAATCGGCCGGGGGCTGTGACGGTCTGTCACGAGTGCGAACTCGACCGGGAGCCGTCGCTCACGAGAAAGCGTCGAAAGAGAGAGATTCGCTATGGACCCGGGACCTCAGTTGCCCTTCTCGATGGGTGCGCCGACGAGGTTCCCCCACTCGGTCCAGGAGCCGTCGTAGTTGATGGCGTCCTCGTAGCCGAGCAGTTCGTGGAGCGCGAACCAGGCAACGGAGGAGCGCTCGCCGATGCGGCAGTAGGCGACGGTCGTCGAGTCGCCATCGATGCCGTGCTCACCGTAGAGTTCCTGCAGTTCGTCGTAGGTCTTGAACGTGCCGTCGTCGTTGGTCACGGCCGCCCACGAGATGTTCTTCGCGCCCGGGATGTGGCCGCCGCGCTGGGCGGTCTCCTGCAGACCCGGCGGCGCGAGAATCTCGCCGGAGAACTCCTCGGGCGAGCGAACGTCGACGAGCGGAACGCCGCGCTCGATGGCGTTCTCGACGTCCTCGCGGTAGGCGCGGATGGACTCGCGCGGACCGCTGGCGTTGTACTCCTGCTCGCTGAACGAGGGAGCCTCCTCGGTGAGCTGGTAGTCGTTCTCGAGCCAGTAGTCGCGGCCACCGTCCATGAGACGGACGTCGTCGTGGCCGTAGTACTTGAACTGCCAGTACGTGTAGGCCGCGAACCAGTTGGAGTTGTCACCGTAGAGGACGACCGTGGAGTCCTCGGTGATGCCGTGGGAGCCGAGGAGGTCCTCGAACTCGTCTTTCGTGAGGATGTCGCGGGTGGTCTGGTCCTGCAACTGGGTCTCCCAGTTGAAGCCGATGGCGCCGGGGGCGTGGCCCTCGTCGTACGCCTCTGTGTCGACGTCGACCTCGACCAGTCGGTAGGCCGGGTCGTCGCTCTGGAAGTCGTCCAGGTGGCTCTCGACCCAGTCCGCGGAAACGAGTACGTCTTTAGCGTATTCCGTCATACACACCCTACTTCTCACCCTAGGGGTATATCAGTATGGCACCGCGGCAGGTGCCGCCGGTCGTCTGTCGAACCGGACAGAATCGCCGGGAGTTGTCGGGGTCGCTGCCGTGTGTCCGGCTCACACAGGTGGCCAGCATGGGCCAGGTCAGTGCCGACCACGCAGTTACCAGATATATTTGCCGGCCGGGCAGAAACCAGAGATTATTTCCTGTATCTGTGAGGCCGCCGGAACCGCCGGGACCGGGACACCTTACAGGCGGGCACACGAATTCTCCCCTATGACAGCCCTGCCATGGGTCGTCTCGCGCGACTGGCTCGCCGCCAACCGCGACGAGGTCCGACTCGTCGACGTCCGCGACGCGTGGGAGTACGACGGCATCGGCCACATCCCGGACGCAGTGAGCATCCCCTTCGACGAATTTCGGAGCGACGGTGACGAAGACGAGGGGATGTTGCCCGGCGTGGAGACGTGGGACCGCCTCATGTCCGAGGCCGGTGTCACGCCAGAGGACACCCTCGTCGCGTACGACGACACCCACGGCGTGTTCGCCGCCCGGTTCGTCGTGACCGCGCTCAACTACGGCCACGACGACGTACACCTCATGGACGGCGACTACAGCGCCTGGAACCGCGAGTTCGAGACGACGAACGCGACACCCGAGGTCGACCCGACCGAGTACGAGGCGACGGTTCCCGACGACCGCCCCATCATCGCCGCCGAGGCCGTCCTCGACGCGCTCGACGACGAAGACGTGGTCATCCTCGACACCCGTGAGGACTGGGAGTACGAGGAAGGGCACATCCCCGGCGCGCAGGCTCTTGACTGGCGCGACCTCGTCGACGAGGAGAGCCGCGGACTCAAGTCGGAATCCGACCTGCGCGACCTGCTCGAATCGATGGGTGTCACGCCCGAGAAACGAATCATCCTCTACTGTGACACGGCCCGTCGCATCAGCCACACCTACGTCGCCCTCCGTAACCTCGGCTACGACCGCGTCGACTTCTACGAGGGCAGCCTCACCGAGTGGAGAGAGATAGACGGACCGCTCGAAACGGTCTAGTCGTCACCAGCAGTGCCGTCGGCGGACCCATCGCCGAGTCCCTCCGAGGAACCGTCACCCGACTCGACGGACTCCTCCGGTGGCTCAACCGGCGGTGAGAGCTTCTCTTCGCCCACCGCGACCGCCTCGTCCGCCTCCTCGTCGTCCAGTTCTGCCGCCCCGTTTACCTCGTTGGCGAGCAGGTTCATCGACTCCGAGAACAGTGCGACGACCAGCGGGCCCGCGATGACCCCGATGGGACCGACGCTCAGCAGGCCGCCGATGAAGCCGACGAAGTAGAGGCTCCCCGGCATGTCTGCGGTGACGCTGGCCAGCCGCGGCCGGATGACCGCATCGGGCAGGTAGCCGATGACGATACCACCGGCCACGACGATGATGACGGCTTCCGGTATCTGTCCCAGGCTCAGGTGCCACAGTGCCGTCGCGCCGATGAGGACACTCGGGCCGATGATAGGGACGAACTGGAGGATACCAGCGACGACGGACATCGAGAGCCAGTACTCGTAGCCGAGCACCCAGAACACCGGCAGCGCGACGATGAACGTGCCAAGCGCGGTGGCGAGCTGGAGGACGTAGATGGCCTGGAGCGTGTCGTTGGCGCGTTCTTGTATCGAGTGAGCGATGTCGTGGTACCTCGGCGGGACGACCGCGATGCCCGCCCGGTACACCTTGTCCTGCTGGACGAGGAACGCGAACAGCACCATGACGAACAGCGTCGCCTTGAACGCGAGGTCCGGACTGGCCCGCGCGACCACCAGCGCGAGGTCGGAGAGGTACGCGACGACGGCGTCCTGTACCTCGACGACCTCCAGAGTGTACGACACCCCGAACGCGTCGACCGACAACTGCGACGGAATCTCGCGGACGATGCTGATCAGTTCGTCACGGCGCACGTACGCGATGACGAAGACTGGCGCGAACACGGTGAACCCGCCGACGAAGGTCAACACGGTCGTCGTGACGCCCGCCCAGTAGTTGGGCAACCCGCGACCGACCAGCCAGCGGTGGACTGGCGTGACGACGCTCGCGACGGTGAGCGCGAAGAAGACGGTCGCGAACACGGCCGAGAGCGTGACCCACGTGACGACGCCCACGAGGAGTACCAGAGCCGTGAGAACGATGCGACGATTCAGTTTCACAGTTTATTCACTGCCCCGATAAGTAAAAAGGTAGGGACCGAACCGACAGATATGTTCGTGATATAGAAAGTTTTTCGCCCCGTTCTGTGGTACCATCGAACATGGTCGAACGCGACCCGTCCGAAATCGACTCCGTCACCACCGTCCCGACGTACTGCCACCGCTGCGGGGCCGAACTCGGGACCACCGAGTGGGAAGGTCGAGAGGTCCCCTGGTGCTCCGAGTGCGACGTCGTCTTCTCACAGCTCCCGTCCCCGGCCGTCCACGTGGTCGTCCACGACGACGACGAGGTCCTGCTACTGGACGAACCGATACCGCAACACGAGGGGCTCTGGAGCCTCCCCGGCGGCTACACGAAATACGACGAGGGGCCGAAGGAGTCGCTGCTCCGAGAGCTCGACGAAGAGACCGGGCTACAGGCGGCCCCCGACGACCTGGAGTTCCTGACCGTCCTCCACGTCGCGTTGCCCGAGCACGGCTTCTACTTCATCACGTACCGACTGGACCGCGAGAAGGTGTCCGGCGAACTGACGCCAGAGGCCGACGGGTTCGAAGCGGAGTTCGTCCCCATCGAAGAGGTCAGGGCGTCACCAGACCGGATTCGCGAGAACGACATGGAACGTATCGAGGCGGCACTGGAAGCGGGGCAGGCCGCGGGTGACTGTCCGACGAACTGACGCGGGCGGGCGCGACCCACGACTGTCAGACTCGACCGACGACCGTGGAACCGTCTCGGCAGGGCGATTCAGTTCTTTTAACTACCACAAGGTGTAACCACTGGATAATGAGACGGAGGGATTTCGTAACCGCGGTCGCTGCTGCAGGCGGTCTCGGACTCGCCGGGTGCCTGACGAACGAGGGGAGTGGAACCGCGACGACCACCGAACAGGGGTCGGCGAAGCCGACGACGACCGGCGAACCGTCGGGGACGCTGACCGTCGCGACCTACGAGTCGTTCGTCGAATCGCCGTCGAGCAGCCCGGGTGCCTGGATAAAAGAGCAGTTCGAGGCGCAGTACGACGACGTGACCATCGAGTGGAAGACGCCGAAAAACGGCGTCACCGAGTACGTCCAGCGCCGGAGCGAGGGCGTCTCGGTCGACGCGGACGTGTACGTCGGCCTCAACGTGGACGACCTCGTCACCATCGACGACACGCTGGGCGAGAAGCGCCTGTTCGCTGAACTGGCGCGGGGTGACATCGCGAACGCGAGTCGCGTCCGCTCCGAACTGGAGTTCGCCGACCCCAAAGGGAGAGTCCTCCCGTACGACACCGGTTACATCAGCCTCGTCTACGACGAGGGTCGCGTCGACGCCCCGCAGACCTTCGAGGACCTCACGACGGACCCCTACAGGGGGACGCTGCTCGCCCAGAACGCCCAGAACACCGACTCCGGGCAGGCGTTCATGCTCTGGACCGTCTCGACCCTCGGCGAAGAGAACTACATCGACTACTGGAAAGACCTGCAGGCGAACGACGTGAAGATTCTCGGCTCGTGGTGGAGCGCCTACTCGGCGTACCTCGACGGCGAGCGCCCCATGGTCGTCTCCTACTCGACCGACCAGGTGTACGCCAACCGTGACGACCTCGACATGAGCAAACACCAGGTCGGCTTCCTGAACGACCAGGGCTACGCGAACCCGGAAGGGATGGCCGTGTTCCAGAACACAGACAAGCCGCGGCTGGCAACCGAGTTCCTGAACTTCATGCTCGAGGGCGAGACCCAGGCCGAACTCGCGGTGCGGAACGTCCAGTTCCCCGCCGTGACTGACGAGCACGTCTCGCTCCCCGCGTCGTTCGACGACTACGCCTTCCGCCCGCCCGAGACGGTCGCGTACACGTACGAGGAACTGAAGGGTAACCTCTCGACGTGGACCGAAGAGTGGGCGAAGACCATCGCCAGCAACTAGATGTCCGCTCCCGACCGGCTCCAGCAGGTGCTCGGCCGGTCGGAGACTGCTGCTGACGAGGCGACCGGGACCGCGAGCGAGCGTCTTCGAGCCGTAATCGACAGCCACGGCCTGCCCGCACTCACGGTCGGGACCACGCTCGTCCTGCTGGTGATGCTCTTCCTCCCGGTCGCCCTCGTCTTCGAGGAGGCGTTCGGCGGCACCGCTCCCTTCGACTCCTTCGCGACGATTCTCACCGACCCGTTCTACACCGGCGTCCTCGCAGGCGTGTTCGCCCGTCCCCTCGCGGTCGGGACTCACTTCGGGAACGTCGTGGACTGGGTCCTCGCCATCGAGGTGGGTCTCTGGACTCTCTCGCTCCCACCCCTCCGAAAGGGCCTGTTCGGGTTCACCGCCTGGCAGGCGTTCCTCTCGACGCTGGCGAGCGTCGCCATCGGCCTGCCGGGGGCGTACGTCCTCGCGCGGTTCGAGTTCCCCGGCCGGCGGACGTTGCGCTCGCTGACCATCCTCCCGTTCGTCCTCCCGGGCATCATGGTCGCGAGCGGGTTCTACGCCGCCTTCGGCCGCGACGGGCTGGCGAACTGGCTCCTCGGGCTGGTCGGCGTCGGCCCGCTGAACTTCCTGGGCAACCACCCACTCGCCGTCGTGGTTCTGGCTCACGCGTTCTACAATGCGCCGCTGGTGACCCGGGTGACCACGGCAGCGTGGGAGTCCGTCGACGAGAGCGCGGTCGAGACCGCCCGGAGCCTTGGTGCGAATCGGCGTCGGGCCTTCCGCGACGTGGTCCTCCCCCAGCTCACGCCGGCCATCATGACCGGCGCGCTCCTCACCTTCATCTTCACGTTCCTCACGTTCCCCATCGTGCTCGCGCTGGGTGGGCTCGAACTCGCCACGGTCGAGGTGTGGGTGTACGACCGCGTGTCGAACCTGCGGTTCGAGGAGGCAGCAACGCTCGCAGTGCTGGAGACGGCCATCTCGCTCGTGCTCACCTACGCCTACCTGCGGTACGAGGCGGCCCAGCGCGGCATGGGTGGTGGTGCCGGGACGAGCCGTGAACCCCTCTTGGAACGGTTCGACCCGAAACGGGCGGCCATCGCGCTCTATGGCCTCTTCGTGGTCGTGCTGTTCGTCGGTCCCATGGCGGCCATGGTGCTCGAAGGACTCACCGACGGCGGCGGCCTCACGCTGAAACACTACGCCTTCCTGCTGGAACGTCAGACCACCGGCGCGAGCTTCCAGACGAAGCCACTCCCGGCCATCGTGAACTCGCTCACCTTCGCCGCGGCGACGGTGCTCGTAGCCGTCCCGATGGGAGTCGTGGTGTCCGTGGTGACGACCGGTGAGAACCGGGGACGGGGGCGCTCCGTCGTGGAGACGCTAACGATGCTCCCCTTCGCAGTCTCGGGCGTGGTCTTCGGCGTCGGTCTCCTGCGCGGGCTCGTCTTCGGCATCCCGCTGTGGGGCGGCTGGCGCGTGCAGGTGACCGGGACCATCGCCATCGTCGCGGCCCACGCGGTCGCCGCCTATCCCTTCGTGGTGCGGAACGTCGCGCCCCAGTTAGATGGGGTTGACCGCCGGCTCGTCGAGTCGGCCCGAAGTCTGGGAGCGACCCGGACCCGGGCACTGCTCGACGTGGAGTTACCTCTCGTGGCGACCGGACTCGTGGCCGGCTCGGCATTCGCGTTCGCCATCAGCATCGGCGAGTTCGATTCGACGGTGATTTTGGCCAGCGACGCGGCCAGCTACACGATGCCGGTCGCCGTCGAACGATATTTAGGAAGGCGGTTCGGGCCTGCGATGGCAATGGGAACCGTCCTGTTGGTCGTGACCGCCGCGAGCTTCGTGGTCGTCGGCCGACTGGGCGGGCGTGTCGACCGTCGCTCCGGGTCCGATGACAGAGGTGGTGGCCAGTGAGCGACCTCCACCTCGACGCGGTGTCGGTCGAGTACGGCGACGCGACCGCCCTCGGGGACGTGAGTCTCCACGTCGAAGACGGCGAGTTCTTCACGCTGGTCGGCCCCTCTGGCTGTGGGAAGACGACGACCCTGCGGACCATCGCGGGGTTCGAGGAGCCGAGTTCAGGGGTAGTGAGATTCGGCGACGAATCGATGGCCGGCGTCCCGCCCGAGGACCGCCACGTCGGCGTCGTCTTCCAGAACTATGCCCTGTTCCCGCACATGACCGTGGCCGAGAACGTCGGCTACGGTCTCCGATTCACCGACCACCCGGACCCCGACGCGCGAGTCGAAGAACTGCTAGACATGGTCGACCTCGTGGGAATGGCCGACCGCGCCCCCGACGAGTTGTCCGGTGGCCAGCAACAGCGCGTCTCGCTCGCCCGCGCCCTCGCACCCGAACCGGACGTGTTGCTGCTCGACGAACCGATGAGCGCGCTCGACGCGCGACTTCGGGAGACGCTTAGGCGGGAGGTCGCCCGCATCCAGTCCGAACTCGGCGTCACGACCGTCTACGTCACGCACGACCAGGAGGAGGCCCTCGCGGTGTCGGACCGCGTGGCCGTGATGCACGACGGCCAGGTCGAACAGGTCGGGACGCCACAGGAGGTGTACCGCGCCCCCGAGAGCCGGTTCGTCGCGGAGTTCGTCGGAGAGAACAACGTCTTCACTGGTGCGATATCTCCAGTCGAAACGAAGGGGGTTCGCGTGCGCGTTGACGATGGTGAATTCGTGCTTGGAGACGAGGTGCAGGGTGACTCGGTGACGTTCTGTGTCCGGCCGGAGCACCTGCGCCGTGACCATCCCGAGAACCAGTTTACCGTGACGGTCGACCAGACCGAGTTCCTCGGGGAGTCGGTGCGAGTCTACTGCGACTGGGATGGAAGGCAAGTCGTCTGGCGAACAGATTCGGTTCCCGAGGACGAGACGGTGACGCTCGGGTTCGACCCCGCGGATGCGACCGTGGTGTGAGGCTGCTTCTGGGACGAACCAGCCGGTCGGGCGCGTGCTGACGACAGTCCAGAGCGAAGCGAGGGGCTGTCGTCGAAAGAGCGCGAGGGACGAGACGCGCAGCGTAGCGAGCATCGAGTTGGCTGGGGAGGGTGTGGTTGCGGTGCTGTGCGGTGGCGGTCATGGACGCTAGCGCTCGTAGTCGAATCCCTCATCGAACCGGCTCAAGCGACGACTGTCCAGACCATCCGGGAATCACTGCCCCGACCAGAACCGCTCCAGACCGAAGTCCAGCATATCCGGACTCACCGGCTGGAACTCTTCGCGCTCGGGGTCGGGCAGGTACTCCCGGACCGAATCCCACGACTCGCGGGCGTATCGCTCGTCGACGAACACGCGAACCCCGACCTCCTCGGGGCCGCGAATCACGCGGCCGATGGCTTGCCGGGCCTTCCGCACCGCAGGCACCGTCAGCGCGTACTCGAACCCGTCGCCGAACTTCTCGTCGTAGGCCTTGCGAACCGCCCGGGTTCGCGGGCTGGCGGTGTTGATGAGCGGAACCCCACAGACGACGGCCGCCGACAGCCTGTCGCCCTTGTAGTCCACGCCCTCGGTCAGGGTCCCCCGCAAACTCGTTACGAGCACCTTCCCGTCGCCGGAGAAGAACCGGTCTTTCAGGTCCTCAGTCGTGCTGTCGGCGCTCGATTCGTCGAGCAAGACCTCCTTGTCGAGGCGCTTCCGGCACTGCTCGGCGGCCCACTCCGCCTCATAATAATTCGGCATCCCGACGAGGACGTTGCCCGGCGAACTCGCGACCGAACAGATGGCGTCGACGTAGGTCTGGCGCACGCGATTCTCCTCGCCGGCGTCGCCCCGGTTGTCGTAGGTGTACTTCGGCGCGGCGACCGCGAAGGACTCACGGTTCTCTTCGGGGAAGTGCAGGCCGTAGGTCCGCTGTTCGACCGGCCGGCCTTCCTTTTCCAGGTGATTCAGCCCCGTGACCTCCGCGAACACGTCGATTGGCGCGAGGGTGGCACTCATCAACACGCCGCCGCCGAACTCCGCGAGGTGGTCCGCGATGACGCTGGAGGGGACGCAGTTCTGGATGGCGAGGCGGGCGTTGTAGGCCCGACGCCAGGAGTCCACCGGCTCCATGTCGTCCCAGGTGCGTTCGAGTTCGATCTCGCGGAAGTACTCGGTGTGGTCGCGGTGGAACCACGCCGAGAGCGCGCGGGCCATGCTCTCGACGGCGCGCGATTTCTCCTCCTCTTCGGCCTCGTTGAGCACCCTGGCCGTCACGGCCGCGACGTCGGGCAGGTCGGTCCAGGTGCGGCCGTCGTAGCCCGCGGCCTCGGCCCACTCTGTTATCTCGTCGGGGGCCGGGTGCTCGGGGTCTCTGAGTGGAATCTCGGCGTCGGGCAGGTCGTTCAGGTCGGACTTCCAGCCGCGGTGCTCGCGGTCGAGGTGCGCTGTGACTCGTCTATCGAGTTCCTCGCGGAGGTCCACCACGAAGTCCCGGGCGTGTTCGAGGTCCGAGATTTCGACGTCGGTGTCGGAAATTTCGCCGCGGACGAGGTCGGCGTCGGCGGTGGTCTGGCGACTCGTCGTGCCCCGCCCCTCCGAGAAGGCGACGGGCTGGATGACGCGGGTGAGTTCGGCCTCCGCGTCTCTGAGGGTGCGGTCGGCCACGCCGTCGCTGACGAGGTCGCGCACCCGCGGTTCGAGCATGTGCGCCTCGTCGCAGACGAGGAAGGTCGAATCGTCCAGCAGCGGGCCGGTGAACGAGGACGTGGTCGTCGGGTCGAAGGCGTGGTAGTAGTTCCCGACGACGACCTCGGCGTGTGCGAGCAGGACGCCCATCAGCGAGTGCGGGCAGGTGCCGTACTCCATCCCCTTCGCAACGAGGTCGTCGGGCCGGAGCAGGCCCGCATCCGAGAAGTCGAACGGGACCGCCTCCGCGGGGTCGCCGTCGTCCGGCATGTCGGCGAGGAAGCGGGCGTAGAACGGGCAGAACTCGAGGTCCGTCGTGCCCGTGTCGTACTCGGGCATCGTTCTGGGATACGGCGACGGCTCCCCCGCGCTTTCGAGATAGGAGGCGGCTCCCGCGCCAGCGCCCGAGGAGGCGAGGTCTATCTGCTGGCTTCGGGCCACTGCGGTCAGTGCCTCAGCCGTGGTGTCGCCGCCCTCTCCCGTCAGGTCGCGGGTCTTCTCCCGGAGCGTGTCACACCGGTCGTACACGTTCCCGTCGTCGATACCGCCCGAATTCTCCCGGTTGTACGGGCAGACGTCGGACTTCCCGACGAGGGTCAGCCCCGAGACAGGGTCCCAGTCCGCGGGCAAGTTCGCGTTGATAGTCTCCAGGTCCTGCTCGAACTGCCTGAGTTGTTGCTTGACGCTCGTCAGGACGAGGACCCGCTCGTAGTCCGAGTCCGGGTCGCGCACGAGGTGGATGCCGGCGGTCAGCGCCAGCATGGTCTTGCCAGTCCCGCAGGCACCCTCTACGACGGTGAAGCCGTCGTCACGGGCCGTCTCGATGGCGGTCTCTATCCCGTCGACCTGGTCGTCGTACGGTTCCGCGTGTCCGAAGACGGCTCGCCACGGCGCGGTCATCTGTCTCTGGGTCATCGTCCTCCGTCCATAGGCCTGTCGGAGGTGGCCGCGTCATCGGTGATAAATTCGGAGGCGGCATCGGACTGCAACTCGGCATCGATCCACGTCAGCGGCCCGATAGCTCATAATGCCCGGGGGCGTACACCAGCCAAATCGTGCTGGGGAGCGTATTCGACGACGGGGGAGACGGCAGTGGGAACCGTGGCGCGACCGCGCCGATCGCCCAGTTGCTCATGGTGGTCCTCGTTATCGTCCTCGTGGGTGCCGCCGTCCTCGTCGCGAGCGACCTCACCGTGGTACAGTCCGAACCACGCCAGGTGTCCGTCACCGCGAGCTACGACGCCGAAACCGGCGAGGTCCGGCTCACACACCAGGGTGGTGACGCCATCAGATCGGGAGACGATGGGGCCGACGGCATCGTCCGCGTGCAGGTCCGAGACTCGAGTGCGGGCGGTACCGAGACCTACGAGTGGACCGGCGACATCCGGGCTGGGAGCGGTTTCACCATCGACGACGTGGCCGGGTTGCCCACCGGTGACGTGACCCGCTCGGAAGCGTTCGAAACCGGCGACGAGGTCACCGTCGTCTGGGACCGCGGCGACAGTTCGACCGTGCTCACACAGTACCGTATCGGCTCGCGCTCTCGAGCCTACCTCGCGTGGACGCTGGAGCCGCTGAGTGGCCTGCGGGCGTACTTCCCGCTTGACGAACGCGACGTGAACGCCGCCGATACGGTTGGCGGCGCGAGTGGTGAAATCGTCCGGGCCGACCCCGGCGTGTCGGGGCAGGTCGGTACCGCCTACGCCTTCGACGGTTCGAACCAGGAGTACGTCGCCCTGGACCGTCGCTTCGACTCGAACGGGGCGCTCTCGCAGGTGAGTGCCTGCGCCTGGTTCCGCACCGGCGAGTCGGGTACCGGCGACTTCGACAACTGGGCGCTGCTCGACTTCGACCGCTCGGAGTACTTCAACCTCTTCGTGACCGGCGACGGCCGCGTCGGCTTCGCGACCACTGCCACGGGCGGCGGGGGCCTCGACGACCAGTACGCCAGCGCCCCCAGTGGCAGCTACAACGACGGCAGCTGGCACCTCGCCTGCGGGGTCTACGACGGCACTGACAAGCACATCTACGTCGACGGCCAACTCCGGGACACGAAGGCGAACCCCCACGGCGGAAACGACCTCGGGAGTGGGGCGACCCGCTTTGGCTTCATCGGCGACGGCTCTGAGGCGAGCAGCTTCGACGGGAACCGGAACGGGTTCTACTACACCGGGCGGGTCGACGACGTCCGACTGTACACCACCGGCCTGTCGAGCGGGCAGGTCGCCGACCTCTACGACAGCGCGACCGGCGGAAGCGCGACCGCGCCGACGGGCGGCCTCGCGAACCACTGGAAGCTGGACGAGACCGCCAGCCCTGGCGGTGACACCATCTCGGACGCGAGCCCGACCGGTGACGGCATCACCGGCGAGAACCGCGGCGCGTTCCCCGGACAGGCCGGTGTCGACGGGACGAGTTTCGCCTTCCGCGACGGCCAGTACGTCGCCCTCGATGACTCCTACAGTGCCAGTGGCGGCATCTCCGAACTCACCGCCTGCGCCTGGTTCCGAACCAGCGAGACCGGGACCGGCGAGTTCGACAACTGGGCCTTGCTCGACTACGACCGCTCGGAGTACTTCAACCTCTACGTCCGGGGTGACACCGGTGGCGTCGGCTTCTCGACTGCCAGCCCCGGCGACCGGATGCGCGACCTCTCGACCGGCACGAACTACGCCGACGGGAACTGGCACCTGGCCTGCGGCGTCTACACCGGCTCGGAGAAACGCATCTACGTCGACGGCCAGCTCGAAGCCAGCGCCACCCAGCACGGGGGGAACCCGCTCGGAACCGGCGTGACCCGGTACGGCTTCATCGGTGACGGCTCCGAGGCCAGCAGCTTCGACGGCGATCGCAACGACATGTACTACGACGGCCGAGTCGACGAGATTCGGCTCTACGAGCGCGCCCTCTCCCCGGGCGAAATCGAGGGGCTGTACGTGGCCGATGGCGGCGGAGGCGGAAACCGGACCGTCGTGACCGAACCCCGGTCGTACCCCCGCGTCTTCGCCAACGAGAGCCTCCGGCTGGAGAACGTGGACGCGACCCTCCCCGCCGGGACGAGTGTCACCATCACGGTCGAGGCCGACCCCGATGGCGACGGGACGTTCGAGCAGTCGAGCGACGAAGTCGCCATCTCCAGTGGAACTGGAGGGGTCGCCGTGACCGGCATCACCGCCGACAGCGACACCTTCCGACTCCGCGTCGACCTGAACACCACGATTCCAGGAACGACCCCGGAGTTCGGCGGCGCGGAACTGACCGACACGGGTGGGTCGCCGCGGATTGGACCGCCGATGGAAGACCAGTCCGCCGGATGGCGCGCGCTGGCAGTCGGTTCCGAGCGGTAGCGAGGACCGACTGTCGACGTCGCGCGAGGGATGAGGAACGGACCGGAGTGGAGTGAAACAGAACGAAGGGAGTACCGGTCACGAGACGCGACGCGTCTCGTGAGCATCTCGCAGGGTCGAAGACCCTGCGGACTCGTCGGAAACCTCTGGTTTCCGAGACTCCAGAAATCTCTGATTTCTGGGGACGGAATCGGCTGCGGAGGGCGTGGGTCGGTGCTGTGCGGGGCGGTCTCTCATCGCCATCGTCGCGAGTGGAATGCTCGTCGTTACCCACACCATCACGTCGTGTCCCCCTACCACTCCCTCGGGAGGTGCCCATAACCGACTCCCTCAGACGATGACCACACCACCCACAGAGCACAACGCCTACCAGACTCGACCGGAAACGAGGGGGTATGAGCGACTTCGACGCCGACGCCTGGCGGGCCGAACTCGAACAGAAACGCGAGGAGAAAGACGAGTTCTTCGGCGAACACCCGCAGTCTCCGGTGAAACCGGACGAGCGCGACGACTTCGACGGACTCGACTACTTCGACCCCGACCCATCGTTTCGGGTCGAGGCCGTGCTAACACATCACGCAGAGCCAGACCCGGTCCCGATGGAAACCACGAGCGGCCCCGAAGTCCGCTACGTCCGGGTGGCGACGCTCACGTTCGACCTCGACGGCGAGCAGTACGAACTCCACGGCTACAAACAGCGCCCCGGCGAGGGACAGCCCGAGCCACTGTTCGTCCCCTTCCGCGACAAGACGACCGGGCAACAGACCTACGAGCAGGGCCGGTACATGGAACTCCACGTCGACGGCGACCTGACCGACGTGGACACCGTGACGCTCGACTTCAACCTCGCGTACTCCCCGTTCTGTGCCTTCTCGGAGACGTTCTCCTGTCCGCTCCCGCCCGAAGAGAACTGGCTGGAGACGACGATAGAAGCCGGCGAACGCTACTGAACACCTTGTAGTGACCGGTCCTCAGGGTCCGGTCGTCAGAATCCGGTCGTCACAGTCTGGTCCTCAGCGTCCAGTCCTCAGTATCCAGTCCTCACAGTCCGGATTCGGTCGAGGCGACGTCACCGCCGTCGAGTTTCTGGTACAGGTAGTACGAGTAGGCGATGGTGACGACGGCGGTCGAGAGCACCGGCACCAGGAGGAAGTAGAGAGCGTACTCCCCGAACAGCAGTCCGACGAGCGAGACCAGCGCGGCGAGTTTGAACAGTCGACTGGCGAGGTCGTGGGTGCGCCGCCACACCTCCTCGTTGGTGAGAGTCCACGGCGTCCGGATGCCGACGAACCAGTTCCGCTCCGCGTGGTCGAGCAGGATCCCGACGTAGTAGAACAGCCCCGCGAGAGCCGCCAGGACGAGGAGCGTGAAGTCGAACTCGTAGCCGAGGTTGAACGCGACGATGCCGACGTGGAGCACGGACATGTACGCCGCGAAGACGACGACGAACCAGTCGTAGTACGGCCGGAACGCCTCGACGTTCTCGCGCAGTGGGTCGATCCGGGGAAGGAGCGCGAACAGCACGAGCAGCGCGGCCGACAGCACGGGGATCAGCGCGAGCGCGAGCGGTTTCGACATGGAACCGTCCGGTTCGCCCGCCGCGTTCCAGTGAGTGGCGAGCTGGTCGGGGAGAGACGGGGCCGCGAGGACGCTCGCGACGCCCGCGGCGACGACGAACCCGGCCGCCAGCGTGAATCGGTGGCTGGTCTTCATGTCGAGTGATACGACGGCAATGGAGAAGAACCTGCAGGAAGAGACGTCAGGGAGACTGGACCGTCGACCGGCTCAGAACAGGTAGCCGAACATCGCGAGCAGCCCCATCAGGACCACGCCAACGCCGACGAGGCGATAGAACGTGACCCTGGTACTCGTGACGTACCGACGGGTAGACCGAAGGTGGGCGAACCGGAGTTTCAACATCTCCTCGGGGAACGCGACGAACGCGAGACCGACGCCGAGGATGGCGACCATCCCGAACAGGCCGAGCAGGAGTTCCACGACGTTCACGGAGCCACCCCCACCGTGACCAGGGTGCCGAAGGTCCGGTACCGCTCGACCATCTCCTCCCGGCTGTCCCAGTCGTCGGTCGGGAACTCGTCCGCAGGCGGGATGTCGATGTCCCGGTCGGGAACGTTGTCCTGACTCGCGACGTAGAGCCCGGCGTCACGGAACGCCGCGCGGTAGTCGTCGGCACTCCACAGCGTCATATCCACCTCGATGAACTCCTGCCACTCGTGGGAGTGGACGTTCTCCTCGTAGTAGTTCACCGCACAGGTGAACGTCCCACCCGGGCGGAGGATTCGCGCGACCTCCCGGAGCGTGTGCTCGGGGTTCTGTGCGTAGTAGAACGCCTCCATCGTCCAGACGTGGTCGACGCTGTCGGTCCCGAAAGGCAAGGCGTCGAAGTCGCCGACGAGGTAGCCCAGCTGCTGGTCGTCGGTGTACGACCGGGCGTTTCGTGCCATCTCCGGCGAGCCGTCGAGGCCGTAGACCCGCCCGGCGTCTTTCGTCTCGCGGAGCGCACGCCCAGCGTAGCCCGAGCCACAGCCGAGGTCGACGACCGTGTCACCGGCCTCGACCGGAACCCGTGCCAGTGCGTGTTTGGCGGTGTGCCAGTGCCGGTCTTCCATGCCCTTGTCGCGACCGTCCTGAGCCCACTCGTCGAACTCTTCACGGACACTCATGGGTAACCCCTCAGTCACGAGAGGACAAAACCCGTTCGGGAGATGGTTCCTCGTGAGACACGAGAACGTACCGCTTATCCGAAGTCGGCTACCATCTACGACCATGGTCGGTCCCAGAAAGCGATTCAAACTCGCCGACAGCGCCCAGCAGGTCGTCGGCGGGTTCCTGCTCGCCGGTCCGTTCGTCGTCACCGAGGAGGTGTGGGTCCTCGCCGCGAACATGACGACGATACACGGGCTCATCACCGTCGCTATCGTCTTCGCCATCGGGTACGGCGCCCTCTACAAGGCGGACGACGACCGGAACCCCGACCGCGAACTGGAGGTCGGCGGTATCCCGCTCCGGTTCGTCTCCCTGATGCTCGTCTCGTTCGGGTCGGTCGCGATACTCGCACTCGCGTTCACCGCCCCCGAGACGTTCCTCGTGGGGGACGGCGACGGTATCCTGACGACCGCAGCGGACACGACCCCGACTGACACCGAAGTAGCGGTCACGACCCTCAAAGCCATCAGCGTCGGTGCCATCTTCAGCGTGGTCGGTGCGGCGACCGCTGACTCGCTGCTGTGAGACTCCCGAAACCGGGCCGTTTCGGACCGTCGAATCCAGAGTGTTCCCCGCTACCGTGTCTCAAATTTCTACCCGCAATGTTAAGTTCATGCCGCCGGTTTCCGCAGGTATGGACTATCAGCTCACGGTAGACGGACTAGACGAGACGATTCCGGGTGGTACGAGCATCTTGCTTGTCCATCCATCGACAGGCGAAACAGACCGAATCGACACCGAATTTCTCAAACACGACACCGACTACTTCTTCGTCATCTCTACACGAACCACCGCACGTGAAGTCCGCCAGAAACTCGAGTACTACGACGTCGACGAGACGAAAGCCGTCATCCTCGACACCCTGAGCGTCGAACGTGGCTACTCTCGACGCTCCAGCGAGAACGTCCACTACGTCTCCGCGCCCGACGACCTCGACGGTATCATCGAACAGACCGAACGTTTCTTCGAGAAATACGACGGCAAGCTCCGGGTGAGCTTCGACTCCATCACCGAACTCGCCTACTACGCCGGTGAGGACGAAGCCCGGAGTGCCGTCGAACGAATCCTCGAACTCATCGACGAACACGACGCCGTAGGGCTGTTCCACCTCTCCGACGAAGTTCACGACGACGAGGTCGAAGCAGGCTACCGCGAACTGTTCGACCGCGTCATCGACCTCGACGTCGAGGGCAACGTCGAGTTCGACGACTGATTCTTCGCGTGCTCGAATCGAGCGATTCCAGCGAGTGACGCCATCGATTCCGACGAACGATGACTCAGTACGACGAACGATGACCGAGTACGACAAACTCGTCCGGGACGAGATTCCCGCCGTGATTCGCGAGAACGGTGAGACGCCGGTCACGCACGAGGTCGACGGTGACGAGTACCGGGCACGCCTCCGCGAGAAACTCGTCGAGGAGGCCAGCGAGTTCCGTGACGACCCGAGTGCCGAAGAGCTCGCCGACGTGGTGACTGTCGTGGACGCGATTCGGGACGCCGAAGGTCTCTCGGCGGACGAGGTAGCGGCTGCGCGGCGCGAGAAACGGGCAGCCCGTGGCGGGTTCGAGGATGGAATCGTCCTGGAACGGGTGCTGGACGAACGGGAGTGAGAGTCAGTAAAATTCGACGCCTTACTGTACCGTCTCGAACGTCTTCTCCGCCCACTTGACCGCGTAGGGTGCGCCCCGGTCACGATAGGCCTCGGTGTCGAGTGCCGCGAACGGTGCCGGGAGTTCGACCGCGTGCTTGAGCCCACTACACGCGAGTTCCGTCGCGTCGGCGAAGTCGGTCTGGCCGAGTGCGACCTCCCGCGAGAGTCCGTCCAGTCGACCCTCGAGTCGTGACCCGGCGTCCTGCCAGGCGTCCCCGAGGTCTGGATGGGTCGTGAGCCAGTCCGCGAACACGTCGCGGGTGTGCAAACCCAGCCAGCCGTCGTACAGCGCCGCGGCGACCTGGTAGGTCGCGTTCGGGTCGAGCGGCGTCGCCGCAGCGAGGTCGCGGTACTCCTCGCGGAAGAAGCCGAGGAAGTGCTCGGGCACGTCGAGGCCGACCTCGACAAGCGCCTCGGCGACGAGGAAGTCGATGAACTCGCTCGGTGACCCCTCGACACGCGGTTTCACGATGACGACCGGCGGCTCCGTCTGGCGGGTCCACGCGACGCTCCCGTCACCAGGGGCACCGATAGTGAACTCGTTCCCGGCGAGTCGTCGCAGGAGCTCCGGCCCATTCTCGGGTACCCACGCCGGGTCGTACTCCGTGAGCGAGAGCGAGTCGACGAGAAGCCCGAGGTCCTCTGCCTGTGCCGGGGGAATCGTCTCGAAGTCGGTAGCCGAATCCAACACGAGCGCGCCCGGCGCGTGCTCGTCGCGAACTGCTTCGACCGCAGGAGAGAGGTCGCGTTCGCTGAACATCACACTCCGCCCGCGCCCAGGGAGACGAGCACGAGGGCGATAGCGAGCACTCCAGAGACTCCGACAGTGGTCAGGACGATCTTCGTGGCGTCACTCATGTGCGGGTGGTACGAGCGGGAACGCTTAAAACCACCAGTTCCGACCGCGACGCGTCTCCCTTCGGATGCACGCCCACGGCAGCAGCTAACTTGCAGTCGGCGTCTCACACTTCCTGCCGACGGAGAGACACCATGCCAGCGCGAAACTCCCCCAATTTCGACTGGAACAAGAATAGCGTTTTGCGTGGCTGATACCCTCGGTAAGAGATTGTTCGAGTCGAAATTGAGGGGTGTGCTGAGAACGGACAGGATGGGTTCGTTCAGCGGACCGACGCGGTCACTCGCTCCCGCGCCAGCTATCCGGAACATCGATGACGTAGCGGCCGTCCTCCCGCAGGGAGATGATGTACTCCTCGCGGTCGTACAGCTCCATCAGGTTCAGCTCGTACTGTCCCGGGTTGAGAATCTTGATGCTCTCGAACTGCTGGTTGAGTTCCTCGCGGAGTTCGTCGAGGTCTGGCTTGTCGGTGACCTCGGTGTCGGCCGGTTCGGAGACGACGCGACCCTCTGTCGGCTGTCCGCGTTTGCCGGGTTGGGTGGCTTCTGTTGGTTCCGGCGGCGAAGCACTGGCACCTGCACGGTCGGGTGTGTCACGTGCACGGTCCGCTGCGATGTCGCGACTCGAGGACGCGGCCGTCGCCTCTCCCGGGTCGGGGAGTTCGTCCGGGGAGACGACGTCGGAGCGAGCGCTCGCCTGCGCGTTGTCTTCCGTGGACATCGTTCGAGCTGAAATCCCCCCCGACGGTTCCTGTTCCTCCGGCGGTGATGTGGTCGCCTCCCCATCGGGAGTACCTGACCCGGGCTGTCCCGACTCCGAGGGCGGCGTTTCACGTCGAGCCGTGTCTGTCGATTTCGACGTGGACGGCGTCGGCTCGGGAGAGGTCTCTGGCGACCCGGGCGCAGATTCGGCTGACGATGCCGCCTCTGCTGACCCAGAGGTCGCGCGGGGCGAGCCACTCGACCGGGCAGCCGCCTTCTCCGCGGGCGTGTCGTAGTCCTCGGTCGCGGATTTCGGCCAGGCCTTCTTCTCGTCCTGTGAATTCCGGGCGACCCAGTCACGAACGGTCGTCGCCGCCTTGCTCACCGCGTTCGCATCGTCGTCGCGTGTCGGTGGTTCCGATGGAGAAGCGGACACGTTCGCGTCGTTCACGGCCCCCTTGGGGATGAACTGGAACTTGTTCCCGTCGCACTCGGGACAGCCCGACAGCATCTCCTTGGAGCCGTCTTCGAACGTTCGTCCGCATTCGGTACACTGGTGTGGCATTATTTCCGGGAGACGAGCGCGCTGATGAGGTTCTCGTCCTTGTGCAGCGTCTCTATCTGGTTCGCCGGTCCGATGACCGTGAGCTTCGACGTCTCCTCGCGCCCCATGATACGGTCGAGGATGCTCGAATCGTTCGTCTTCGAGCGGGGATACGTCTCGATCTCGATGCCGTTGAACTCGTCCGGGCTAATCTCGGTCATCGTGACCTCGATGAGCTTCGACTCCTCGTCCGGCGAAAGCCCTTCTTCGAGAATCACGATGTTTCCATCGCGGACCCCATCGAGAATCATCCGAATCTTCTCCATGCTCGCCAGGTTAGCCATCCGCTCGCCACTGATGAGGTCGATCTGGACCCCGCCGCCGTCCGAAGTTTTTGCTTCCGGCATTGTTCACCCGAAGTAGTCCGCAATCTTGTCGTAGACCTCGTCCATGTTCTCGCCTTCGAGTGCCGACAACGGGACGGTTTCGTGCTGTGGGAACGCGTCTTCGATGCGCTTCGTACTCGACTCGTCGAGGTCGATCTTGTTGGCGAAGATGAGCACCGGCAGGTCGCGTGATTCGATGATGCCGATGAGCATCGTGTTCACCTGCGTGAAGGGGTCTTCCGTGCTGTCGAGCACGTAGATGACCCCGTCGACGTCCTCGCGGAGCCAGTGCATCGCTTCCGCGACACCCTCGGTGGCCTCGCGGGAACGACGGACGGCCTCGTCCTTGTTGAAGTCGTCGAACTCCATGAACTCCTCGTAGTCGACCTTGGTCGTCACACCTGGTGTGTCGACGATGTCGATGTTGACGGAGCTCCCGTTTCGTTCGATTTCGACGTTCTCCTTGCGGCGAGCACGCCGCGTTTCGTGTGGAACGTGGCTCTCCGGTCCGACGGCGTCACCCGTCCAGTCGCGAGCGATTCGGTTCGCCAGTGTCGTCTTTCCAGCGTTCGGCGGTCCGTAGATGCCGATTCGCTTTTGCTGCTCCTCCTCTCCAAACAGACTCTCTCGTACGCGAGTGAGGCTGTCTTTCAGTCCTGAGATGAGTCCCATCCTGTTCTATCCTCCCACACGCGACGGGCCTGTAAAACCACGATTCACGTGCGTCTGCCCATAGTAGCGGACTCGACTCACTTAAGCCTACGTCAGACATATAATCAAGGTGACTTTTATACGGGCAATCTGTGGCGAAAACCCAGAGACACAGCGCCGACGCCGGGAAGATGAAACCCCCGGTGGTGAAGCCGCAATGATAGGGACACGAGGATGACGCTGCAGTGGCTGGACCAGGGTGGTGACTCGAGGAGCCACTGGTCAGACAGGCGAAATCATCATGACGAAAACGAGAGCGAGAGCGAGACATCGAGTCGGGTTGTATCGCGTCATGTCGTGTCGTGACAGTCTATGTCGTGCGAGTGAATAGCATGAACGATGCTACCGATAGTCGATGTGGAGCCCCCCACCCCTTCGTTTCAGGTGGAAACGGTCGCGAGGGGTAGGGCGGGGGCGGCTGAGTGGTGGTTTTGTTCTAGCTAGGGAACACGATTAGACCAAACTCTAGTATCAATTATAACTAGACCTAGTACTATTTTGATTAAAGCGGCAGTGCGGATATTGTTTATAGAGTAACGTCTTAAGCATTCCGGGTCTAGTAATCCCTCTCGACCCCCCACCCTCCTTCACAGCGTTCCACCCGAAACGAAGGGGTGGGGGGGTTCCTAGACACGTGCTAGCACCCCTTCGCTTCCGGTCCAATCGAGATCGAATCCAGTTGTCGGTCCGGTGCTCTCTCGACCATCTGATACCTGAGAGTTCGTTAGACGAGCACCAGACCAGTACCAGACCAGCACGGTGCGGGCGAACGGGTTCAGCTCGTTAGAAGAACCACTCGAGGACCGGTCATCGAGAAGAACGGTCACTGTGCGGGAGTTCGCTCCCACGACGGTGCGTGAGACCAGGCGAACCGAGGGGGAGTACGACCCGAGAATCAGAGAGACGGTGGCCAGATCGTGGACGAGAGGGGGAGTCGGTATTCAGACCCTGAAGACACGTCGTCTGTCTCGATTCGTCCTCTTTACTCTGGTTCCCCAATTACGGATTCCTCCTTTTTCGGACGTCCTCACGTCTTTTACAGACGTCCTCACGCCCATACGTACGCGCTGTAACTAGAATACAGCTTCTCGAGAGACACTCCTCGAGGTACCTGCCAACTGGTAGGGTTGCAGGCAGCCATCACCCGGAAGGGTGCAGGAGCTGTTCGACCGGAAACGTGGGGGGTGGCTCCGTTAGTTCCTACCTACCGAACCCCTTCACTTCTAGTCCACAGTGGCTCGGGCCGACGAACGAGCCGTGAAAACTGAGTTCGCGAAGGAACCGGGTTCGCGACGGGACGCTTTCGAGTCCGTCCGGGGATGGGGGTTGTCCGCTGATTCACACCACCTCACGAACACGAACCGGTAGCGTCTCGCTTGCTGGGTCGACCGGTCCCGGTTCGACTCGAAACCAACGGCGGCCCGCCCGGACACCGTAATGCGACGGTTCGGTCTCAGGCCCTCTCCTCGCCGAAGCGTCGCAGTCGCCCATTCAACACCCGTTTTCTTCGAGTGGAACGACCGTCGAACTGGTCGCTGAAGGACAACTATTATTACCCTCCTGTTCCTCTGGTTCGTTTGCATCAACTGGACGGTTCGACATCGCGTTCTACACTGTGGACCTGCTGATTTGCGGTGTCACGTCCTCTCTCGCGCGAACCGAAGACAATCTCCAGCTGAAATGGAGGGGTGAACCAAACAGATGACTGATAACGACGACGCGGGCAGTGACGGGCCAGACCGGGGTCGACCCGGGAAGATAGAGACATCACGAGACTTCAGTGTCGACCTCGACGACGTGGTCCTCGACGAAGACGAAGAGGAGGAGTCACAGGGGTTGTTCGACGACCTCCTCAGTGGCGAGCCGATATTCGAGAACAAAGAGGTCCTCCGTCCGTCGTACACGCCACACGAGCTGCCCCACCGGAAAGAACAGATCAACAAGATGGCGACTATCCTCGTCGCTGCGCTCAGGGGCGAGACCCCCTCGAACATCCTCATCTACGGGAAGACCGGAACTGGGAAGACCGCGAGCGCGAAGTTCGTCTCGAACGAACTCGAGAGCACTTCGAAGAAGTACGAGGTCCCGTGTTCCGTCGAGTACATCAACTGTGAGGTGACGGACACGCAGTACCGCGTGCTGGCCCAACTCGCGAACAAGTTCATCGACGAGAACGAGGCTATCATTGACCGGCGCATCGACGACCTCGAAGGCCTGCTGGAGGTAGTCGACGAGTACGAGTCGTCGGGTCGGGCAGGCGAGTCGTCGGGTCGGGCAGGCGAGTCGTCGGGTCGGGCGGGTAAATCGAACACCGCCTCCGACCGGGCACACCCCCTGTCCGGGACCGAATTCGCGTCACGGGCTGACGTCCGTGACCGAATCGAGACGCTCCGAGAGGACCAGGAGGAGTTCGAGAGCGTCCCGATGACCGGGTGGCCGACCGACCGCGTCTACAGCGTGTTCTTCGACGCGGTCGACTACGAGGAGCGCGTGGTCGTCATCATGCTCGACGAGATCGACAAACTCGTCGAGAAGTCGGGCGACGACACCCTGTACAACCTCTCGCGGATGAACTCCGAACTGGAGAACTCCCGCGTGAGCATCATGGGTATCTCGAACGACCTGAAATTCACCGACTTCCTCGACCCCCGCGTCAAGTCCAGCCTTGGCGAGGAAGAGATCGTCTTCCCGCCCTACGACGCCAACCAGCTCCGTGACATCCTCCAGCACCGCTCCGACGTCGCGTTCAAAGAGGGTGCCCTGACGGGTGACGTCATCCCGCTGTGTGCCGCCTTCGCCGCACAGGAACACGGCGACGCTCGCCGTGCGCTCGACCTGCTCCGGACGGCGGGCGAACTCGCGGAGCGCTCGCAGTCCGAGGTCGTCGACGAGGAACACGTCCGGCAGGCGCAGGACAAGATCGAACTCGACCGCGTGGTCGAGGTGGTGCGGACCCTGCCCACGCAGAGCAAACTCGTCCTCTTCGCTATCATCCTGCTGGAGAAAAACGGCGTCCACAACATCAACACGGGCGAGGTGTTCAACATCTACAAGCGACTCTGCGAGGAGATCGACGCCGACGTGCTCACCCAGCGTCGCGTCACCGACCTCATCTCCGAACTGGACATGCTCGGTATCGTAAACGCGGTCGTCGTCTCGAAGGGCCGGTACGGCCGCACCAAGGAGATCAGTCTCTCGGTCCCCATCGACGAGACCGAGGCCGTGCTCATGAGCGACTCGCGGCTGGGTGACATCGAGAACATCCAGCCGTTCGTGCAGGCGCGATTCAACAACTAGTCGACGTTCAGCTCTTCTGGTGGCCGTGTTTCGACTCGAACCGACGGTGGCGAGGTGAGCCAGCAGTCCACTCGCGCGACAGCAGTTCGCGGCCTCACCTTCGTTCGGCACGCTCACGAACGCACGCCTGTCAGCGAATCGGCTGCGGTTCCAGCCTGGAAAAGAAATCGAACAACTCGCTTTCCCTATCTACAGCCAGCCGCGTCGACGTGAAACGACGGTCCCCAGCCCGGCCGCGAACAGACCGAGTTGCAGTCGAAGTCCGGCAAGGGTCGCCGGTGCGGAACTGGCGGTCACGCTCGCGAGTTGAGCGAACTGCAGGCGGACCCAGCCGAGGAAGGGAATTCTCACTTTGGCTTTCCCCTGTATCCACTCGGGCCGGACGATGTTGGACTGACCGCCAATCTGGTCGTAGTGGTCGTTCGTAACCTGATTGTCTCCTTTCGTGATGAACCCGGCGTAGGGGGCCGGACAGGCGTTGTTCGCGATTTCGCCACAGGAGTCCGCGCCGTCGAGGTAGCTCTTGTTCGCCCTGTCGTACCAGTTCTCGCCGTCTTCGACGTAGAACATGGCGCGGTGGATGATGGGTGTTCGCCGGTCGCTCCCGTAGGGCTGGTAGACGATGACGTTTCCGTAGTCACCGAAGCTCCAGTACCCCTCGTTTCGCATGGCCTGCTGGTGAGTCACCACGCCGGTGCCGTCGATGGCACCACCTGGGGCGTAGCGGTGTTCGTCGACGATGAACACCAGGTCGTTCTTGTGCATGTGGGGTTCCATGCTCCCGCTCTCGACGGCGACGAGCGGGGGCCAGACGCCGCTGACGGCGAACAGGACGAGACCGATGAGGGCGACGGTCAGGACGCTGCTGCCGATGTCGCGGATGGTCTGGATTCCAGGGTTGTTCGTGTGGAGGAACCAGTCGAGGGGCCCGTCGAACTCCTCAGATTCGTCGTCTTCCTGGCGTCCACCGGACTGCGGCGGCGGTGCGTTCGAACCGGCGTCCGGGTCGACGATTCGTTCCTCGCCCGGAGCCGAACCTGAACCACTGTCGCGGTCGCTGTCTCCGGATTCGGGATTGCTCCCGGGTGTGGAGTTGTTCCCGGGTGCGGAGTTGCTGTCGGCTGCGGAATTGCTCCCGGCTGCGGCGTCGTCGCCGGTCACGTCACTCGCGCTGCCGTCTTCGGTCGAGTCGTCACTGACCCACTCCCACTCGTCTGTCGAACCCTGCGACTCGCTGGAACTGTCCGGGTCGCCGTCGCGACCGTCGGGGCCCGCGTCGTCAGGGTCGTCGGCGCTGCCGGGTCCGGTCATCTGGTCGTCGGTTGTCACCGCCAGCCAATCAACCTTCTGTTGGGAATCTCGCCACCGCCGGCACTCGATTGGTCGTGATTTTCGGCACCCTTTTGCCTGCCCGGCTAGTTCGAGTGTGATGTGCCACTGGAGGGGTCCGCACGTATCGTCGGCGAACTCGCGAGCCGCGGCTACAACGCCGAACGCGAGGCCGTGACGCTCATCGCGACGGCAGACGACCCGACCGGAACCCTCCGCGCAGTCGTCGACGCGGCTGGCGAGGATACCATCGTCATCACCGCCGACGACGTCCGGACAGTTCGAAACGGCGAGGTGAACAGTACGGTGACCGGTGCGCCCGACAGCAGCGATACACCAGCCTCGGCTGCCGCCGCTGACCCCTCCGTTTCAGGTGGAGAAGACCCCCCTTCGCCCGGGTCGGAGGCTGCTGCTCCAGTCGAAACGGGGGGGTCGTTCACCCGCGCCGGTGACGACTCGAAGCGGTCACTCGACATCGCAGGTGACATCACCGGCCAGAGCACCGGGACCGGCGAGTACAAGGACTTCGTGAAGGTGTTTCGCGACCGCTACGACAAACTCTCCAGCAAACTCCGCGGGCGAGTCAACCACCGACCAACCACCACCATCGAGTCGATGGCACCCGGTAGCGAGGTGGCCATCATCGGGATGGTGAACGACATCCGCTCGACAGCGTCGGGTCACTGGCTCGTCGAACTGGAGGACACGAAAGGGACCTTCCCCTGTCTCGTGATGAAAGACCGGGACATCGCAGAACTCGTCGACGAACTCCTCTGTGACGAGGTTATCGCCATCGAGGGGACGCTCTCGGACGACGCGGGCATCGTGTTCGTCGACGCGATGCACTTCCCGGACGTCCCCCGGACGTACGAACCGAACTACGCCGACCGGCACGTCCAGGCTGCACTCATCTCGGACGTCCACGTCGGCAGCCAGGAGTTCATGCACGACGAGTGGGACGCCTTCTGCGACTGGCTGTACACCGAAGAAGCCGAACACGTCGAGTACCTCCTCATCGCGGGCGACATGGTCGAAGGCGTCGGGGTCTACCCGAACCAGGACGAGGAACTCGACGTGGTCGACATCTACGAGCAGTACGAGACGTTCAACGAGAAGCTCAAACAGGTGCCCGGCGACCTCTCCATCGTCATGATTCCGGGCAACCACGACGCGGTTCGGCTCGCCGAACCCCAGCCCGGCTTCGACGACGAACTCCGGAGCATCATGTCGGCCCACGACGCCCGCATTACGGGCAACCCGTCCACCGTGACCATCGAGGGCGTCTCGGTGCTTATGTACCACGGCGTCTCGCTGGACGAGGTCATCGCGGAACTCCCCGGCGACAAGGCGAGCTACGACGACCCGCACAAGGCGATGTACCAGTTGCTGAAGAAGCGCCACGTCGCCCCACAGTACGGGGGTCACACCCGCCTCGCCCCCGAGGAGAAGGACTACCTCGTCATCGAGGACGTGCCGGACATCTTCCACACCGGCCACGTCCACAAACTCGGCTTCGGGAAGTACCACAACGTCCTCGCTATCAACTCTGGCTGCTGGCAGGAACAGACGGACTTCCAGAAGTCGGTGAACATCGACCCCGACGCCGGGTTCGCCCCCATCGTCGACCTCGACACGCTCGACGTGACCGTCAGAAAGTTCTCGTGAACTCCTGACGACCCGCACACCGAGGGCCGGTCTGCGCGGGTTCGTCTCAGTCGTCCATCCCGAACCGATACCGCAAGGTCTGCTTGTGCTCGAACCGTGGTCCGGTCCCGTTGCGTTCGAAGCCGGCCTGTTCGGCCGCGACGGCCGCTGGTTCGTCCGGGTCGGTGACGAGCAGTTCGACGGTCATCCCTTCCGTCCGGGCGAACCGTAGCGGCTCTTCGAGCAGTCGCTCGCAAGCGGCTTCGGTGCCGCCGAGCTGGGTGATGTGGACCGTGTCTGTCGCGGCGTCGAAGCTCACGAACCCGAGCAGTTCCGGCGTCTCGGATTCCTCGACGTCGGCGTTCGGGTCGTTGAGTTCGGTTCCCTCGGCTTCGGCGACCCGGACGGTCCGGTCGTGGACGAGGTTGCGCATCACGTCCGTCGGTGCATCGGCGATGGCGGCCAGTGCGGGTGCATCGGCCTCCACCGCGTCCCGTACGTGCATCGGTGGTAAATTGTGTCCGACAGGGTATAAAACCCGAAGGCCAGTCCTCGACCGTCCGGACGTCGAGCACTCACACCTGCAGGCCCTGGTGCGGTGTCGGTCGACGACACCGCGGCAGGTTTTTCCCCGGAGGGACATAGTTATGCCTGCGACGGGGAAATGTTGGAGTATGAGTGACGTACGTACCGACGAGGTGAACGTATGCGAGTAGTCGCCAAGTTCGGTGGGACGAGTCTCGGCAGCGGTGACCGCATCAACCGCGCTGCCGACTCCGTCGCCGCCGCCGTCCGCGAGGGACACGAGATAGCGGTCGTCGCCAGCGCGATGGGCAACACCACCGACGACCTGCTCGACGAAATTACGTTCGAGGCCGACGAGTCCGACCGCGCCGAAATCGTCAGCATGGGTGAACGGACGTCGGTCCGGATGCTCAAAGCCGCCCTGACCGCCCGCGGCATCGACGCTGTCTTCCTGGAACCCGGACACCCGGACTGGCCGGTCGTCGCCAACGAGAACGGGGAGGTCAACGTCGAGGAGACCAAAAAGCGGGCCGCGAAGATCGCCGAACAGCTCGACGGCGTCGTCCCGGTCATCACGGGGTTCCTCGCCGAGACCATGGACGGGCACATCACGACGCTGGGTCGCGGCGGCTCCGACACCACGGCCGTCATGCTCGGGAAGTACATGGACGCCGACGAGGTCGTCATCGTCACCGACGTCGAGGGCGTCATGACCGGTGACCCCCACGTCGTCGAAGGGGCCCGCAACGTCGGCCAGATTTCGGTCGACGAACTCCGTAACCTCTCGTTCCGCGGTGCCGAGGTCGTCGCACCCTCTGCACTCTCCTACAAGGACGACGACCTCGACGTCCGGGTCGTCCACTACCAGCACGGCGACTTGCTCTCCGGGGGCACCCAGATTACCGGCCAGTTCAAACACCTCGTCGACATGCTGGAGGAGCCACTCGCGTGTCTCACCATCGCGGGCCGGGCCATCCGCAACCAGTCCGGTGTGTTCCACCGCCTCTCCGAGGCACTCGCCGAGTCCGACATCAACATCGACGCGGTCGCCAGCGGCATGGACTCCATCACCTTCTACGTCGACGAGAAGGAGGCCGAGCGCTCCGAGAACATCCTCCACCGTGAGGTCGTCGAAGACGAGAAACTCTCTTCGGTGACGGTCGAGGACGACATCGCCGTCGTCCGTATCACGGGCGGTGAACTCCCGAACCAGCCCGGCGTCATCGCCGGCATCGTCAACCCGCTCGCCGACGCGGGCATCAACGTCCACGACATCATCACGAGCGCGACCAGCGTCGCTATCTTCGTCACCTGGGCGGACCGCGAGCAGACGCTGGAGATTCTCCAGAACCTGTACTGACCCGAACCGTCGAATCTCTCTCGTTCTCCCGTGACCTGTGAAGGGTTCACAGGGGACCATAATCTAAAACCGACCCCGACCCGTCGGTCCAGTCGTGCACGATTTCCACGTCCATTCGACCTACTCCGACGGCCGGTTCCTCACGCAGATGGTCTACGCGGCCCAGAAAGCCGGACTCGAGGGCATCGGCTTTGCGGACCACTGCAACGTCTCGGCGCGTGAGGACCCCCAGATATTCCGTGCGGCGTACGGGTTCAACCTCGATGTGACGTACGAGCGTCGGCGCTTTGGCATCGAGAAGGTGCGCGAGAAGTCGGACATCCCGGTGTACGACGCGGTCGAGATGGACTACGACCCGCGCGACGAAGCCGAGATTCGAGCCTTCCTCGACGAGGCGGACTTCGACTACGTCATCGGGAGCGTCCATTCGGTCGGCGAGTACAACGTCCAGTCGCCGCCGCAGTTCGCGGACCTCACCGAGGACGAACTCGACGCCTTCGTCGACGACTACTTCGACGCGCTGGTTTCGCTGGCCGAGTCGGAGTTGTTCGACATCGCGGCCCATCCCGACCTCATCGAGCGCACGGAGGCGCTCCGCGGGCGTGCCACGCTCGAACAGTACGAGCGCGCGACACGGGCGTTCGCCGAGTCGCGGACCGTCCCGGAAATCAACGCCGGGCGCGCTCTCGGCGACCCCGGGTTCGTCCATCCCGACCCGGAATTTCTGGAGGCGCTTCGCGAGTACGACGTGGCCGTCACCGTCGGGACGGACTCCCACCGCCCGGACGAGATCGGTGAGCGTGCCGCGTTCCTCGAATCGTTCCTCGACGAGCGCGGTATCGAGCCGGTCGCACCGCCGAAACTGGTCGACTGAGCGTCCTCGAGTCCTGCCGGTCGTCCTCGAAATCGTGCTTTTCAACCCTGCCGGTGTCGACTCCTGTTCTCACCTGCCCAACTTCGTACATCCCTCGGGGATTCTGTCGTCTCGGGGCCAGACAGCGCCAATTAGGACTTTCACATTTTCGCTCCAATACTGCCTCAATGACAGCGTACAAATCGAAGATGGTCGAGCGCATCCACCTCCCCGCCCGGGAGGAGCGCGAGGCCAACCTGGAAGCGGCAGGCTACAACGTGTTCAACCTCGACTCGGAATCGGTGTTCATCGACCTGCTCACCGACTCTGGCACGGGCACGATGTCCGACCAGCAGTGGGCCGCCCTCATCCGCGGCGACGAGTCCTACGCCGGGGCACGCAGTTTCCACAACCTCGAATCGGCCGTCGAGGACGTGATGGGCTTCCCGTACGTCGTCCCGGCCCACCAGGGCCGCGGCGCGGAGAACATCCTCTACGGCGCGCTGGTCGAGGAGGGGGACGTGGTCCTCAACAACACGCACTTCGACACGACCCGCGCCCACATCGCCAACCAGGGCGCAGACCCCGTCGACTGCCCGGTCCCGGCGGCCCGCGACCTCGACGCCGAGGGTGACTTCAAGGGCAACTTCTCCGTCGAGGAGGGGCGCGCGGTCGTCGAGGAGGTCGGTGCGGAGAACGTCCCTGCTGTGGTCCTGACCATCACGAACAACTCCGCGGCGGGCCAGCCGGTCTCGGTCGAGAACACCCGCGAGGTCCGCGAGTTCTGTGACGAGATCGGCGCGACGTTCGTCGTCGACGCCTGCCGGTTCGCGGAGAACGCCTACTTCGTCACCCAGCGCGAGGCCGAGTTCCGCGACTCGTCGGTCGCCGAGGTCGCCCGCGAGCAGCTTTCCTACGCCGACGCCGCGGTCATGTCCGGCAAGAAGGACGGCCTCTCGAACATCGGCGGTTTCGTCGGCTGTCACGACGAGACGCTGTACGAGCAGGTGAAACAGCGCGGCATCCTCTACGAGGGCTTCGCCACCTACGGCGGGATGTCCGGCCGCGACATCGAGGCGCTCGCGGTCGGTCTCCGCGAGGCAGTCGAGGAGGCCTACATCTCGGACCGCGTCGGGCAGGTCCAGTACCTCGGCCAGCTCATGGCCGAAGAAGGGCTTCCGGTGTTCCAGCCCATCGGCGGCCACGCGGTCTACCTCGACGCGGGCGAGTTCTTCCCGCACATCCCGGCCGAGGAGTTCCCCGGGCAGGCACTCGTCTGCGAACTCTACCGCGAGGGTGGCGTCCGCTGTGTCGAACTGGGTAGTTTCGCGTTCCCCGGCAGCGACCGGCCCGAACTGGTCCGCATGGCCGTCCCGCGCCGGACCTACCACAAGGAGCACATCGAGCACATCGTCGAGACCGCGAAAGAGGTGTGGGAACACCGCGAGGAGGTCGACGGGCTCGAAATCACGAAGGAGCCCGAGATGAAGGAGATTCGGCACTTCACGGCGGAACTCGAACCGATGGCGTGAGCTGATTTCCCGTCGGGATTCGGTCGTTTTTTCGTCCAACTCGGTGGTCGTGTCTGGACCAGCTGAGCCGGTGTCTATGTCGACGGGTACGTCAGTCCCGAGAAAACCCGTCTCCGCTCGCTACTCGCCCCGCTCCAGCCGAGTCGCCAGCCGTTCGGGCAGCCCGACCTCGCGAATCGCGTCCTGGACCCGCTCGATGTCGTATTCCACTCGACGCTCGTCGACCGTCCCGGAATCCATGTCGAGCACCGAGTAGGCCGCCCGGGGGTCGCCGTCGCGGGGCTGGCCGACGCTGCCGGGGTTCATCACGATGCCCTCGGCGAACTCGGCGGTGTGCTGGACGTGGGTGTGGCCCATGATGAGGACGGCTTCGCCGCGCAGGAGGTTCGGGGCGAACTCGTGCGGGCGGGTGTAGTGGTCGGGGTCGTCGGGGTGGCCGTGGACGAGTTTCACGTAGCCGTCGCACTCGCGGCGCTCGTCGGGCAGGTGGCCGAGCCACTCGATGTGGTGGTCCTCGAGGTGCTCGCGGCTGTAGCGCACCCCGGCCTGTGCCATCTCGTTGAACCGGAAGCCGGTGTCGCGGGCGACCGCCCGGTCGTGGTTGCCCATGACGGTCGGCACGTCGCGTTCCATCAGGGCGTCGACGCACTCGGCTGGCCAGGGTCCGTAGCCGACCACGTCGCCGGCACAGAGCAGGCCGTCGACCGGTGGCATGTCTGTGAGCACCGCCTCGAGGGCGACCTTGTTGGCGTGTACGTCCGAGATGACGCCGAACTTCATGGTACGTGACAGTTGTTCCAGCGGTATAGTTCTCACGTGCAGTCCGGACCTAGTTTCTTGGTAACTCGGCACGCGCGTTCGGACGATGGCGGACGATTCCATCCAACCGGCGGAGTTGACTCGCGAGGACGTACTGACAGTCGACGACGACCACTTCACGACGGATTCCGTCGCTATCGTGACGGGTGGTGGGTCGGGTATCGGGCGGGCGACGGCGGTCGCGCTCGCGGCCAACGGCCTCACCGCAGTCGCCACGGACATGGACGAGGATGGCCTGGAAGGGACCGTCGCGGCGGCCGAGCGATGCGAGGTCGAGGGAACGGTCGAGACGGTCGTGGGGGACCTCACCGAGGACGACGACATCGAGCGAATCGTCGCGGAGTCGGCAGAGTACGGCGAGGTACGCTACCTGGCGAACATCGCCGGACTCCAGCACATCGACCCGCTCCCCGAGTTCCCGATGGAGAAGTACGACCTGATGCACGACGTGATGCTCCGGGCACCCTTCTACCTCTCGAAGCTCGTCATGCCCCACATCCGCGACACCGACGACGGGGTCGGCGCAATCGGGAACATGGCCTCGATTCACGGCCACATCGCCACCCAGGACAAGGCGGGCTACATCACCTCGAAGTTCGGCCTGCGGGGGCTCACGCAGTCCATCGCGGCAGAGGGTGAGGGCACCCTGCGGGCCTTTACCATCTCGACGGGGTACGTAAAGACCCCGCTCGTCACGAACCAGATTCCAGACACTGCGAAAGAGCGTGGCATCACAGAGCGCGAGGTCGTCGAGGACGTGATGCTCGGCGACGCGAGAGTGAAGGAGATGATGGAACCAGTCGAGGTCGCAAACCTGTTCGTCCTCGGGTTCTCGAAGCACGGCCGCCACCTCGACGGCGGCGACCTCACCTGGGACGGCGGGCACCTCACCACGTACTGATGGGGACCCGCGTCGCCATCGCCTGTCAGGGCGGGGGGAGCCACACCGCCTTCACCGCGGGGGCGCTCAAGCGCCTGCTCACCGAGTGCGAGGACGAGTACGACATCGTCGGCCTCTCGGGTACCTCCGGCGGGGCGGTCTGTGCTGCGGCGGCGTGGTACGGCCTGCGTTCGGAGGAGCACACCCCACAGCAACTGCTCGACGACATCTGGGAAGACCTCACCGCGGACTCCCCGACCGACCGGCTTGTCAACGACTGGGTGGTGTGGAACTCGACCGTCGAGTCCAGCGGCTTCCCGACGGTTCGGGTTAGCCCGTACCAGAACCCGATGGCGAGGTCGGCGCAACGTCAGTTCCAGCGCCTGCTCGAACGTCACATCGACTTCGACCGGTTTCACGACCTCGCGACCGGCGACGCCCCGCGACTCGCGGTCGGAACCGTCGACGTCACCGCCGGCGAGTTCGAGACCTTCTGTGACGACCACGTGGACGCACTGGCTATCCTCGCCTCGGCGGCGATTCCGGACCTCTACCCGGCAGTCGAGATACACGGGCACGCCCACTGGGACGGGCTGTTCTCTCACAACCCACCCATCCGCGACCTGTTCCGATTACCGGCCGAGCGCAAGCCCGAAGAGCTGTGGATCATCCAGATAAACCCCCAGCACATCGACGACGAACCGAAGAGCCTGCGCGAGATATACGACCGGCGTAACGAGCTCTCGGGGAACATCTCCCTGAACGAGCAGCTGCACTTCGTCGAGAAGGTGAACGACTGGATAGACGAGGGCCATCTCCCCGAGACCGACTTCCAGAGGACGGAGATCCACCGCATCGCTATCGACGAGCAGTTCTACGCGTCCTCGAAACTCGACCGGTCTCCCGATTTCCTGGAAGAACTGGAGCGTCGGGGTCACGACCGGGCGAGTGAGTTCTGCGAGAAACGTCGCGAGGAGTGAGTTACTCGCCGTTCTCGACGGCCAGCTCGAAGTCGTCGCCGTCTCGCGAAACACCGGCCGCACACACCGCGTGCTCGTAGTCTGCGTCGTACACTTCGGCGGCGGCCTCGGCGGCCGTCACCGAATCGAGCGTGTACGCGGTCGGGGCGTCCTCCTCGTAGGTCGCGACCAGCGTCGGCTCTTCGACCTGTTCGACGACGAGGGCGTCCTTGCGGACGATGCCGATGTACGCCTCACCGTCGTCTGTCATGATGCCGGCGATGCGGGGCGTGTTGTAGTCGTCCTTCTCGTAGTCGAGCGCCAGCAGGGACTGCGCCAGGGCGTCGCGGGCGGGGTAGCCCATGGCGAGTTTCTCGGCGGCGGGGTCGACGTGTGAGCCGTTGCCCAGTACAGCCCCGTTGTCGGTGACACGCACACAGTTGTAGGCGATGTACGGGTTGTCCGTCTCTGGAGCGTCTTCGGTCGGGCCGACGGTGAGGGTGTCCTCGCCGCGCTCGGTGACCTGCCGGTTCGGGAACGAGCGGGAAGAGACTCGATACGCGCTGACGTCCGGACCGACGACGATGAATCGTCCGATGTACATACACGAGTGTGCACACATTCGGGGTAAGAAGGTGTCGATGTATGCACGGTAGGGCTATCTTCCGGCGTCTGCATCGACGACTGGTGACTGGACTCAGTCCGTGCTGGCGGGGCGCTCGGTGCCGAACTGCTGTCTGTACTGCCGGGCTGTGTACCAGATGGCGATGCCACCGACGAGCGTCGGGGCCAGCCAGCGTGCGATGGTCGGCAGGAACGTGAAGTTGACCGTACCGAAGGCGGTCACGGTCGCGATGTAGGCCCCACCCATGCGCTGGAGGTGCTCGAAGAACCACTCGCGGGGTTCGGCGGTCTCCGACCGGAACCGCTGGACGTCCTGCCCGGCGACGACGGTCGCGATGGCACCGAAGACGAACATGACGATGGCGAACGCTTCGCCCTCGAGGTAGAACCAGCCACCCATGGTGACGAGGCCGATGCCCGCGAGTCCGAACAGAGCCACCGCGACCCAGTCTTCGGTCTCGGCCCGGTCGGCAGGGCGCTTTCGCGACAGCACCCGGTAGCCCGAGTACGCGAAGTAGAAGCTGAAGATGGCGACGAGGCCGAGGAAGATGCGGCCGACGGACTGCTCGATGGCGAGCAGCCCGAGTGCCGTCGTCGAGACGACGGCCATCCCGTACACGTAGGTCCGGCCGAGTCGGCGGTGGCGACGACCGCCTTTCTCGGTGACGATTGCCCCGGCCCCGGTGACGAGTGCGACGAAGCCGGCGAAGATGTGGACGCCGAGAACGATGGATTCGATGGTGTTCATATCACTCTCACAACTGTTGGAATCATAACTATATCGGTAAGGGTTTCTGGGAGTTCGACGGGGTCAGCCCTGGCCGACGACACGGGCGTGCGGGCCGAGGAGCTTCGTCGCGTACCCGAGAATCCACGCGGCGGCGTTGAGCAGGTGGAACCCGAGGAACAGGAGGACGACGCCGATGGCGGAGACGACCAGTGCGCCCTGGAGCGTGGTGACCTCGCCGGTGGCGAACTCGATGGGACGGGTGAGGGTGATGGTCCAGAAGTCCTCGGTGAACTGGAGGGCGGGCACCAGCGTGACGGTGCCCTCGTTGCCGAAGCTGAGGGACACGCCCGGCCGGTCGTAGTAGAACGGCGCGGCGATGAAGACGGCCGAGACGACGGTCCAGACGACGAGCGCGACGAACGAGCCGAGACCGACCCAGAACTTCGCGAACGAGACCACGAGGCTGACGTAGGTGCCGTAGTCCGTGACGAGGTCTTTCGCGTAGTCGAGGACGCCGTCTTCGAGACTGGCCTGGCCGGACCGGACGGGCACGTCGAACCCGAGCAGGTGTCTGGCGCTCTCCGTCTCGATGCGCATGAACGCGGTCCCGAGGACGAGCGTCAGGAGGAGAATCGGCACACCGACCACCAGGACGATGGTGCCCGCCCCGAGAGACCCGGCCGTGACCAGCGTCACGAAGTAGAACATGCCCAGCGGGAACGCCAGCGCCAGGTACAGGAGGTTCTTGTACGTCTGGAGTCGGAACGGGACGCCGACGAGCGTCCAGAGGAGGGAGGCGGGGTCGGTCATGGAGCGGGATTCAGTTTGGTTCATCAACACATCGTTGTTGTGGTGGGAGCATAAACCAGCGAGGCGACTTTCCGGCCCGGAAACTCGGGACCTCTTTATATGTCCGCTGCGCAACGCCTTCCACTGTGAGTGAGGAGTGCGACGAGGCGGAACTGCTCGCCCTGCTCGACGACGAGTACGCTCGCGCCATCCTCACGGCCACGAGTACAGAACCGATGTCTGCCACCGAACTTGCCGAAACGTGCGAGATGTCTCCGCCGACGGTGTACCGCCGGGTCGAGCGACTGCAGAACTGTGGGCTGCTCGCCGAAGACATGCAGTACGCCGAGGACGGCCACCACTACGCGGTCTACCGGTCGACCGTCGACCACGTCACCGTCTCCTTCGCCGACGGTGACCTGACCGTCGACGTGGCCCGCGAAGAAGAAGCGGTCGCGGACCGCTTTACCCGCCTGTACGAGGGGTTACGATGAGCGCCGTCTCCCTCGCCTCGCTCGGGGTCGTCCCGTTACAGGCGTCCGAGACCGGCTCGGAACTACAGGTCGCGGTCGTTCTCGCGACCTTCTTGCTCTCGACGCTGCTCGGGCTGTTCATCGCCCGGAAGGCCTACCAGGGCTACCGGCGCAACGACAGCGGCCCGATGCTCTTCCTCGCCATCGGTATCGTCCTCCTGACTGCGGTCCCGGCCGTGCTCTCTGTCGCCCTCTCGACGTTCACGTCGCTCCCCGGGTCGCTCGTGGTGACGGTGACGAACCTGTCCGAACTCGCCGGACTCGTGGCCATCGCGTACTCGCTGTACGGACGGTTCTGACCGGTCGAACTGGCTGTGCTGGCAGGTACCTGTCTCCGTACTTATTATATGGTTGATGAAAAACGACCTCGCGTCTCTGATGGGGTATATGGCTCTCAGGCGGCCTCTATAGTCACTTTTCTCCATCCTGCCCCATCGATTCACCCCGTAGGTGTAAGGACACAAATCTTTATATCTCGTTGATGAGAATAGAGAACCGGGGGAGAAGCCATGACTGCAGGCAATATCACAGACCCGGTAGCAGCGTTGTTCGTCGAACTCACCGGCGAGACCACCATCACCGAACGTCAGGTCGTCATGAACCACGACGGGCACTCGGACGACCTGGTGGCCGACCTGCGAGCGACGATCTTCGAAACCGGTCTCGCCGACACGCTGTCGACACCGGACGTCGAGTGAGGCCTGCTGTCGAACCGATTCGGTAGCGGGCCAGAGGGCACTTTGGCGCGGCGTGTCGGGGGGCACACCCGCCAGCACGAGGGGAGACGGCATCGGGATGGGGGAGATTCAGGAGCGAGGCTGCGACTCGGCGACAGTTCTGGAGCGTTCCACTTTCATTTCCACTTTCACTTTCACCCCGACCGTGGCTCGGGTTTACACGGTCGGCGGATGCCTCTCTCGACATGGGCGAAGCCAGTCAGGTCACCCGCTTCCAGGCCACGATAGACGCGACCGTCCTCGACTCGACCCTCCAGGTACTCGACGCCATCGCGGACGAGGCGCTGTTCCAGCTCCGACCGGATTCACTGTTCGTCCGGGTCATCGACGCCGCCGAGGTGGCGATGGTCGAGACCGACCATGACAGCAGGAACGGCTTCGGTCGGAACCGTCCCGGTACCCCGGCCCCAGAGGAGGGTCAGGATGCCAGCCGTGCCGACGCCCACGAGCGCCCACATCCCGGTGCGACTCCGGTCCGAGCCGATAGCGAGTACCCCGGCCAGCACGGTGACGACGGCGCCGACCCAGGCGTACTCCACTGCAGACCCGACCGTCTCAGCCAGCGTGACGCCGGTCCTGCCGGTCGCCAGCGCGATGCCGAGGTCGGACGTGACGATGTTCCTGTCTACGTCGTCCGTGAGACGAGCGTGGGAAGTCGTTCAAGCCTTCGCACCGGCGACGCCGCTCCCGATGGCGGCACCGCAGTGGTTGCACGCGACGAGGTAGAATCGCTTGGAAGCCGCGAAGAAGCCAGTGGTCGCGTCCATCTCGACGAACTCCACGTCGGTCTTCTCGGAGAGCGTCGCGTCGCATTCGGGGCAGTGTGCCATGAGTCTGTGTTTTGACTGGTTCGATAAATGTCTTGTTCTCACGTGGCACCGCCGCCGGCTTTCGCACCGGCGACGCCACTGCCGAGCGTCTCACCACAGCTAGCACAACTCGCGACGTAGAACCGCTTGGAGGCCTTGAAGAAGCCGGTGACTGCATCAGTCTCGATGAACTCGACGTCCGACGCGTCAGCGAGGGTGGTCTCGCAGGCGGGACAGTGGACCATACCCACCCGTTTCGTATCCAGAAACAAACATCTGTGGGTGCACCGGGCGGGGTCCGACGTCGCGACGGTGCTGCTGGGGCGTTACAGTCCGACCAGGTCGTCGAGTTCGACGTCCGTGACGGTGCCACCACAGGCCGCACACTCGTCGACGTGTCTCGGGGCCGGCCCGCCTTCCATGTGCAGGTTGCCACAGTCGGTGCACACCTCGAACTCTGATTGAAGCATACGGGCACCGGTTCGGGGTCGGCCCAGTTGGTTCGTCGGCCAAGGTACCGTGGGTGCCCAACGTGGCGTTCTCTAATTATAAGAAATACGGCAGTATTGATGCCGGGACGGCCCGTCTCTTCACCTGTAATGATACCGTTACAAGCACTCGGTGCCCCGGAGATACTCGTCATCCTCCTCGTGTTCGCCATCCCGGTCGCTATCGTCGGCGCGGCGGTCTACCTGCTCCGCAACCGCGCGGGGAAGGTCGAAGAACTCGAGAGGCGCGTCGACGAACTGGAAGCGGAACTGCGTGGCAGGGACCACCGACCGTGACGGCCGCGAGATGTCACTCCTTCTGCGGCGATTCGAGTTCGAGCCCCGGCGAGTAACGCCGTGCGGTAGCGACCCCGAACTGGCGACGGTCCGTCCCCGTCGAACAGTACAGTTTTGTCGGCCCAGTGGATAGTACAGGCCAGATTGAACACGAGCTCGAGGTCGGACTCGGCGTCACGCCCGTAGCCTGGGACGACGTGGTTCGGCCGGCTCGCCGACTGTGGGCCGTTCGGGGCCACGACCGGATTCGCTATCGGTCGTGACGCGCCGGGCAGTCACGCTTTCGGCACCTGGTTCACGCCTGCGCTGCGGTGCGCGTGAGCCGTTTCTCTCGCTCTCTGTACACCGCTAGCGCAGCGCGTGGGTCGTCTCGTTCTCAGACCGCCAGCAGCCCCAGAACCCACGTCAATGCCGCACACACCGTCGACTCGCTCGACGTCCGACCGAGAGCACCGCCCACAGACCACGAACCGACCACAGTGGGGACGCCATCGATGAGGCACCCTGCCGACGAACTCACGCTGGAGGCGCAGGTCGCCGACGGACCGGACCGGTACCGCTTCCGGACCGCTGCCGGGGTCCACTCGGCCGATGCCTTCCGGGAGGCCGAACTGCTCCTCCTCGAACACCTCTGGAACACTGACCTCGGGGACCTCTGCTGTCTCCAGGCGAACTACGGCGTCACCGCCGTCGTCCTCGCCGCCCGTGCCGACACCGTCCAGGCGACCGAATCGAGTGCCCGCGCGGCCGCCCTCTGCCGGCGGAACTGCCGAGAGAACGGGGTCGACGCGACGGTCGACTGCCTCGCCGACCCGGCCAGTCTCGCCGACCGCTTCGACACCGTCGCCTACGCCCCGAAGCCGTACACTGCCATCGCGATGGGGAAACGCCGCCTCGCCGCTGGACTCGCCATGCTCCGGCCCGGTGGCTCGTGCTACCTCGCCGCCGCGACCCGCACCGGCCTCTCACGGTACGCTGACTGCCTCCGCGAGGTGACCGGTGAGGTCGAGAGAATCGGGCGCGATGGGGAGTACGAGCTCCTCCGGGCGACCCGTCCGTCGACCCTCGACCGTCCGACGTACGCCACGCCCAGTCGCTTCGACGCGACCCTCGACGGCGTCGACTGTTCGTTCGTGACTCGTCCGGGGCTGTTCTCGGCCTCGTCGGTCGACCACGGGACACGACTCCTCACCGAGACCGCGACCGTTCGTGACGGCCAGCGCGTCCTCGACCTCTGCTGTGGCTACGGCCCCGTCGGGACCTACGGTGGCCTCGCCGCCGACTGCGAGGTCTATCTCACAGACGACGACGCGGTGGCGACAGCCTGTGCCGAGCGAAGCCTGGCGGCCTCGGGGGTCGATGCGACGGTCGTCACGGCCGACTGCCACCAGGGGGTCGTCGACCAGACCTTCGACCGCGTCCTGTGCAACCCCCCGACCCACGCGGGCGATGAGGTCCTCCGCGACCTCTTCGCCGGCGCTCACACCGTGCTCGCACCTGGCGGCCGCCTCCTGCTCGTCCACCACTGCGACCTGGACCTCCGGCCCCACCTGACCCGGTTCGACCGCGTCGAACGGCGACGAATCGGCAGGGAACACGTCGTCCTCGCGGCGAGCCCATAGGACACCTGATAGGTTGGGGGTGAATCCAGCAGACTCCCCCGGCCACGACTGGTCGGTGACCGTGACAGGACTGATATCGTTCGACTCGGCAGCCCCTGCAACCTTCTCCATCCACGACATCTCTGTATCGACGCCTGCGGTGCCACGGACGAGAGACGGAACGTGGTTCTCTTCGGCCGAGAATCGTCTCACGTGTAGATACGTTCAGTGCGCGTTCGTTCTAGCATGAGACCCCAGAATCAGTGGTTCAAACCGGAGAAGCTCACAGTGTACTACTTCGCTCTGGAAGCCATCGTCCTCGCCATCGTCCTGGCTATCGTCGGCGTACTCGCCCTCACCGGCGTCCTCTTCGAGCCGGAGTTGTGGGTCCTGGCCGTCGGCGCCGCCGCCGTGCTCGTTCCCGTCGCCTTCGTCACCTGGTGGATTCCGGCCTTCTACCGAAGTGCCGACTACCGCCTCACCGCTGACGAACTCGAGTACCGCCGTGGTGTCTTCTTCCAGCAAAAGACGACGGTCCCCTACAACCGCATCACCAACGTCGACTCCGTCCAGGGACCGGTCCAGCGGGTCGTCGACGCCGGCACGGTCCGAATTCACACGGCTGGGTTCGGCGGCCAGACCGGTGCAGAACTCACCATCGACGGCGTCAGCGACTTCGAGGACATCAAAGAACAGGTCCTCGATGCGGTCCGTGGCCGTGCTCCCGAGGCGACCGAGGGCGCGAGCGTCCCCGAGGTCGCTCCGACCCCGGCCGAGACCGGGTCGGACTCCGGCGAGGTGCTCGCCGAACTCCGGCGGATTCGAGAACTTCTGGAACGGGGCCGAGTCGCCTGAGTCGACGGGGTACCCCGTGTGACTCGGACGACCCGCGTGACGTCGTGCCACCGTCTTACCGTTTCGCAACACTCAAATATCCCAGTGCAATACTGTATGATGGATTCGGGACGTGCGTGTCCCGGACGACGACACAGTTCCATGGGGTAGTGGCCAATCCTGTTGCCTTCTGGGGGCAACGACCCAGGTTCGAATCCTGGTGGAACTACTTCTCGCGACACGTTTCGACTCGACTCGAGACCTATCGTCGCCTCCGGGTCTCCAGTCGAAACGAAGGGGTTATTCCGTTACCAACATCCCTATTTCGACTCACGCCATAGCTTCTGTCATATGAAACGACGGGCGTTCCTCTCCGGTGTCGGGCTCTCGACGACAGCGCTGGCGGGTTGTCTCGGGAGGATCACCGGTGGCGAAGACCAGACGAGTCGCGGCACGTCGCCCGAAGGCTACGAGACGATATCGGTCGACGGCGAGCAGATCGCGCTGGTCCCGGTCGACGAGACGTACCAGTGGTACCAGAACGACGAGGCGAAGTTCGCAGACGCACGTGGGAAAGAACAGTACGACGAGGCACACATCACGGGCGCAGTGAGTAGCCCGGTCCAGACAGCCATCGACGGGTCGCCCGTCGGTGACTGGGCGAAGGACGCGCGCATCGTGACCTACTGTGGCTGTCCGCACCACCTGTCGTCGATGCGGGCAGCGGAACTGCAGAAGGCGGGGTACACCAGGGTGTACGTCATCGACGAGGGCTTCTACGAGTGGACAGACCGTGGGTACCCAGTTACCGGCGCCTCCGCGAAGCAGGAGTTCCAGATTCGCGGGCAGACCGACCCCGAATACGCCGGGGAGATGGTCATGCTCTGGCTGCAGACAGACGAGCGCGCGGAACCGCTGGAAGCGGCACCCGTACAACCGGATGGGTCCTACACCATGACCGTCCACTTCGGCGGTGTCACCACCGAGTCGGCCGTCTCGCTGGAGGCTCCCGATTACGAACTCCAGACGACGCTCGGGGCGCTCACCGAGCAGGTCGTCACGGCGGCGTCGGTCCGGACACTCGAACAGTAGGCCTCAGAGGGGTCGCGGACCGTTCACAGCACCTCGCCGCCCTCCGGCGGTGCGACACTCCGATACCAACGAACGTCAGCAGGCCGACGCCGCGGATCCCGAGAGTATCGAGGCTACCGGGGAGAGCGTCGACACCACCGGCAGTCACTTCAGCGAGTATCGACTGGATAGTGGCGACTCCCGTGCCGACGATGCGGACGGTCGCAGCCGTCAACCTGACCGTCGTGAATGTCCCGAGCACTGGCCTCGTCGTCACCGGACTCCCGGTGTGTCGGGGCAGCTACCGCCCCGTCTCAGCGCTGGGAGATGAACTCGAGGATTTCGACGGTCAGGTTCGGTGTCTCTCCGTCTTTGTAGATGTCCCAGCCGCCTCTGATTTCGATACCGTTCTGTTCGGCGAGTTCGAGGAGCGCTCGAAGACCCGCTTCGAACTCACGTTCCGTCGTCGGTTCTGGTATGGTGTTTCTTGATCCGGGCATGGGTTTCGAGTGTGGTAGTAGGGGGGCGACCTCGGGATTTCACTTCGACAGGGTGGAAGACTGGGGGCAGTCGTTCCGTGACGATGGTCGCGTATCGGATACCAGTACGGTCGCCTTTGTATTCGTTATGGCCATTACCGAAAGATAGTTGGAAATTTGCCACTTTCACGGCGCGGACCGACGTACTCCATCGACCGGACGCGAAACGCGTCGCACCGGAACCCGGTTCCCGGGGGCGAACGGTGTCGAACTGTTCACCCGCCTCACGTTCCCGTCCCGGAGCGAGTGCGGTGACGGGGTTCGATTCCTCCCGGAGTGGGCTCAGAACAACCCACTCACGTTCCCGTCGTCGTCGACCGTTATCGCTCTCGCGGCGGGGTCTGCGGGCAACCCCGGCATGGTCAGCACGCTCCCGGTCAGTGCCACGATGAAGCCCGCCCCCGCAGACGGGTAGAGCTCGCGGACCGTGAGGTCCCAGCCGTGGGGGACGCCGACTCGCTCGGCGTCGTCCGAGAGCGACGCGGGGGTCTTCGAGATGCACACCGGTAGGTCGTCCAGTCCGAGCGATTCGATGTGCGACAGGTCCTTTCTGGCGTCCGGGGTGAACTCGACGCCGTCAGCCCCGTACACCTGCGTGGCGACCGCACGAATCTTCTCGTCGAGTGGGGCCGACAGCGGGTAGGTCGGCTGGAGGTCGGCCTCGCCCGAGTCGGCCGCGTCCGTCACCAGCCGGGCGAGTTCGAGTCCGCCCTCGCCACCGTCCTGGTAGACCGTCGAGACCGCGGCGGGGACGTCGCGTGCTTCACAATGCTCCAGTACCGCGGCTATCTCTTCGTCGGCGTCGTCGGGGAAGCGGTTGATAGCGACGACGACCGGCAGACCCATCGCCCGGAGGTTGTCGACGTGGTGGTCGAGGTTCAGGAAGCCAGCCCGGAGCGCCTCGATGGAGTCCTCGTCGTCGACCGTCGCCGAGCCGTGCTTCTTCAGCGCCTCGACCGTTGCGACGACCACTGTCGCGTCGGGAGCCACGCCCTCACGCGAGACGATATCGACGAACTTCTCGGCACCGAGGTCCGCCCCGAACCCTGCCTCCGTGACGAGGTAGTCCGCCAGCCGGAGACCGAGGTGGTCTGCCAGCACGGAGTTCGTCCCGGTCGCGATGTTGGCGAAGGGACCACCGTGGACGAACGCGGGCGTCCCCTCGATCGTCTGGACGAGGTTCGGTCGCAGTGCGTCCTTCAGCAGCGCCGTCACCGCACCGACGATGCCGAGGTCTGCGACGGTGACCGGCTCGCCGTCGGTGTCGTAGGCGACGATGATGCGCCCGATTCTGGCCTTGAGGTCGGCGATACCCGTCGCCAGACAGAGCACGGCCATCAGCTCGGAGGCCGCGGTGATACAGAACGAGTCCTCACGCGGTGGCCCGTTCGTCGACCCACCGAGGCCGACGACGGTCTCACGAAGCGCCCGGTCGTTCACGTCGAGCGCCCGGCCCCAGACCACGCGGTCGGGGTCGACGTCCAGTGGATTACCGTGGTGGCGGCTGGCGTCGACCGTCGCCGCGATGAGGTTGTGGGCCGCCGTGACGGCGTGGATGTCGCCCGTGAAGTGGAGGTTTATCTCCTCCATCGGGAGCACCTGGCTATAGCCGCCCCCGGCCGCCCCACCCTTGATACCGAACACCGGCCCCTGCGAGGGTTCCCGGACCGCGACGGCGTTCGATTTCCCGAGCCGGCCGAGTGCCTGGCCGAGCCCGACCGTCGTGACGGTCTTGCCCGCACCACGACGCGTCGGCGTCATCGCGGTGACCAGAATCAGCTTCCCGTCTGCGGGTCGTTCGAGCGTGCGCTGGATGCTCTCCCAGGTCAGTTTCGCCACCTCGTTCCCCCGCGGTTCGAGGTCGGCTCCGTCGAGCCCGAGGTCGGAAGCAACGGCCTCGATAGGTCGGCGCGTCGCCTCCCGCGCGATTTCGATGTCCGGCGGTACCGCTCGCTGTGTGGCTGGTTGGTGACTGCTCATGCGTACCTGATGATACGTCCAGCAGGGGGTTAATCTCGATAGGCGGTTCTCAGGTTCTGGTAGCCACAACGATGGCACCTGGGTCACCGACCGGCTGTTGGGTTGATGATGGACGAACAGTGGTTGGCGCGTCGCTCTCGCCGTAGTACGAGCGTCGAAACCGTGTACAGTCGGTGAATCGGTCTGCTCTCACCGTGTCTGGCTCGCGCCCGACCGCTGACGTAGTGGAGGCTGTTCGTCATATGCCAAACGAGGCTCCAAGGGGGAGTGACCACAAGGACTGGGTACACGATTGATGTCGGAGACAACCCGAACTGCCTGGCGCTCGGCATCCACCGACGTCAGGTCGACCCCCCACGAGGAACAGCACGAGACGACCGACGGCGAGTCCGAACGGCCCAGCGAGGCGGACCTCGTCTACGACGAACGCCACGGCGAGTGGGTCGACCCGGAGACGGGCGAAGTCGTCCGCGAGGACGCCATCGACCGCGGCCCGGAGTGGCGCGCGTTCGACTCGGCGGAGAAGAACGAGAAGTCCCGCGTCGGCGCACCGACGACCAACATGATGCACGACCAGGGCCTGTCGACCAGCATCGGCTGGCAGAACAGGGACGCCTACGGGAACGCGCTCTCGTCCTCCCAGCGCCAGAAGATGTCGCGCCTGCGCACCTGGAACGAGCGATTCCGGACCCGCGACTCGAAAGAGCGCAACCTGAAGCAGGCCCTCGGCGAGATAGAACGGATGGGCAGCGCCCTCGGACTGCCGAAGAACGTCCGCGAGACGGGCAGCGTCGTCTACCGCCGCGCCCTCGAAGAGGACCTCCTGCCAGGGCGTTCTATCGAAGGTGTCGCGACCGCATCGCTGTACGCGGCGGCCCGACAGGCGGGCGTCCCCCGCAGCCTCGACGAAGTCGGCGAGGTCTCCCGCGTGGACAAGCAGGAACTCAGCCGGACGTACCGCTACGTCGTCAGGGAGCTCGGTCTGAAGGTCCAGCCGGCCGACCCCGAGCAGTACCTCCCGCGGTTCCTCTCGGAACTCGACGCGGGCCCGGCAGTCGAGCGACCGGCTCGTGGGCTACTCCAGGCGGCCAAGCAGGCGGGCGTCCACAGCGGGAAGAGCCCGGTCGGTCTCGCAGCTGCCGCCATCTACGCCGGTGGCCTGCTGGCCAGCGAGGAGCTGACCCAGGACCAGGTGAGCGAGGCGACCGACATCAGCGAGGTCACCATCAGGAACCGCTATCAGGAGCTGTTCGAGGTCGTCGGCCAGGACCGGCTCTCGAGCCTGCGAGTCGGGGATGGCGACTGAGGACCGGACCCGGCGGCCGACCGGGACGGTCTCCGAGTGGCGAGACACCGTCCTGTCGGGACTCGCACTCTGGGCCGTCGCCGGGCTTGTGTGGGTGGCAGTCCCGTCCGACCATCCCCTCCAGGCCGGTGTCGCGGTCGGCCTGATATATGGGGGGCTGTTGCTCCCGACGGCGTCGTATCTGTATCTGCAGGAGGTTGCCTCTGCGTCGAATCAGCAGGTACGTGTCCCCGCGCTCGTCGGACGGACGAAGACGCGAGTCGTTCGCCTGGCCTGTCGCGCGACCCGGTCCCGGCGGCCCACGTGTCCCTGCAGGCCCTGACTCGATTTCTCTGTGCGTGTCGACGACCAGCTATCGAGTGTCTGGCTCGGTCGGTGGGTGGAAGTAGCTATCGTCGTGCAGCCGGCGTGTAATCTCTTCGAGGACTCCATCGTCGCAGACGGGACACCGTGACGTCGGCTCCGGGAACGCGAAGACGGTCTCGCACCGGGCACAGGCGAAGAATCGCAGTCCGAGCACGACCGGAAGGTAGGGCCGCAGAGAGATAAGGGAGCGTTCGGGCCGGCAGGATACGCTTCTCAGACCTTCTTCGCCACCGGCTCCCGGGAACACTGCTCGCCGATGTCCGAGACCGCCCGCGAGACGAAACAGCCGATTATCCAGGACTCGGCCTGCTGGAGCCGGTACTGCAGGGTCGAGCGCGGAATCTCCAGCTCCTCGGCGACCTCGGCCATCGAGGTACCACGCGGGGTCTGGTAGTAGCCCATCCGGACCGCGGTCTCGATGGCCTCGCGCTGCTCGTAGGGGAGTTCGGCGAGCGTGATGGCCTCCTCGGCCCAGTACGAGGGGCCGCCGATCTGGCGGAAGGAAAGCGAGAGTCCGTCTCGTAACTCCTCGCTCAACGCCTCGTGCAGGCCCATCGCGTCACCGTCGTCGCGCATGAGGATGCGCCACTCGTACCGATTCTGGCGGCGCTCGGCGGCACAGAGGTAGCCCTCGCCGAGGTACATGCAGGCGAGCTGTGGAATCGAGTAGCAGTCGCCGGGGGAGGGGCGGAAGGTGTAGATGGTCCGGCGTGAGGGTGCGCGTTCGAGGAACTCGTGCTCCCAGTCGGTGTGGCAGTGGCGCGAGCCGATGCACTCGTTGCAGTGTTCGGGCGCGGTGTAGAGGTCGTCGATGCGTTCGAGGGCGTCCTCGGGGCCGGCGATGCGGTCGATGCGCCACATGCTGTTTGGTGAGACGTGGCAGTTGATGGTCCGGGCGTGGGCCTCCGGGTGTTCGATGAAGACGTCCATCAGTGGGTCCGCCCCCTCGTCGTACTCGATGGTGAACGCGAACTCGCGCATGGCACAAGATTTGGCCATCGCCAAATAAGCTCGTTGGTGTGAGAAGTATTCACAGTACACTTGGCATATGGCAAATTATAGTCTTCACAGCCCACCCATACCGAGCGACCAGTTGCTGTTCGACTCCACGAATCGTACCGAGCTGGCGCTCGGCCAGACGACGTTCCTCGTCCCCAGCGCTGAACTCGCCGAACACGAGATACCGGCTGCGCCGCTGGCCGACGATTAACCCAGCCGACACGTCCGCCCCCGGTCGGCCCAACCCCTTCGCTTCCACTCGAACCCACGCCACCTGTGCCGTCGTGTGAAATGGCTACTTCAGTCGTATGCACAGGTGGTTCAGTCGTGTGAAGAGGGGTATCCCGGGTCTCTGTGCAGGGTACCACCAGCCAGACGTGCCGAGTAGAGTGTCAAAAATCCCATGTGAGGCGGCGTGTTCCTGCGTCTCACATTTAGTCGATTCGACGCTTTGCAAACATTGCCAATCTTCGGTGATTCTTTAACGTAGTAAACTCGTCTTTGACTCATGCCAGACTCCGGCATACGGGATGAGATACGCTCGTCCATTTCGATGACGAGGAAGGACACGGAACAGACCATAAGACAGGGTTCGAGCGAGGTGAGCCTCCATGGCTGACCCGCTCATGATACTGCTAGCGGTGCTTCCGCTGGTCGCCATCACGGTGCTGATGGTCGGGCTCTACCAGCCCGCGACGACCACGATGCCCATCGCGTGGGCGACGGCCGCGGTCGTCGGGGTCGTCGGCTGGAGCATGTCGCCCGAACTACTCGCGGCGGCGACCATCGCCGGCGTGTTCACCGCCACGGAGATCCTCTGGATCGTCTTCGGCGCGATACTGCTGTTGTACACGCTCAAGGAATCGGGCGCGTTCGACGTCATCAACGCCGGCTTCTCGTCCATCAGCGACGACCGCCGGGTGCAGGTCGTCCTGCTCGTGTTCCTCATGGGGTCGTTCATCGAGGGCGCGGCTGGGTTCGGCACGCCCGCGGCCATCGTCGGCCCGCTGCTCGTGGGTCTCGGCTTCCCGCCGATGGCGGCCGTCGTCGTCGCCCTGACCGGGAACATCATGGCCATCACGTTCGGGGCGGTCGGGACGCCGCTCATCATCGGGCTGGAGGAGGTCTTCAGCCAGAACGCCCAGATACAGGAGGCCATCAACGGTCAGGGGATGACCGTCACCCAGTACGTCGCCGACGCGGCGGTCTGGGCGGCCTCCATCCACGCTATCGTCGGCATCGTGCTCCCGTTCATCGGGGTCGCGATGATGACGCGCTTCTTCGGCGAAGAGCGCTCCATCAAGCCGGCGCTGCAGGTACTCCCGCTCACCATCTTCGCGTGGGCCTCTTTCGCGATTCCGTACTGGCTCACCGCGTACTTCCTGGGCCCGACCTTCCCCGCGCTGCTGGGCGCGATGATCGGGCTGTTCGTCACGGCTGGCACGCTCAAGGCGGGCTTCCTGCTCCCCGACGAGGAGTGGGACTTCGCCCCCCGCGAGCAGTGGCCCAGCCACTGGGTCGGCGACATCGAACCCGGCGAGTCCGTCAGCGGCGGTGACCAGACCGTCGCCGCCGACGGTGGCGTCGTCGAATCGCGCCACGACATGTCGCTGGGCATGGCGTGGGCCCCCTACGTCCTGACCGCCGCGCTGCTGGTGGTCACCCGCGTCTGGAGCCCGCTCCAGAACTTCCTGAACTCGACGCTCGTCATCGCGTGGAGCGACATCCTCGGGACCGGTCTCGACGGGTCGTTCCGCACGCTGTACCTGCCCGGTGCCATCTTCGTGTTCGTCAGCATCGTCACCTACCTGCTGCACGGGATGGACGGTCAGGAGGTCAAGGACTCCTGGAAGGAGACCGGTGAGAAGATCCTGCCGGCGGTCATCGCGCTGTGGTTCGCGGTCGCGACCGTCCAGATCATGATCAACTCCGGGCAGGCGGCGAGCACCGACAGCATGCTCGTCATCCTCTCGGACTTCACCGCGAACCTCGCGGGTGGTGTCTACCCGTTCTTCGCGGCGCTGGTCGGCGCGTTCGGCGCGTTCATCGCTGGCTCGAACACGGTCAGTGACATCCTCTTCGGGACGTTCCAGTTCAACGCCGCACAGAACATCGGCGTCCCGACCCAGATTCTCGTCGGCGCACAGGCCGTCGGCGGGGCCATCGGGAACCTCGTCGCCATCCACAACGTCGTGGCCGCACTGGCCGTCGTCGGACTGGTCGGCGAGGAGGGTCGCGTCATTCGCCTCGAACTGATTCCGCTGCTGTACTACGCGGCGATGACGGGCGTCCTGACCATCGTGTTCGCCTACGTCGTCGCGCCCGGGGCCTTCTGACGGAGGCCGTTTTTTGGTACGTCGAACCATGAGATACGATATGCACGACCCGATTCACACGGGTGATGACCGATGAGCGGTGCCAGAAGCGACGTGGCCGAGCAGTGGGCGTCGCGCGCTGGTGACTTCGGCGTCGAGGTCACCTGGACCACCGCCGACGAGGCGACCGAAACCATCGCCGACCTCGTCGACGAGCAGGCGGTCGGCGCGCCGCTCCCCTGGGACGACGTGTCCCTGCCCGAGAGCGTCCGAACCGAGCCGACGCCGGCCGACCTCGACGCCGCGACGACCGGCGTCACGGCGGCCGACCTCGCCGTCGCCGAGTACGGCAGTCTCGTCCTCCGCCAGACGCCCGAAGGGAGCGAACCAGCCAGTCTCTTTCCGGACCTGCACGTCGCCGTGCTCCGCGAGGCCGACGTGGTGCCGGACATGGCGGCGGCGTTCGAGTGGCTGGGCGACGAACTCCGCGAGACGCGGGACTCGGCCATCCTCGCGACCGGCCCCTCGGCGACGGCCGACATGGGCTCGCTGGTGAAGGGAGCCCACGGCCCGAAGGCGGTCCACGTGGTGGTGGTCCGATGAGTTCCGACTCGCGGGGGGCGAAGGCCGCCCGAATCCGCCAGCTCCTCGACACCGAGGGTGCCGCCGTCGGCGAGAACGCCCGCGGCTTCAACCAGGGCCGGTACGACTCGGTCGGCAAACTGGACGACTACGAGGAACTGAAGGACGAGGCCCGCGCCATCAAGGAGGACGCCATCGAACGCCTCCCCGAACTCATCGACCAGCTCACCGAGACCGTCGAGGCGAACGGCGGGACGGTGTACATCGCGGACGACGACGCGGACGCCAACGAGTACATCGCCGAGGTGTGCGCCGAGCGAGACGCAGAGCGCGTCGTCAAGTCGAAGTCGATGACCAGCGAGGAAATCGAGGTCAACGAGCACCTCGAAGCCCGGGGTGTCGGGGTCACCGAGACCGACCTCGGCGAGTGGGTGCTGCAGGTGGCCGACGAGGCCCCGAGCCACATCGTCGCACCGGCCATCCACAAGTCCCGCGAGGAGATCGCCGACCTGTTCAACGCCGTCTTCGAGCCCGAAGAGGAGTTAGAGACCGCCGAGGAGCTGACGATGTTCGCCCGCGAGATGCTGCTGGAGGACATCAAGGCGGCCGACGTGGGCATGACCGGCGCGAACTTCGTCACGGCGGACTCCGGGACGATGGCGCTGGTCACCAGCGAGGGTAACGCCCGGAAGTCGGTGACGGTGCCGGACACGCATGTCGCCGTCGCCGGCGTCGAGAAGGTGATTCCGAGCGTCGAGGACCTCCAGCCGTTCGTCGAACTCATCGGGCGCTCCGGGACGGGACAGGACATCACGAGCTACATCTCCCTGCTCACGCCACCAGTGGACTCGCCGCCGGTCGACTTCGACGACCCGGAGACACCCATCACCGAGGGTGATTCGGACCGTGAGTTCCACCTCGTCCTCATCGACAACGGCCGAATGGCCATGCGCGAGGACGAACACCTCAGGGAGACACTCTATTGCATCCGGTGTTCGGCCTGCTCGAACACGTGTGCGAACTTCCAGGGCATCGGCGGGCACGGCTTCGGCGGCGAGACCTACTCGGGAGGGATCGCCACCGGCTGGGAGGCCGGCATCGAGGGCCTCGATACGGCCGCCGAGTTCAACGACCTCTGTACCGGCTGTTCGCGGTGCAAACCCGCCTGCCCGGTCGAAATCGACATCCCCTGGATAAACACGGTCGTCCGCGACCGCATCAACCGCGAGGGCGAGTCTGAAAAATTCGACTTCCTCGTCGACGGGCTGAGCCCGGACGCCGAAGGCGAGGACGGCCCGGAACTCCAGAAGCGCCTGTTCGGCAACTTCGAGACCCTGGCGAAAGTCGGCAGCACGTTCGCGCCGCTCTCGAACTGGGTGGCGAACTCGTCGCCCGCGAAGGCCATTCTCGAACGTACCGCGGGCGTGGACCGCCGCCGCGAGTTCCCCAGCTTCGAGCGCGAGACGCTGGTCGAGTGGTTCGCGAACCGGGACTCCCAAGCCCCGAACCACGCCGACCGCAAGGCCGTCCTCTACCCCGACGTGTACACGAACTTCATGCTGGTCGAGCGCGGGAAGGCCGCGGTCCACCTGCTCGAAGCGCTCGGCGTCGAGGTGGCGGTTCCCGACGTGCCGGGTGCCGGCCGCGCCCCGCTCTCGCAGGGGATGATCGACACGGCGACCGAGAAGGCAGAACGCGTCACGGCGACGCTCGCACCCTATCTCGACGACGGCTGGGACGTGGTCGTCGTCGAACCGAGCGACCTCGCCATGTTCCGCGAGGACTACGACCACCTGCTGCCGAAACCGGCGTTCGAGCCGCTCGCCGAGAACAGCTACGAGGTGCTGGAGTACGCCTTCGGCATGCTGTCGAACGGGGCCGACGCCGAGGTCCTGTCGACTGCGACCGGACACGAGTCGGTCGCCTACCACAGTCACTGCCAGCAGCGCAGCATGGGCCTCGAAGCGCACACCGTCGCGGTGCTGGACGAGTGCGGCTACGACGTGACGACCAGCGATGTCGAGTGCTGTGGGATGGCTGGCTCGTTCGGATACAAGGAGCAGTACTACGACCTCTCGGTCGACCTCGGCGACGACCTGACGGGACAGCTCCGCGACGCTGACGCCGACTACGTCGTCGCTTCGGGGACCTCCTGTACCGACCAGATAGACGACCTGCTCGGTGAGCGCCCGCTGCACCCGGTCGAACTGCTCGCGCCCGGGCAGTAACGGGACGGAGTCGTCTGGTTACTACTCTATCCCGCGTTCTCTCGCGCCCTCGCGGATCTCTTCGGCCCGGTGGCGCACCCGGGCGACGTAGCGTTCGATGACTTCGGTCTCCTTCCCGTAGAACGAGGAGACCCAGTGGCGGTCGGTGTAGGGTTGAGTGAGGAAGTACGCGGCGAGGGTGTCCCGGCCAGCCTGGATGATCTCCGGCGGGACGCCGCGTTCGCCCGTGCCTGCCTCCTCGAAGCCGTTCACGTCGAAGTAGACGTCGGCGTAGAGTTCGGCCATGGACGGGTCCTCGAACGTGATGCCGCGGTGTTGCGGTGCCCCAAAGCGGTAGCGTGGGCCGTCGTCAGCGGGGGACTGGCACTCGACGATTCGGACGCCGAGGATGTACTCGCGGTAGGTCGATTCGGTGTCTGTCGTGCTGGGGTCGTCTGCGCGTGACATGTGGTGGTGGTATCGTAGCAGGGGAAGAGGACGGCGGGACGTCCGGTCGGACGCCCCGACTCGAAGCGTCTGCTGTGGTGACTCGTCGGTGTGTGGTCTGGGTCAGTCGTCGTAGTGCGGGCGCTCGTTGCCTCTGCCGAGCGTCTGGAACCTGTCGCCCACGGGGGCGGGGCGCTCGTTATTTCTGTTTCCGTTGCTGTTGCCGTTTCCGTTGCTGTTGCCGTTTCCGTTGCTGTTGCCGTTGCCGTTTCCGTTGCCGTTGCCGTTTCCACTGCCGTTCCCACCCGGCTGTGAGTTGGGGTCGTAGACGTACAGGCAGTCGTTCGCGTAGCTCCGACCGAACTGGTCGGCGTCTTCACAGCACAGCACCCGACCGTCGTCCATCACGTACACGTTGTCGACGTTGATGAGCGCGTCGTCGGCCACGGCAGCTGGGTCGGAGCCATCGGGGCCGGTGATGACGGGTTCGAGCGTCGAGACGTTGTAGTCGGGTTCCAGTTTCGCGCGGTAGACGAGGCCGCCGTCGACGCGTTGCATCTGGATGTCGCCGCCGGGGGTCTCGTTCGAGAGGTCGTCGTTGAACTCGGAGATGCCGAAGTAGACGTCGTCACCGGGCGTCGCTTTGTCGACGCTGTCGACGCCTTCGGCCTTGTTGAACTCGATGGAGGCACCGATCTCCTTCGCGGCGGCGCGGGTCTCAAGGAACGGCACCTTCCGGAGGTCTTCGTCGACGCCGTCGGGGCCGTTCGCCTCGTACTGCTCGGCCCACGCGAGAATCTCCTCGTTGGTGATGTAGTTCTGGTTGCCGTTCTCCACGACGGTCCTGTCGGCTTCTTCGAGCGCCGTTTCGAGGTCGTCCTCCCAGCTAGTCTCGGCGTGGGTCTCCAGGTAATCGGCCTGCGTGACGTCGTCGTACTGGGCGATCCAGGACTCGACCTCCGTATTGGTCGCGTGACCGAGTTTCATCCACTCGACCTCGAGGTTCGTGTTCGCCGGGGACCGGCTGGCGTCGGCGGCCGCGTCGTTCGTTATCTTCGGTGCGTACAGCGTCCCGGCGATGTCCATCGGGTCGTCGTAGCTCTGGATGGGCCGGTCGGCGACGAACTTGTAGATACCTTTGCTGTCCCCGTCGGAGCAGCCGTACACCGTCTTCTTGTCGTGCTGGAAGTCCGGGGCCTCCCAGGCGGCACGACCCATGACGTAGTACTTGACGGGCTTCGGTTCGGCAGCCGTCGGCTCGCGGAAGTCCACGTGGTAGCCGTAGCGGTACGGGTTCGGGTAGACGTCGCTGATTGGGTCCGTGGTGTTGGTGTCACCGTCCTGGTCGACGCGCTCTGCGCCGAGGTAGTACGCGAGGAACTCGACGCCCGTCATCGCCCAGTAGCCCTGGACGTACCACGAGTCGTCGCCGTAGTAGTCGTCGACTGCGCCCTGTATCTCGCTCGGGTTCGGCCGGTTCCAGAACTGGCACGCGCCGACGATGCCCTCGCCCGACCCGGCTTCTTCGATGTCGCTCACCGTCGCAGTGAGGGAGACGCGCGGGTGGGCGTAGTTCTCCTCGGAGGAGACCATCGTCCCCCACGGGCTGAGGTCGCCGTAGCAGTTGATTCTGGTCCCGCCGATGCTGCGGAGGGCCTCGGTGTTCGCGAGGTTCATCGCGTTCTCGAGGTCGGCTTCCCACTCGCCCTCGTCGTCTTTGGTGAGGGGGATACGCGAGATGTTCCCGGGACTGTTCTCCCAGTTCGTGAAGAGGTATCCTTCGGTCTCCTCGTCGTTCGTCGGGACGAACTGGTTGCAGTCCGGGTTGTAGCCCGCGTTCCCGTACTGCGTGCCCGCGAAGTTCTCCTGTGTGATGTCGATGCCGTCGGGCGTCTTTGAGACACCGAGGCGCTCGGTTCCGCCGTTGATTCGGTCCTCCTCCTGGGCGAGCATCACGTACTCGCTGTCGCTCCCGCGGACCACGCTGCGCTCTTTCTCTGTCGCCGGCGCGGACAACTCCTCGAAGTCGTCGTTACTGCCGTCGAACTCGAACTGGAAGCCGCGGAAGTAACCGATGCCCGCCTTGTCGAACGGTTCTTCGTTGTCTCGGCTCGGGTGCTGCAGGCTGTACAGCAATGACCCGTCGGCGAACACGTACGGTCCCGTGACCTCTGCTCCCAGTGCGGTCGAGGAGAATCGTTTCAGGTCGCCCTTGACGCTCGGTGCACCCGGTGTGTCCGGGTCGTCCGGTGCCGCCCCGGCGACTCCGGTCACGCTCGCACCCAGTGCAGCCGCCACAGACGTTTCCATCAACTGCCGTCGTGTAAACTTCATGACGCACGTGGCACTCCGACCTATCGGCCAAAAGAACTTTGTAATAGGTCACGGGAGGGCGAGGTATTCTTCCCAAACGGCCACAAACTATACTATTGGTAACCACTGGCAATAGTCGATATTTACACCAATATAGTTACACAGTCAGCGAATTGGTGTTATTGTCCTGACTGGTCGGCGACGGCGGGTGTGGGTTCGATACCCCGACGAACCGGGTCGCCACTGGAGACCTCCGGTCGCCGAATCGGTCGCGTACATGGTAGCCCACCGATGGCCGTCGCGCCGACGTAGACGGTACGTCCACCGGTCGCTCGTCGGTAGTCGCCCCCCGTCCCGGGATGTCACCCCGTCGTGTTCGTCGCGGTAGTCCGTCGTTCACTCCCGTGCCTGCTCCAGCAGACACGAGATTGTGCAGTAGTAGTGCCGTATCTCCTGTTTCGCGCCCTTGAGCTCCATCGGCTTGACGACCTCTATGTGGGTGTCCTCTTCCTCGTCGATGTCGTCCATGCAGACGTTACATTGCGGCATATTGTGTGTCACCCTGCTGACCCCCGAACGCACGACCGGTCGACCCCTCGACCGCCATGCGGTGTGGTCACATCGAACTCGGGTTTCAACTATTATTGAAGTGTCGGCCGTTTACGACCGTTCATCACCGTTCGACGGCCCGTCGTCCCCCGTTCAGCCGTCGTCGTACGCGCCCGCTTGCTCGAACTCGCCGCGGCGTCGCAGCACCGACGGGGTCCGGCACTGGCCGACGGCTCCGGTGACCTGTGGGACCGTGCAGTTGTTGCAGTTCGCACAGACGACGCGGGTCTCGTCGCTGGTGTCGTCCCCGAGCAGCCGAGCCGCGAGCTTCGGCTCGGCGTAGAACGGGCGGGCCATCCCGGCCATGTCACACGCATCTCCGAGCAGGCGGTCCATCTGTCCGCGTTCGCGAACGCCGCCTTCGAGCAGGACCGGGACGTCGACGGCCTCGCGGACCCGACGGGCGAGGTCGGCGTTCCAGGCGGGGTCGAAGTCGAACTGGAAGGACTCGAGCCAGTTCATGAACCGGACACCCCGTGTCCGAAGCCGACCGCCGAACGCTTCGCTATAGCCGTCCTGGAACGTCTCGTCGCGCCACGCCCGGTCGGGGTACTCGCCGCGGACGATGCTCATGTCCCAGACGACGGAGGTCCGCACCGGGACGATGGCGTCGTAGCCGATGTCGGTGAGTCGTCGGGCGATGCCGACGGCGTCGGCGTCTCCGAGTTTCCGCCGGACCACTGGCGGGGCGGGCGACTCCGAAGGGACCTTCGTGACGATGGGGGTGTCACCGACGCGCTCGCGCAACTCGTCGTGGACGAGTTCGAGGAACCGCACGCCGTCGCCGAACTCGTCGTCGCGGCGGTTGTAGAAGGGCGAGAGGAACTGCTGGATGATACCCATGTTCGCGCCGGCGAGGTGGATACCGTCGTACCCCGCGTCGACGCAGCGTTCGCCGGCCTTTCCGAAGGATTCGGCGAGTTCGTACACCGCCTCGGTGGTCATCACCTGTGGGTCGAAGTGCAGGAAGCCGAGTCGGTCTAGCAGCCGGAGCTGCCAGGGTGGCCGAGACACCGCGAGTTGTCGCTCACCGGGATGCTCCTCGCGGTAGCCTGCGTGCCACGTCTCCATGCTTCGTAACCCGCCGTGTTCGAGCTGGACGAATATCTTCCCGCCGTGGTCGTGGATGGCGTCTGTGAGCGTCGACAACCGGGAGACGAACTCGTCGTCGTGGACTCGTGTCATCCCCGGGGCGGCACAGCCACCGGACTCCGTGACGATTGTCGCACCCTGGAAGACGAGGCCGACACCCGACTCGGCTGCCGGTTCGAGGTCTGCGATGAGGGTGTCGACCGCGTCCTCACCGTTCCCGGCACATTCGAGGAGTGGTGCACGATACAGCCGGTTCGGTACCTCGCAGTCGCCGATGGTTACGGGGTCGTCCAGCCGCGGCATGGTGGGGACTTCGCGCGGGAATGCCAAGAAGGTGTCACCGACAGAGTAGACCGTAGTGGTACGGCGGCAGGTCGACCACGTCGACCGCCTCGAAGCCGGCCGACCGGACGAGGTCGATGCAGTCGGCCTCGCACAGCCGCAGGTCGGTCGGCGGCCCGCGCTCCTCGTCGAGCACCGTGGTCTCCTCGCGAGGCAGGTCGTGCCAGTTGACGACGACGAGCCGACCCCCGTCGCGTAGCACCTCGTGGGCGGTCCGGAGGAAGTCGATGGGCTCTGGGACACCGTGGAACGTGTTCGCGAACAGGACCACGTCGACTGGTTCGGGCAGGAGGTCGGGGAGGTCGCGGGCGTCGCCCTGGATCGTCTCGATGCGGCCGAGGCCGGCGTCGGCTGCTCTCTGGGCGAGTTCCGCCAGCAGGCCCGCGTCGAGGTCGACCGCGTACACCGGTTCGCCCGTGAGACGAGCCGCCGGCAGGGTGAAGTGACCGTTCCCCGATGCCACGTCGGCGACGGTGTCGCCCGCCTCAAGACCGAGGTCGCGGAGCGTCCCGGCCGGGTCGGGCCAGAGTTCGCTCCACCAGTCGCGGTCCGGCTGTCCCGTGTTCTGGAACTGGTCCATACCTCGGGGCAGGCGAGTGCTCGACAAAAGCGCTCTGGGGATTGACTCCCGTCGCTCCAAACCACTGCGATCTACATGGGAAGGGACATGTCCGGTGGCGGTGAACTTGGCGCATGGTCTCCGACGACACCTCCCGCCGTCGACTCCTCCGGGCCGGCGTCGCGGGTGCTGGTTCAGCACTCCTCGCCGGCTGTAGCGGACTGCTCGACTCTCCACAGTTCGCGCGGCGGCTCGAGAGCGATACCGAACGGTCCGTCATCGCGGGTGGTCCGACGCCCGATGCGGGCCCGCAGTTCGTGGCGACCGTCGCCACAAGCGAAGCGCAGGCCGCAGCGCGACTGAACCTCGACGCCCTCGCCGAGGCCGGGCGGGACCCATGGATGGACGTGGACTACTCGACCGCCTTCGTCACAGCGTTCGTCTCCCGGCTGCAGGTCACCCCACCGGGCATCTCGAAGGGTGGCTGTCCCCGGAGCAGGGTGACGGACGACGCCGTCGAGTTCCGCCTCGGCTTCGAGTCGTGGCCGGATCCGGTCGACGACGAACTGTTCACGGTCATGGAGAAGTGGCGACGGAACGGGACCGAGCCACCCGAGACGGCCACCGTCGCGGTGACGTTCGGCCCTGACGGTCCCGGACATGGCTGTTTCGACTGACTCGGCTACTTCCACGGGTTCGGCACGAGTTCGGCCTGCACTTCGCTCCCGACCCGCAGCGTGCAGTCGCTCCGCGGCTGGGCGATGCAGGGCAACACGTACCCCAAATCGAGATGTCTCTCCTTCAGCCCACGTGGCGGCCTGACGTGTTCGATATCCCCCTCTAACAGCTCGGCGGCACAGGTCGCACACGCCCCGGTCCGACAGCCGAACGGGAGGCCGAGTCCCAGTTCCTCGCTCGCCGTGATGAGGTCCGTATCCCCCTGAATCTCGCGGGTTTCGGAGCGCCCCGACGGCCACTCGAACCTGACCGCGAACCGCTCGCCGCTCACGACCAGACGTCGCTGGTGCAGTCGCCGTCGGGCCAGCGAATCTCGTGGGCGCGGGCCGGGCCGTGAGGCATGTCGCCGAAGTCGACCATGAAGTCCTCGTCGAGTTCCATAGTTCCCTTGCGCGGGTTCACGTCGGCCTTCAGCATCACCGACCCCTGCGTGCCCTCGTCGGGGAAGAACTGGTTGTCCCACGAGGAGAACAGCGAGGTGGTCCAGTAGAGGCGTTCGCCGTCGAGACTGAGCTGGAGCATCTGCGGGCCGCCGAAGACGGGTCGGTCGTCTTCGCCCGTGGGCCGTCGCGGGCCGAAGTTCCCGCCCGCCCAGACGCTGTCGACGTGGCGCGGGTTCGCCGGGTCCGAGACGTCGTACATCCGGACCTCGCCGTGGAGCCAGTTCGAGAAGAACAGGTAACGGTCGTCCATCGACACCAGCAGGTCCGTGACGAGGCCGGGCACCGGGAAGTCCCAGTCCTCGTGCTCGCGCGGTTCCACGTCGATGACCCTGTCTGCATGATATTCCCCGCCCTGCTCGTAGAAGTGAAAGACATTGGAAGACAGCGCCGCGCCCACGAACCCGTGGGTCGACACCGGGGAGTGCAGGAACCGCACTTCGAGGGGAATCTGGCCCTCCTCGCCCAGGTCGATGGTCTGGAGCACCTCTCGCTCGCTCCAGTCCCAGACGTTGATCCTGTGGCCGTACTTGCCCGCCTCCACGTCCTCGAGGTCGAAGCCGGGGTAGTACGTCTTCGGGGCGGCCCACTCGGTCGATATCATCACGTTCTGGCGCGGCTGGTACCAGTAGTCGTAGTTCATGTCGATGTCGCCCGGGGCGTCCCACCGGCCCGCGACCTCGAAGTCGTGGTCCAGTTCGAGGAACCCGCCCGGGAGGTCGCCGTCGGCGTTCCCCAGCATGCTCACGAGTATCTTCCCTTCGGGCACGCAGTGGACCGTATGCGGGGCCGACAGGTCGTGTGCGAACACCTCCTCGGGTTCGATGACCTTCGCTAGCTCGGGGTTCAGCCGGTCCGTTGCGTCGATGACGTGCAGGCGTGAGGAGCGCTGGCCGGGCACCAGCAGGTGGCTTCGCGCCAGCCCTTCCATGTGACACGAGGACGAGCAGGCGTTCCACCCGAAGTGGTGGAGCTCGTCGCCCTTGTTCGGCATCTCGACCCTGTTGACGACCTGCTGGTAGGTGTTCGATTCTGGGTCGAGGTCGACGACGGCCAGGAAGTCCGGGGCGTCGACGTCGGTCCCGACGTACAGCCCCATGACGTACGCGAGTTTCTCGCGGCCACCCTCCTCGATGGCCGCCTGCGGTGTGGCGTAGCCCGGTCCGTGGTGCTCGTGATGGGCGTGGTCGCCGTGGCCAGCGTGGTGGTCGTGGTCGCCGTGGGAGTCGTCGTCGGGGCGGTGAGCGTCGCTCATGTGACTGTGTACCACGCGTAGTGGAGTCAACCTGTAGCTTGCAAACTAATGGAATCACACTACCGATACTGTCGACCGCTGCCGGGTGGTGCAGTCCCCGTCCCGTTACCTGTTCACCGTCAGCAACACGGTCCGTTCCTGGACCAGCTCCGAAAGCGTCGCATCGGTAGCTGCCCGTTCCACGCCACCGACCTCGAAGAACTCACAGATTCGGTCCTCGTCCGCGGCATCCCCGAGCGTTTCGGCCGGTTCCAGCAGTTCGCCGAGGGCTTCGGCAGCCGCCATCTCTGCGTCGTCGGTCTCGAACGGCGCGTCGGGGAACTGGGAGACCACGACCGCCACGACGGGCGTCTCTCCCTCGCCGACGCCCATCGTCAGCGCCTCCGAAATCTGGCGCCGACCTGCGGCGTACAGCAGAATCTCGACTGCTGGGTCGCGGGCGACGGCCTCGTCGCGGAGCCACGCCCGGGCGGCCTGCCTGACCGCTGCCTCGAGGTGTGCGCGGTCCACCACGTACCGGGCGTCGAACGCCTGGACCACGCAGTCGTGCTCGCCCCCGACCGCGCCGATTCGGGAGACGAAGTCGTCGATGTCCTCGACCGTCGCCGTTCCTTCGAGTACGTGCATCAGAAATCACCCAGGCTGGTCTGGCTCTGTTCGGTCTCGTCGTCGGGTTCTTCCTCGCCACCGTCACCGCCGTCGCCGGTACGCTCGAACACCGCTTCCGTCTCGGGGTCGGCGTCGACTCCCTCCATCGAGGGGTCCTCCCGGCCCGCGTTCTCCAGGATGTTCTCGGCGGTCTTTTGCCGCCCGTCGAGTGCGGCCAGCACGACGCTCTTGTCCGCGTCGCGGATGTCTGCGGGTGTCTCGATACCCGCTTCGAACAGCTGTCTGGCACGTTTCCGACCGATACCGCGCACCCCGACGAGTTCGAGCAGTTCCTCGTTGACACCGTCTTCGACCCGCTTCTTGGCGTCCCGCACCCCGCGAGTGACGCTCCCGGGGAGGTCGAGTTCGCCCGAGATGCGCTCGGCCGCGCCCAGCAGCCACTGGGCGGTCTCGACCTTGCCGCGCAGGTCCCCCGGCCCGACCTGGTAGTCGGCCGTGATGCGGTCCTCGTCGACCTCGCTCGCCCAGTCCTCGAGCAGGCGGGCGGTCTTCAGCGCCTGGAGCCAGTCCTCCCAGCGGTGTTCCTCGTACTCAGAGGGTGCACTGCCGAGGAACTCGGTCTCGCGCTCGTAGTGCAGTTCCGAGTACTCCTCGCGGTCGCCCGACTTGAGGTAGAGTTCGTACATGTCCGGCGTTCTGGAGACGAGGTGGTACAGGCCGAGGGCGGTCGGTTTCTCGACTTTCGGGGGCTCGTCGTCTGGCTGGTCCTCGCCCTCGCTGTCGTCGTCGCCGATGCTGTACGTCTGGAACCCGGCACTGCTGTCGCTCGCGTCGAAGCTCGCACTCGAACTGCTGGCGGTTCCCGGGCCCTGTCCGGCCCACGCCCGCAGTCCGTCGATGATGGTCGCGGCACTCATCGGGTCGAGGTAGAGCTGCGAGACGGTGTGGCCGATGGCCGTCGCCGAGAGTTCGTCGCCGTCGACCTCGACGAAGCCGTTGTGTTCGAGGTAGTCGAGCATCGAGTCCATCACGCGCTCCAGCCGGCCTTCCTCGGTCGATTGCGCAGCGTACAGTGTCTCTTCGAGGAACGCCTGCAGGCCGCTTCGGGTGCGGGCGAACCCGGAGGCGATGGTCGCGAGCACGTGGGTCCGCATCGCCGGTTCGGCGGCGAGTTTCGAGCGCACCGGCTCGGGCTCGGCGTACACGTACCGGTCGAACAGGTCCTCGCGGTCGTCGTGATTGGAGGCCAGCAGCACCGCCTCGCCGTAGGGGTCCCGGCCTGGCCGACCGGCTCGGCCCATCATCTGGTGGACTTCGAGCACCGACAGCGGGGCCATCCCGCTGCCGTCGTACCGCTGCCAGTCCCGGACGATGACGCGACGACTCGGTGTGTTCACCCCGGCCGCCAGGGTGGGTGTCGCACAGATGACCCGGAGCTTGCGGTCGCGGAAGGCGTCCTCGACCAGCGAGCGGTGTTCGCGGGCGAGACCGGCGTGGTGGAACGCACCGCCCTTGGCGACCACGTCGGCTAAATCGTCGCTGGTCTCCGAATCGCTCACGCCGCGGACTTCCTCGGCGAGGGCCGCGAGTTCGTCCTTCTCGGCGGGCGTGAGGAACGGCTCGACCACCTCGGCGAGTCGTCGCGCCGCGGCCTCGGCGTTCCGCCGCGAGTTCACGAAGACCAGCGAGGCCCCGCCGTCTTCGAGTACGTCCCGGACCAGCGCGGCCTCCTGTTTCTCGCTGCCTCGTACCGGGACCTCTTTCTGGGTCCCATCGTCGAACGAGAGCGCGTTCCCGTAGTGGACGCCCTTGCGCAACTCGATGGGTCGCCAGTCGTCGTCGACCAGTTCCGCGTCGAGCCAGTCCGCGAGGTCGTCGGCGTTGCCGACCGTCGCCGAGAGGGCGACGACCTGCAGCTTCGGGTTGACCTGTCGGAGCTTGGCGAGGGTCACTTCGAGGGTCGGCCCCCGGTTCCGGTCGTCGATGAGGTGGACCTCGTCGGCGACCACGCAGGTCAGGTCGTCGATCCAGGGTGCGCCGTTTCGCACCAGCGAGTCGACCTTCTCGGAGGTGGCGACGACGATGTCCTTCTCGCCGAGCCAGCCGCCTTCTGACTCGTAGTTCCCCGTCGAGACACCGACGCTCACGCCGAACTCCGCGAACTGCTCGAACTCTGCTTTCTTCTCGGAGGCCAGCGCCCGCAGGGGCACGATGTAGAGCGCCTTCCCGCCGCGCTCGACCGCCGAGAGCATCGCCAGCGTGGCGATGAGCGTCTTCCCACTCGCCGTCGGGATGGAGGCGACGACGCTCTCGCCCTCGGTTACGCCCGCCTCGACCGCCTGTGCCTGTGGCGGGTACAGCTCCTCGATGCCCTGGCCCTGCAGGTGCTCGACGAAGGGTGCAGGGATGCCGGGCACGTCCGCCGTGTTCATTGGCCGGAGTTGGGTCCTGCTCCGGTTTAAACTGTCGTCATTTCCCGCGCCCCGGTCGCACGGGCCTCGTACAGCCGGGCCATCCGCCCGAAGAACACGAACATCAGCACCATCGAGAGGCCGGTCCCGACCAGGGCCCGAACCGGCTGGCGCTTCACGGCGGCTCGCAAGGTGTACAGCTGTACTGGCGCGGTTGCGACGACGAACAGCAGGTTCGACACCGACGACAGCAGCCCGTCGTCGAGCCACACACGCTCCCCGAGCACCACCCGCGTCGCCCACGCCGAGTCGTCGTCGGGTTCGGGCGACAGGAGCGGGTTCACCGCGACAAACACCAGAATCGCGGCCAGCAGGCGCTGCTCGCGCCGGTAGATGGCCAGTACCAGCAGCGGATAGGTCGCGACGAACGTCCAGACGCTCCAGGGGTTGGCGTGGCCCGCCCAGAAGTAGCGTTCTGCGAGATTGGGAGAGGCGTCGGCTTCGGAGGGCATCGTCCTTGAGTACGACCAGAACCCCGATAAATCACCACGGCGCGTGCGGTCAGGCGTGTCGAGCGACAGCGAGACCGCCAGGCGGAAACGCGCGAGGGACGACAGCGCGCAGCGAAGCGAGCACTGGAGTCGGCTGGGGAGGACGAGGTGCGGTGCTGTGCGGGCCGGGTGCGGTCACCACTGCCATCGGCGCGAGTTCGTCGGTCGTCGGTACCAACAGCAGTTCGACAACCCACCACCGAAACCCTCCCACAGCCTACGACCCACAACACCACCGTCCGTCAACGATTTACACCCCACGAGCGAACCCGCTCTCATGAAGATAGAGTACGACCGCGACACCTGCATCGGGATGTTCCAGTGCGTCGCCGAGTGGGAGGAGGGCTTCGAGGCCGACCGCGACGCCGGGAAGGCCGTCCTCGTCGACGGCGAGGAGACCGACGACGACCTGTTCGTCCGCGAGGTGCCCGAAGACCAGGAGTTCGACGCGAAGTTCGCCGCCCGGGTCTGCCCGGTCGACGCCATCCGGGTGTACGACGACGACGGCGAACAGCTCATCCCCTGAGAGATAAATACGGGACCTGATACTCCCTGTTGAATCGCCTCCGGGTTTGAGGGAACCTCTTTACGCCGTCAGTCAATACCAGTAGCCATGGATTCAGAGACGCGGGTCCTCCTGGTCGATGGGGACGACGGCCGTGCGGGTGAGACGGCCGACGTGCTCGTGACCGAGGGATTCGCCGTCGACGTCGTCGCGGACGCCGACGAGGCGCTCTCGGTCATGGGCCGAGCGGTGCCTCACTGTGTCGTCTGCGAGTTCGACGTCGGCGACGTGACGGGTGTCGAACTCCTCCGGACGGTCCGGGCGGTCCACGGTGACGTGCCGTTCGTGCTGTGTACGGCAGACGGAAGCGAAGCGGTCGCAGAGCGGGCGGTCGCCGCGGGCGTGGACGGGTACGTCCGCCGCGAGGGCGGCGACTGGCAGGACCGACTGCTAGAGCGCGTGCGCGAGTCGCACTCGGTCCGGACGACCGACCAGCAACTGAAAGAGCAGGCACTCGACGAAGCGCCGGTCGGCATCACCATCGCGGACGCGAACGCGCCGGACTTGCCGCTCATCTACACGAACGACGCGTTCGAGCGCCTCACGGGCTACGACCGCGAGGACGTCATCGGTCGCAACTGCCGGTTCCTGCAGGGTGAGGACTCGGACCCCGACGCAGTCCGACAGATGCGCGAGGCCATCGAGAACGAGGAGTCGGTGTCGGTCGAACTGGTGAACTACACGAAGTCGGGCGAGCGCTTCTGGAACAAGGTGGACATCGCGCCCATCCGCGACGGGTCGGGCGAGGTGTCACACTTCGTGGGCTTCCAGACGGACGTGACCGACCGGGTGCAGGCGGAGCGAACCGCCGAACAGCGCGCGGCCCAGCTCGCGGCCGAGCGCGAGGGGCTCGAACACCTGCTCGAACGCATCGACGGGCTCATCGGACAGACCGCGGGGGCGCTGGTCGAGGCGACCAGCCGCTCGGAGATCGAGGCCAGCATGTGCGAGTTACTCGCCGAGACCGACCCGTTCACCTGTGCGTGGGCGGGCGAACCCGACCTCGCGGACCACACCATCCGACCGAACGCCATCGTCGGCGGCTCCGCCGACGGCGACGCGATGGTGCTCGACGGGAGCGGCGGCCCGGTCGAGCGGGCGGTCGACACCGGCGAGGTGCAGGTGGTCTCGGTCGCCGACCTCGACGACCTGGCGTGGCACGAGGCCCGAACCGACGAGTCGTTCTCGACTGTCGCGGTCATCCCGCTGGTGTACCGCGACGCGCGGTACGGCGTGCTGACGGTGTACACCGACGACCCGGCGGCGCTGGACGACCGGGAGGCGACCATCCTCGCCGCACTGGGGCGAATGGTCGCGACGGCCATCTCGGCGGCCGAGACCCGGCGCACCCTCACCGCGGACAACATCGTCCAGCTATCGTTCACCGTCGCGGACCGCTCGGTGTTCTTCGTCGACGTGGCCGAGCGAGCGAACGCGACGCTCACCTACGCCGGCTCGGTGTACCGCGACGACGACTCGCTGGGGATGTTCTTCACCGTCGAAGCCGAGGACCCCGACGAGGTCGCTGACATCGCCGCCGAGTCGGACAGCGTCCTCGACACGAAGGTGATCACCCGGAACGAGGGCGTCAGTCTCATCGAGTTCACGGTCGCGAACGAGGGGCTGCTCTCGATGCTCGCGGCCTACGGCGCGGACGTCAAGGCCATCACGGCGAAACCTGGGACCGCCAGCGTCGAGGTGGAACTGCCCCGCGATGCCAACGCCCGGAGCATCGTCGAGACCATCGAGGCCGAGTTCGACGGCATCGACCTCACCGCCTACCGCGAACGGGAGCGGCCCGCGACGACGAAACAGGAGTTCATCGCGGCACTGGAGGACCAGCTCACCGAGCGCCAGCTGACGGCGCTCCAGCGGGCGTACTTCGGGGACTTCTTCGAGTGGCCGCGCCCGACCAGCGGGGACGACCTCGCGGACTCGATGGGCATCGCCCGGTCGACGTACCACCAGCACCTGCGGGC